>NZ_JAUEUE010000008.1:0-348010 GCF_032485055.1 Bradyrhizobium sp. SZCCHNRI20481
CGACGCTCGTGACGATCGCGAAACGTCCCTCTTCAGCGAGCCGGGATGCGCGAGAATGTGGAGGTGATTTGCCCGACGTGGCAAGGGAGAAGTGCGAGACAAACTGGCACGACGGGCAGTTGGCGTATGGGCAGCATGCAAGGATTGCCCGTCGGGCAGGCATCCGGGCAATAGATTCAGCGCTGTCACGATCGGAAAAGTGGTATATCAGCTACGCCATCCTGCTCGGGCTTGTCGCAGGACCCCGTATATTTGACTCAAGACCGCGACATCAGTCAACTCTTGGCCGAGGCCGATTAGTATGAAGGCCGCTACGATACTCCTTGACACCAATGTATGGCGGGCCATCGCCGACACTAACGCGGAAGGACAACTGGTGTCCGCTTTGTCCCGCAGCGGATCGCAAATTGCGATTGCTCCCGCCGTCGTTTATGAGACCCTGCGGTTTGAAAACATCGCGCTCCGCAATCTTATTCTCAGGATACAGACCGCCCCGAGATGGACTAGGCTCATGCCTGAGGCATTTTTGGAATGCGAGGAAATCCGAGCGGAGATAGGTCGTGTTCGCCCAAATTGGCTCTCACCAAATCCTGATCTGTCAGACTATCGGAGAAATGTTCGAGATTGGACCCGGAGAATGAGAGTCGGCAAACAGCTGTCGGGGCTTGGATTCTGGAATCGTGTTCGTGAGCATCCTGATTGGATGGCGAACGCAACCCTCACCGACAGACTTGAGCGAGCACGCCTTGACTCTAAATCAGTTCAAGCGGACAGCAAACGAAAGCGAATTGGACCTCTCGCTCTCAAAGACTTAATGGGACGATTTGCAAACCAACCTCCGGGCAGCGAAGTCTCAGCTTGGCGTTGGCCCGCGTTGGCAGCTTTTGCCTCTCACATTCAGGAAGATGGTAACCCCTACCGAGACTGGCTTGTCCCGTGGTTCAAGATCGATCCGCAGGACATGGCTCCTTCTCTCTGGACAGATTTTTGGATCCAGTCGTGCGCCGAGAACGCGGTCCCACGTCAATGGCTCCGATGGGCCTTCTCTTACCATCAAACATTTACGAAATGGACCGACGGCACTCCGGTAGACGAACAACTATCATCTTATCTTCCGGACTGCGATTACGTTATATCAGCGGACAAGCGTTTCGTCCGCACCGTCAACGAGATCAGAAGCGAAGCGCCCTTTCCAATGGCTACCGCTCTCTTAATCCCTGGCGGCCCAGACGGAGCTTCTGTATTAGTCGAACTAGTTTGCGGACTTACCCTCGCGAACGCGAATGCAAGTGACACTTCGTCATGAAAAAACTTCCCGGAGGCAAGGCACAACGCTAGCGGCCAGCCCTCTGAAGGTCGAGCTTCAAACGGCTCTGATAGACTCTAATTCTCCTCCTGGCGCGCTCTATCACATCACCAAAGTGAAGTATTTCAAAGTACGTTTCGCCTAGAGGTTGCCGCGTATACGGATCAATCAGGGGACCAGATTGAAACCAGCCGTTCCCAGTAGGAAACGGCGTCCAGCTCCCACTGAGCCGCAACGAATTTACTGTATCACCTATGAGATACCCGTATATCTTCTTCAACTTCCCACCCGATTTTGCCGCAAGCAAATGGGCGTATTCCGAAAGATCTCCAATATGCTCATCAACCGAGACGCCCGGCGCCTTGAATTCCACAATGATTACCGAGCCTTCTTTGCTAAAGATCGCTATGTCCGGGCGCTTACCCCGATTGTCGACCACACGTTTATTGAGTAATGCCCGAAACGCCTCGTCGATATCGCTACTGAAAATTGTCTCACGTTCATTCCAGGCGATACTCGCAAGGGGAACATCTGAGGCAATATAGTCGTAGTACTGATAATCCTCGCTCAGAAGCCAAATGTCGTGATCCGACACTGTTTGAGTATCGGCCTTCATCGGAAAAAAGATACTGTGAATTATCGCCTCATCTTTCCGCTTACCTCCACGTGGAGCTTTCTGTATTGTCAAGCTCCTGCTGCAAGCCAACTCAAGTATTTCGACTATGGCTGCGCGACGCACAACCAACTGCGAAAGATTGGCCATATCGAAGTTCTTTAGCGAAGATGTATACTTCCAGGAGAGCTCGTTAATTTTGGATCTGAATTCATCAGAATCCGGCTCAGATTTTATGATTTCTTCTTTCAGACTGAAAATTTCCGCGGTCTCATCTATGACTCGCTCTTGATACTTTTTGAGTACACGCTCTGCTACCGCTTGGGCCGTCTCGCCATAGACAATACGCGTAGATGTATCATGCAGCATGGCTTCGTTGACGCCGAAACGATCAGCCACCTCCTTTACCACGGCATCCTTACGCCAATCTGCCGGAACAACCATGCTTTCGACAACTGGGTCTATAGCTTGGTAGATCCCTCCATAAGATAAGCGCTCTGACGAGAAAAAATCTTCGTTGGGGACCACCTGTGGAATGCCCTCGAAGTCGTCCCGCTGCTCATTGACGTGCCTATCGAGATAGTCACTCTCGATCAACACAATATGACTAAACCCACCCACTGGCCTATTCTGCTCAGTGCGAGTACGAAGATACCGAGAAGTTATATCTTTGACGGGCGACGACTTGGCGCAGAAGGCAATCGCATTCTTAGCAAGATCGAATATCGAGCGATCCAGTTGATAGTGGGAGATTTTGAAGGATTGATAAGATCCCAAGCCCTGCCCTGTCTTGGGGTCCTGCTCCTCTACCATTACGACTTTGTCAGATGTAATTTTTGGCAAGTCGGGTCGGGCCAACACCTCGACTTCCACATCTCTCTTCCAGTGCCTAGCAGTGAATTTGATTTCAAAATTTCCAAGGCGACCTTCAAGGCTAACGAGCCTTTGGAGAAAGGCCACGAGCATTTGCTTCTTGAGAGCGCGCGCTGAGAACAGGCTACTCAACTGCTCGCCGTGAGACATACGAGCTCTGGCAGATTCTTTAAAATTCTCAAGCTTGATGAAGGTTCCTAGTTGACCATCATCCACCACGTTAGATTGGAAATCGTCCGCGTTGATTTGCTTTTTTGGTTCGGCAAAACGCATCACGCGCCGAACGATTTCCTTACCTCTCTTGAAGTAGCTCTCGACGAACAAAGCCGAAAAATGATGAAAAAATTGGATCCGGCCTGCACCTTTGCACTTTCCGATTCCATCGATCGGAAGATCATCTTTGTAGGATGTATCCTTGGTCACAAACGCCTGGACCTGATCATCTCCCAATCCGCATCCATTGTCCTTGCAAGAGATAACAATCGATTCCAGATCCTCTAGCAAATCAGCGCGCACAAACTCGACGGCGACCTCCACCTTCAAATCAGCAACTGAGCCATCAACGTGCTTGCGAATTAGAAATGAGTCAATTGCATTGGAAATCAACTCTTCAAACACGATGTACTGATTTGAGCTTATCTTGGAATTCTTAAGGCTCCCCCGAATGTCCAAAGTCATTTTCTCACTCGCTATGCGTCCGAGAGTGCCAAAGAAAGCGTTGGGGCAAGGGAGCCCTTAGCATCGCATAGCAATGATCACCATTCAATGATTCCTACGCCCCTCACTCCCACTCAATCGTCCCCGGCGGCTTGCTGGTCACATCATACACCACCCTATTCACGCCCTTCACCTCGTTGATGATGCGCGTCGCCGTATTGCCCAGGAACTTCATGTCGAACGGATAGAAATCGGCGGTCATGCCGTCGGTGGAAGTGACGGCGCGCAGGCCGACGACGTAGTCGTAGGTGCGGCCGTCGCCCATGACGCCGACGGTCTTGACGGGGAGCAGCACGGCGAAGGCCTGCCAGATGGTGTCGTAGAGGCCGGCCTTGCGGATCTCGTCGATGTAGATGGCGTCGGCCTTGCGCAGGATGTCGAGCTTCTCGACCGTGATCTCGCCGGGGCAGCGGATGGCGAGACCCGGGCCCGGGAACGGGTGGCGGCCGACGAACACGTCGGGAAGGCCGAGCTCGCGGCCGAGCACGCGGACCTCGTCCTTGAACAGCTCGCGCAACGGCTCGACCAGCTTCATGTTCATGCGGGCCGGGAGGCCGCCGACATTGTGGTGCGACTTGATCGTCACCGAGGGGCCGCCGGTGAAGGAGACGCTCTCGATCACGTCGGGATAGAGCGTGCCCTGCGCCAGGAAATCGGCGCCGCCGATCTTCTTCGCTTCCGCTTCGAACACGTCGATGAAGAGGCGTCCGATGGTCTTGCGCTTCGCTTCGGGGTCGGTGACGCCTGCGAGCTCGCCGAGGAAGAGCTTTGACGCGTCCACATGCACCAGCGGGATGTTGTAGTGGTGCCGGAAGAGATCGACGACGGTCTCGGCCTCGTTGAGCCGGAGCAGGCCGTGATCGACGAACACACAGGTGAGCTGGTCGCCGATCGCCTCGTGGATCAGCACCGCGGCGACGGCGGAATCGACGCCCCCTGACAGGCCGCAGATCACCTTGCCTTTGCCGACCTGCGCGCGGATCTTCTTGATCTCCTCGGCGCGGAAGGCGTGCATGGTCCAGTCGCCGCCGAGGCCGGCGATGTTGCGGACGAAGTTGCGGATCAGTTTGGCACCGTCAGGCGTGTGCACCACCTCGGGGTGGAACATCAGGCCGTAGTACTTGCGCGCCTCGTCCTGGATCACGGCGAACGGCGCGTTCGGCGAGACGCCGGCGACCGAGAAGCCCGGCGGCATCTGGGTGATGCGGTCGCCATGGCTCATCCACACCTGGTGCTGCTCGCCGGTCTGCCAGACGCCCTCGAACAGGCGGCTTTCCGTCTTCACCTCGACGTCAGCGCGGCCGAACTCGCGGTGGTGGCCGCCCTCGACGGTGCCGCCGAGCTGGGCGGCCATCGTCATCTGGCCGTAGCAGATGCCCATCACGGGGACGCCGGAGTCGAAGATCAATTGCGGGGCGCGCGGTGAGCCTTCCTCATGGACCGATTCCGGGCCGCCGGAGAGGATCACGGCCTTAGGCCTCATCTCGCGGAAGGCGGCCTCCGCCTTCTGGAACGGCACGATCTCGCAATACACGCCGTCCTCGCGCACCCGGCGCGCGATCAGCTGCGTGACCTGGCTGCCGAAATCGACGATCAGGATCTTGTCGTGGAGCGCGGCCACAGAGGTGTCGGCGGCGGCGCTGGCGGGGGTGTTGGGCTGGGCTGTCATGGCAAGGAATTACGCCGCGGCGGGAGGACTCGCAACCCTTGCCAGCAAGCGATTCACCGGTGCGTACCCCACCCACCGCTGTCGTCCCGGCCAAGCGGACTGGGGCAATGCGCAGCATTGCGCCAGTTCGCGCCGAGCCGGGATCCATAGCCACAGGACGCGGGGCTCGGGCACGCTGTGGCCACAGCTCGCGCCAGACGACGGCCGCGGAGTATGGGTCCCGGGTCGGTGCCCCACGCGCTACGCGCGCGGGGCTTGCCCGGGACGACAGCGGGGAATGTTCGCGGCGGGGGGCCGTAGGGTGGGCAAAGGCGCGTGGCAGGCCTTCCGTTTGGTCCACGCCGGTGCGCGCCGTGCCCACCGTCGGGCGGCGTTCACCGCGGCGACACGGTGGGCACGACGCCATTGCCATTGTCGTGCGCGGACATGGCGCGGCAGCGCCTTTGCCCACCCTACGGCGGTGTGGGTGCGGCTACGCCTGCTTCTTCAGCACCGACACGAAGAACCCGTCCGTACCCGTCCGGCGCGGGGTCATCAGCCAGCCCTCCGGCGTCTTTAGCGCGGCCTCGGCGAAGGCCTCGGACTTGTCCCAGAGGACGGTGGCGGTCTGGTCGGGGGGCTGGATGGAGAACTCGGGGTGGCGCTCCACGAAGGCACGGACCTGGTCGCCGTTTTCGGGCTGCAGCACCGAGCAGGTGATGTAGGCGATGCGGCCGCCGGGCTTGACCAGGGTGCTAGCGCGATCAAGCACTTCGGCCTGGTCCTTGAGACGGATCTCGAGCGCGCCGGGGCGCATGCGCCATTTGGCGTCGGGGTTGCGGCGCCAGGTCCCCGTGCCCGTGCAGGGGGCGTCGATGACGACGAGATCGGCCGAGGCCTTGATATCGGCGAGCGGGTCGGCGTCGCCCTTCGGGCTGCGCACATCGGCGTTGTGGACGCCGGCGCGCGACAGCCGCTCGTGGATCGGCGCGAGCTGGCGCTTGTCGTGATCGGTGGCGATCAGGCGGCCCTTGCCGCCCATCATCGCGGCCAGCGCCAGCGTCTTGCCGCCGGCGCCGGCGCAGAGGTCGATCACCTGCTCGCCGGGCTTGGCGGCGGTGAACAGCGCCGCGAGCTGCGAGCCCTCGTCCTGGACCTCGATGGCGCCCTTGATGAAATCCTCCTCGGCATGGATTCCGGGATTGCGGGCGTCGGCGCCGAGCGTGATGCGCAGGCCGATCGGCGACCATGGCGTCGGCACAGCGCCGAGATGCTTCAGCGAGGCCTGCACCTTGTCGCGCTTGGCTTTGAGCGTGTTGACGCGCAAATCGAGCGGCGCGCGGCTGGCCATCGCCATGGCTTCCGCAACGCGGTCGTCGCCGAACACGGCGGCGAGATACGGATCAAGCCAGTCGGGATAGTCGCCGGCGACCGGCGGCGGCGCGCCCTCGGTGGTGCGCGTGGCCAGCGCCTTCTCCTCTTGCGCGTTGAGCGGCGGCGGGGCGAAGCGGCTGCCGTCGCACATCGCACCGATGGTCGCGACATCGAGGCCGCGCTCGAGCTTGAGCATGCCGAGCACGCGCGCACGCGCCGTGTCGTCCTCCATCAGGTAGGCGCTGGAGGCGCGGCGGCGCAGCACGTCCCAGACGAGGCCCGCGATGGCGGCGCGGTCGCCGGAGCCGGCGAAGCGGTGGCTGGTGCCCCAGTCCTTCAGCGCCTTGGCCGCCGGCGCCCTGTCGGCCTCGATGGTTTCGATGATGTCGATGGCGGCGGACAGCCGGGCGGCGGGGGTCATTCAGGGTCCAGTTCTAGATCAGGAGAAGGATCTTGAGGGCGAAATACAGCCACATCGCCAGCAGCACCAGCGCCGAGGCGGTCCAGGCGAGGCCGCGCTGGCGGCTGTCCTTGGCGCCGCCGACAAGGCCGGCATTGACGAAGCGGGTCACCACGAACACCCAGGACAGCAGCACGATCACCAGATCGGCGTGCCGCAGCGGCAGCGCAATCGCGATCAGGGCGTAGAACAGGGTTGGCAGGCCGAATTCGTCGGCGGCGTCAGTGGCTTGCGCCCGCGTCCTGTTCCAGAACAGCAGCGCGAAGGTGAGCCCGACCTCGACGAAGACGGGCAGCAGCACCATGGTCAGCGACATCGAAAATCCCCCTGGGAATGTCGAAGGCCCGGCATGATGCCGGGCCCTCGTGGATGAACCGGTTCCCTCAGGACTCCCGATATGCGCCCGTGGTTCCCGCTTTTTTCCGGACAGGCTTAAGAATCACATCAGGAGTGGCTCAGGCCTTGTCCGGCCCGACCCGCACCAGCTGCTTGCCGAAATTGGCACCTTTCAGCAGGCCCATGAACGCGGACGGCGCGTTCTCCAGGCCCTCGGTGACGAACTCCTTGTACTTGACCTTGCCGTCGCGGACCCAGGCCGACATGTCCTTGAGGAAGTCGCCATGGCGGGACCCAAAGTCGGAGACGATGAAGCCGCGGATGGTGAGCCGCTTGGTCAGCACGTTGCGCATCAGCGCGCCGGCCCATTTCGGCGCCACCGACTGGGTGTCGTTGTAATGGGCGATCAGGCCGCAGACGGGCATGCGGGCGAAGGCGTTGAACAGCGGGAATACCGCCTCGAACACCGGGCCGCCGACATTCTCGAAATAGACGTCGATGCCTTTCGGGCAGGCTTCCTTGAGCTTGGCGGCGAGATCGGGATCGCGATGGTCGAGGCAGTCGTCGAAGCCGAACTCGGATCGAACGTAGTCGCATTTGTCCTTGCCGCCGGCGATGCCGATGGCGCGGGCGCCCTTGATCCGGGCGATCTGGCCCACGGCCGAGCCGACCGCGCCGGACGCCGCGGCGACCACCACCGTCTCGCCCGGCTTGGGCTGGCCGATGTCGAGCAGGCCGGTATAGGCGGTCATGCCGGGCATGCCGAGCACGCCGACGGCGGTCGAGATCGGCGCCAGCGCCGGGTCGACCTTGGCGAGGCCCTTGCCGTCGGAGATCGCATGCGTCTGCCAGCCGGCGCGCGCCAGCACGATGTCGCCGGCTTTGAAGCCGGGATTGTTGGAGGCCACCACCTCGCACACGGTGCCCGCCTCCATCACGCCGCCGACCGGCACCGGCTGGGCATAGGATGGCCCATCGCTCATGCGCCCGCGCATGTACGGATCGAGCGACAGCCAGATCGTGCGCAGCAGCACTTCGCCAGCACCGGGCGTCGGAACGGCGTGCTCCTCGAGGCGGAAGTCGGACGGCTTGGGCTCGCCGACGGGACGGGCGGCGAGAACGATGCGCTTGGCTTGGGACATGGTGTTTCCTCCTGATGTTCTTATCGTTGCCGAGGGAATGATGATCTCTCCTCCGTCATTCCGGGGCGCGCGTCAGCGCGAACCCGGAATCCAGAGGTGATGCGCAAAGGTGATTGCGCAAGACAATATCGAGATTCCGGGTTCAGCACGCCGCGCAAAAGCGCGCGTCATGCTGCCCCGGAATGACGGACGCGTGGCGGCCTTCTCGCTCACGCCCCGCCCGGATAGTTCGGGCTTTCGCGGGTGATGGTCACGTCATGGACGTGGCTCTCGCGCAGGCCCGCGCCGGTGATACGGACGAACTCGGCCTTGTCGTGGAATTCGGCGAGGTCCTTGGCGCCGACATAGCCCATGGCGGCACGGAGGCCGCCGGCGAGCTGGTGCATGACGTTGCCGACCGGGCCCTTGTACGGCACCTGGCCCTCGATGCCCTCCGGCACGAGCTTGAGCGTGTCCTTGATGTCCTGCTGGAAGTAGCGGTCGGCCGAGCCGCGCGCCATCGCGCCGACCGAACCCATGCCGCGATAAGCCTTGTAGGACCGGCCCTGCCACAGGAACACCTCGCCGGGCGTCTCGTCGGTGCCGGCGAGCAGCGAGCCGACCATGGCGACGTCGGCGCCGGCGGCGAGCGCCTTGGCGAGATCGCCGGAGAACTTGATGCCGCCGTCGGCGATGACCGGCACATCGGCCTTCTTGGCCGCCTCGACCGCATCCATGATCGCGGTGAGCTGCGGCACGCCGACGCCGGCGACGATGCGGGTGGTGCAGATCGAGCCCGGGCCGATGCCGACCTTGACGGCGTCAGCGCCGGCATCGATCAGCGCCTGCGCGCCGTCGCGGGTGGCGATATTGCCGGCGATCACCTGCACGGCGTTGGAGATCCGCTTGATGCGGTTGACCGCCTCGAGCACGCGCGAGGAATGGCCATGCGCGGTGTCGACCACGATGAGGTCGACACCGGCCTCGATCAGCCGCTCGGTGCGCTCGAAGCCGCCCTCGCCGACGGTGGTCGCAGCCGCGACACGCAGGCGGCCCTGGCCGTCCTTGCAGGCAAGCGGATGCGCGACCGCCTTCTCCATGTCCTTGACGGTGATCAGGCCGACGCAGCGGTACTGATCGTCGACGACCAGCAGCTTCTCGATGCGGTGCTTGTGCAGGATCTTCTTGGCCTCGTCCTGGCCGACGCCCTCGCGCACGGTGACGAGGTTCTCATGCGTCATCAGCTCGGAAATCTTCTGGCGCGGATCGGTGGCGAAGCGCACGTCGCGATTGGTGAGAATGCCGACCAGCTTGCCGGGGATGCCCTTGCCGCCGCCGGTGACCACCGGGATGCCGGAGAAGCCGT
This sequence comes from Bradyrhizobium sp. SZCCHNRI20481, assembly GCF_032485055.1. Classification (NCBI taxonomy): domain Bacteria; kingdom Pseudomonadati; phylum Pseudomonadota; class Alphaproteobacteria; order Hyphomicrobiales; family Nitrobacteraceae; genus Bradyrhizobium; species Bradyrhizobium sp. SZCCHNRI20481. The sequence goes on from NZ_JAUEUE010000008.1 coordinate 9,815, forward strand.
AGTCCTTCATCAGCGCCAGCGCGTCGGCGAGCGTCGCGTCGGGCGAGATGGTCAGCGGGTTGACCACCATGCCGGATTCGAACTTCTTGACCTGGCGCACCTGGGCGGCCTGGCCCTCGGGATCGAAATTGCGGTGGATGACCCCGACACCGCCGGCCTGCGCCATGGCGATCGCCATGCGCGCCTCGGTGACGGTATCCATGGCGGACGCCATGATCGGAATGTTGAGCGGGATCTCGCGCGTCACGCGCGAGCGGATGTCGACCTCGGAGGGAAGCACATCGGAGAGGCCCGGCTTCAAGAGCACGTCGTCGAAGGTGAAGGCTTCGCGAAGTGTCTGGACGGTCGCCATCGTCAACTCCTTGTCTGCGGCCAAAACGGCCGCGATGCGGGTACGGATGAGCGACGCCGCCGTCGAGACCATGCCTCGCCGTCGAATCGGTGCCCATCGGTGGGGTTGACGCGGGTCGATAGCATGGGCCTGTGACGAATCAAAGGGCCGATCCGCTGTCCTCCCGCGATTGCGAAGAACGGCCCAGACCGGCCCTCATTCGCGCGCCGCGCGCAATAAAAGATCGTGAATACCCTGAATCCGGAGCAGAAATTCCGCTTGCCTCCGGACCCGCGCCTCAGCGCCAGGCGCCCGGCGGCGGGCCGTAGCGCCGGATCGCGTCGACCACCTCGCGGTGCCGCCGGTCCTCCCGCCGCATGTGCACGGCGATCAGCGCGTGAGCCGAGGGCACCAGCAGCAGCACGTGAAAGAACAGGCCGAGGACCAGGCACACCACGCAGAGCAGCAAGTTGAACACCGCCGCAAACGGCTGCCCGTTGAGCAGCAGGCCCAGCGGCGGCACCAGGGCGGCGAGCAGGTAGATCATCGGCACATCTCCAGGAAGCGGGGACGCGACAGCGTCGCGCTGCATTTAGGGGGCCATGCCAGCAGCGCAATGGCCTCGTTCGTCGCAGGGTGTTAAAGCCGCACCGCCCGCCTGCCCTCCCCCGCCGCCGACATCCGATGAACAAGCAACGCGTCATTCCGCTGATCGTCGCCACCGCCCTGTTCATGGAGAACATGGACTCCACGGTGATCGCGACCTCGCTGCCGGCGATCGCCAGGGACATCGGCACCAGCCCGCTGACCTTGAAGCTCGCCATCACCTCGTATCTGCTGTCGCTCGCGGTGTTCATCCCGGCCAGCGGCTGGACCGCCGACCGCTTCGGCGCGCGACGCGTGTTCTCCAGCGCAGTCGCCGTGTTCATGATCGGCTCGATCGGCTGCGCCTTTGCCAACTCGGTCGAGAACTTCGTGTTCGCGCGCATCCTGCAGGGCATGGGCGGGGCGATGATGACGCCGGTCGGGCGTCTCGTTCTCTTGCGTTCCGTCGACAAGAGCGCGCTGGTCGGCGCGATGGCCTGGGTCACGATTCCCGCGCTGATCGGCCCGGTGATCGGGCCGCCGGTCGGCGGCTTCATCACCACCTATTTCTCCTGGCACTGGATCTTTCTGATCAACATCCCGATCGGCATCGTCGGCATCATCATGGCGCTGCGCTTCATCGATCCGATCAAGAGCGAGAACCCCGAGCCGTTCGATCTCACCGGCATGGTGCTCGCGGGCATCGGCCTCGCCGGTCTCGCCTTCGGCCTCTCCGTCGCCGGCCTCAATTTGCTGCCATGGTCGGTGGTCGGCAGTCTCGTCGCGATCGGCGCAATCTCGATGACGCTCTATGTCCGCCACTCCTGGCGGACCAACTCGCCGGTGCTCGACTTCTCGCTGCTGCGACTGCCGACCCTGCGCGCCTCGATCGTCGGCGGCTTCATGTTTCGCCTGGGCATCGGCGCCCTGCCCTTCCTGCTGCCGCTGCTGATGCAGCTCGGCTTCGGGCTGTCGCCATTCCAGTCCGGCCTCGTCACCTTCGGCTCCTCGGCCGGCGCGATGGGCATGAAGGCGCTGGCCGCGCGCCTCATCCGCGCCTTCGGCTTCCGCCATCTGATGACCATCAATGCCGTCGTCAGTTCGGTCTTCCTCGCCGCCTGCGCGCTGTTCACGCCGGCGACGCCGCTGCTGCTGATCCTGATCATTCTCGTGGTCGGCGGCTTCTTCCGCTCGTTGCAGTTCACAGCGATCAACACCGTGGCCTATGCCGAGGTCGAGACTGCGCAGATGAGCCGCGCCACCACGCTCACCAGTGTCAACCAGCAGCTCGCGATCTCCGCCGGCGTCGCGGTCGGCGCGTTCTCGGTGGAGACCACGATGTGGATGCACGGGGCGAGCCAGCTCACCGCCTCGTCCTTCGCGCCCGCCTTCATCGTCGTCGCCATCACCTCGGCGCTGTCGTCGATCCTGTTCTGGCAGATGCCGGATGACGCCGGCAGCGAGATCTCAGGCCGCAAGGTCGCGGCGATCGCGAGCCGCAAGGGCGCTGAGAAGGGCGCGGAGAAGGCCGCCAGGAAATCGGCGAGCGAGACCACTCAGGACGTGCGGGATCAGCGGCTGGGGTAGCCGTCCGTTTCCGGTCAAGGTCTTCTCGCGTCGGACTTCCAGAACTCGGCGAGGCGATCCGCCCACATCCGCGCGTGCAGCTCCGTGCCGGCACGGCTCATGTGGCAGCCGTCGTGGCGCAGCGTAAGCCCGATCTGGTCGGTATCCGGGCCAGGATGGACGCCGAGCGCCGGGTTCGGCACGACAGCCTGCGCCGAGCGTATGATCTCGTCGGGAATGCTGCCGCAAAGCGTCGCCGTGGCCACGAAGATCGGCGCCGTTACGTCGGCCGCCCGCAGGCCGGCGACGATCTCCAGATAGTTCCGCAAGTACGACAGCCGGCCCGCTTCCTTCATCTTCGGGGTGACTTGCAGATGCGTGCCGTCCTCCGCCCCGTTCGTCGAGAAGGCGAAGGCGTTGGACTCGCCCTGATGCCAGAGCACCGCGCTCGGCTCGAGACCGGCGTCGCGCAGGCCGGCGATGGTTGCGAGCAGCACCTCGAAATACTTGCCGCCGCGGGCGCGCCACTCCTCCAGATAGGTGCCGCCGATCGCGGCCGGCGCGATCAGCACCGTCTTCGCCAGCCCGCGATCGATCAATTCGTCGCCCAGCCGGGTGGCGACGTTCTCGCCGTCGCCCGTCGTTCCCAGCAACGGATTGCGCGCCACGTAGCAGCGGCCGTCGAAGCGGTCGAAATTGTAGAACCGGTTGTGAGGCTGATAGAACCGGCCACTCTGATCGGGCGCGCCGGTGTTGGAAATGTTCGACTGGCCCGCGGTCAGAAGCACCACCAGCCCCTCGCGCGGAATGGCGTCGCAGGCAATTGGCGTCGCCCTGGCACGCGCAGCCTCGTTGTCCCCCGTGAGACAGCGCGAGGCGTTGCCGCCCGCGATGAAATCCGCGTCAGAACCGTACAGTGCATGGGCCAGGTTGCGTCCCTGCAGCAGGCTCTGCACCTCCGGGTCTCCGCTCGCGCCGTCGATGCGACGGTCGATGTCGGCAAAGGCGGCGCGCCGCGTGCGTACCTGCTCCAGCAGCGCCAGGAAGCCTGGGCGGGTCGAGATCGGTCCGACGGCGCAGGGAACGCAATTGCCGTCGCGTGTCCTGGCCGCGGTGGTCGGCTGGCAGACGTCGCGGGCCGGCAGCACCTCCGCGGCGCCGGCCGTGGCAGCGAACGAGGCGAACCACGCTGCGACAAGTACGACGATTGATACACGCAGGTTCATGTTCCAGTCACTCTTCGTCGCCAACCTTGGATATCACCTCTGTTCCAGAGCTTGCATATGACTTCCAGCCGTTCCGGGCCTCATGGTTCGAGACGCGCCGCAAGCGGCGCTCCTCACCATGAGGGGCTTGGATCGCGCTCCGAACACAGACCTCGTCCTGAGGAGCGCGCCCCTTGGCGCGCGTCTCGAAGGACGGCCACAGGGCGCACTCCCGTTGGTGTCATCCATGTGAGAGCAGCCCCGCGTTCGTGCGGAAGAACCGAGGAGCGCCAATCTCGTTATGCAGGCCGGCACCGCCCTGTTTCGTGGATACGGCGCGAGCCGCCTTTTCCATTATAGTCCGCCTCCATGAAGGAGAGCCGAATCGATGCACGGCCGCTCGCCACCCTGGCGACGGACTGTTGGCCAACCGCGCTTCTGCTCGCGGCGACGGTGCTCGCCGTGCCCGCACTCGGCGGCCTTGTCAGGCCGGCCTTCGTGCTCGGCTGCGCGGTCACCGGCTGGTTCGCGTGGCGTCGCAGCCCCGAAGCCCACGTTCAGTCGGCGATCCTGATGTTCGCCTTCGCTCCTTTCGTGCGCCGCCTGGTCGACATCTCCGCAGGATTCGATTCGTCCGGCATCATGTTGAGCGGCCCCCTGCTGTTCATCATCGCGCCAGTTCCGAGTCTGGCACTCTCGCCCTCGGCCAAGGACAGGCCGGGCAATCCCTGGCTCGTGGCGCCGCTCATCATCCTCGCCTGCATCGTCTATGGCGGCGCGCTTTCGATCTTCCAGAACGACTGGTTCAACGCCGCCAATGGCGGAATGAAATGGGCCGCGCCCGTACTCTATGCGATCGCCCTGCAGCAGCGGGCGCAATCCGACGGCGTCCTGCTCGATGCCATCACGCGCGTGTTCCTGCTGGTGCTGCCGCTCACCGGCTTCTACGGCATCTGGCAATATGTCGATCCGCAAGGCTGGGATCGGTTCTGGATGGTGAACGCCAGCATCACCTCGGCCGGCTATCCGCTGCCCTACATGGTGCGCGTGTTCAGCACGATGAACGGCCCGGCCAGCTACGCGACCTTCACGGCCACGGGCCTGCTGCTGGTGGGCTTCCTGCGCCCGGGATGGCTGGCACTGGCGGCGATGGCGCCGGCGGCGCTCGGCCTGTTGCTGTCGCTCTACCGCACCAGCTGGATCACGCTCGCGGTGGGCGTGCTGTTCTGCATGCAGTTCCCCGCGACGCGGCGTCGTGCCGTATCGATCACGGTCGGACTGGTCGGCGCGGTGATCGTCATCGTCATGTTCACTCCGTTCGCGGAGGTCATCACCTCTCGTCTGGAATCGCTCGGCAGCGTGTCGCAGGACAGTAGCGGCAGCGAGCGGCTGGATGAGTTCGTCACGCTGTGGAATGCGCCGAACAGCATGGTCCTGGGATCGGGCTTCACCATCACCGACGTCGGCGTCGCCGGCGCGATGCCGATCGACGGGCAGATCATCGCAAGCTGGGTGACGATGGGCATTCCGGTCGGACTGATCTGCCTCGCAGCCTATGTCTGGGTCGGGCTCGCCGCCACCGGCGCCGCCTGGCGGATGCCGACGCGCGAGGGCGCCGTGCTCGGCGCGCTCGCCATCAGTGCGCTGCTGATCCAGCTGCCGCTGACCAGCATCTCCTCCGGCGAGGTCTCGGCGCTGTTCTGGATGCTCGTCGCCATGGCCTGTCCGCTCGACCAGATGGCCGGCGGCGCACGGCGCACCGTCGCCGCTCAGCAGCATCAGGCCGGCGCCTGATCGGACGTTGCAACGCGCGGCGCGATCGCTGCGGCCTGCGGCTTGCGGGAGGCCGGCGGAGCAAGCCCGAAGACCGGCAGCAGATGCAGCCGCTGCAGGATGGCATGCGCCATCAGAGGAAGCACGACACCGGCCGCCGTCCCGGCCAACAGATAGACCCATGGCGATGGTGGGATGTGAAGCTTGAGCATGATGATGCGCATGCCCGACCCGCTGAGGATGTGCAGCACATAGATCGTCATCGACGCGACGCCTGCGGCCGCAAGCCAGCGATGACGCGCCGGGGCAAGCAGCTTGCAGAGCCCGACCGTGCCGGCGATCCCGAGCACACAGGCCGGCAGGGAGGCGAGCCCATTGGCGTCCATGCCGGACAGCTGGCCGCCCAGCGCCACCGCGGCCGCAAACGCGATCCCGATCACGGCCAACGCGGACCAGCCGAACGGCCGCCATTCCGCCACCACGCTGACACCGTAGACGCCCGCGACGTAGAACGGCAGATGATGCAGGGTGAGTGCGAGGTCCGGCCGGATCGGCAGCGCGAGGAACACGCAGAGCCCGGCCAGCGCGAGCGTAATCAAGACCGTCCGCGACGGGACCAGCACCGCGATCACGTGGCAGATCATCAACGCGTAGAGGAACCAGAACTGCGCGATCGGACGATACCAGATCGCGGCGAGATCGCCGGGATGGATCGGGATGTTGGCATCCCGTGCCAGCAGCATCGTGATCCCGCCCTGGATCAACGACCACAGCACGTAGGGATAGGCGATGGTCCAGAGCTTGGACGTGAGGAAGGGACGCGCGCCGCGCCGCAAGCTGTGCTGCACATTCAAGCCGGCCAGGAAGAAGAACAGCGGCATGTGGAAGGTGTAGAGCGTGTAGTCCATCCAGCGCGCGACGGCTCCATCCGGGAAGATGCCCGGGCGCACCAGACCGCCAAGCACGTGACCGTACACGACCAGGATGACGCCGAGGCCGCGCGCGAAATCGATCCACGCCGTGCGCGCGGTGTCAGCCGTTGCCCTCTGCGTTCCAGCATCCATGCCCGACTTGTCCTGCCCGTGTCGCGCAGCCCGTGTCCAGTTTGCGATCCTGCGAGGTCCGCGCCGCATTCATCCAAGTCTTAGCGCAGCCGGCTTTGCAGCGCCGTTGGCGCCTGCCAGGACATCGGGGGTATTCTCGCGTTAGTCTTAACCAACCGATAAGCCTGTGCTGGATGGCTGCCGGCTACGCCGGGGATCGCGACCAGAGGTGGCGCGGTTCGGCTTGCGCGCCACACTCAATCCTCATTCGCCTTGAAGCGCCCGAGTCCCTTGAGGACGAACGGCGCGACGAGCGCAATCAGCGCGACCGCCAGCAGAGTGGCAGAGATCGGCGACTGCAGCAGGGTCATGGGATCGCCGAGGCTGATCGCGAGCGCCCGCCGCAACTGGCTCTCGGCGATCGGCCCGAGGATCAGCCCGACCACGACCGGCGCGATCGGGAAATCGAAGCGGCGCATCAGGAAGCCGAGCACGCCGAAGCCGGCCAGCATCGACAATTCGACCACGGACGGCTTTGCGGCGATCGTCCCCATCGTGGCGAACACGAGGATGCCGGCGTAGAGCCAGGGTGTCGGGATCGCGAGCAGCTTCACCCACAGTCCGACCAGCGGCAGGTTGAGCACCAGCAGCATTGTGTTGGCGATGAACAGGCTGGCGATCAGGCCCCAGACCAGGTCGGGCCGCTCGGCGAACAGCAGCGGGCCCGGATTGAGGCCATATTGCTGGAAGCCGGCGAGCATCATCGCGGCGGTCGCCGAGGTGGGCAGCCCGAGGGTCAGCAGCGGCACCAGCGTGCCCGCGGCGGAGGCGTTGTTGGCGGCCTCAGGACCGGCGACGCCCTCGATCGCGCCCTTGCCGAACTGATCGGGATATTTGGTCAGCCGTCGCTCGGTCGAATAGGACAGGAAGGTGGGGATCTCCGCCCCACCGGCCGGCAGCGCGCCGATCGGAAAGCCGAACATCGTGCCGCGCAGCCACGGCTTCCACGACCGCTTCCAATCCTCGCGCGTCATCCACAGCGAGCCCTTGATGGCCTCGATCTTCTCCTCGCTATGGTGCCGGCGCGAGGCGACGTAGAGCGCTTCGCCGACCGCGAACAGGCCGACCGCCAAGGTCGTCACCTCGACGCCATCGAGCAGCTCCGGCACGCCGAAGGCGAGCCGCGCCTGTCCCGTCAGTTTGTCGATGCCGATCAGGCCGAGCGTCAGGCCGATGAACAGGCTGGTGAGGCCGCGGATCGGTGAATCGCCGAACGTCGCGGACACCGTGACGAAGGCGACGCACATCAGCGCGAAGTAGTCCTCCGGCCCGAAGCGCACGGCGATGTCGACGAGATACGGCGACAGGAAGGCGAGACCGATGGTGGCGATGGTGCCCGCGACGAACGAGCCGATTGCCGCCGTCGCCAGCGCCGGGCCGCCGCGGCCGGCCTTGGCCATCTTGTTGCCCTCGAGCGCGGTCGCCATCGAGGCGCTCTCGCCGGGGGTGTTGATCAGGATCGCGGTGGTCGATCCGCCATACATGCCGCCATAATAGATGCCGGCGAACATGATCAGCGAACCGCCGGGATCGAGCTTGTAGGTCACCGGCAGCAGCAGCGCGACGGTGAGCGCCGGCCCGATGCCCGGCAGCACGCCGACGGCGGTGCCGAGGAACACGCCGACCAGCGCATAGAGCAGGTTCATGGGCTGGACGGCGATCGCCATCCCATGCGCGAGCGCGGCAAAGGTGTCCATCAGAGCAGTCTTTCGAGCGGACCGGCGGGAAGGCTCAGGGTGAGGAGGCGGTCGAATGCGAGATAGATCAGCGTCGTCAGCACCGCGCCGATGACGAGATCGGTGACGAAGGCGCGCCGGCCGAACGCGGCCGACGTCGTCACGAACAGCGCGGTGGTCGCCAGGATGAAGCCGCCACCGAACCCGATGATCGCGATCAAGAGCGCAAGGCCTGCGAGGATCAACAGCACCGCCATCGGATCGGAGCTCTCGCGCGGCGGCAGGTTGCCTCTGAGGGCATCGATCAGATTGGCCAGTGCAAGAATGCCGAGCCCGATCGCGATCACGACCGGCATGACCTGCGGGCCCATGCCGTACATCGTGGTCGCCGGGATCTGATTGGCGTCATAGACAAGCACGAGCGCGACAGCCGCCAGCAGCGCCGCAATGACGATGCCGGCCTTGTCGACGCCACCCGAGGCGGGTGTCTCGGTGCCGGCACTCTCCGTCGTCATGACTTGACGAGGCCGACCGACTTCAACACGTCGGTGACGCGGACGTTCTCCTTTTTCAGGAAGTCGGCGAACGCATCACCCGGAAGATAGGCGTCATCCCAGCCTTTCTGCTTCAAGATCTCCTTCCACGCATCCGACTTCACCATCTTCTCGACGGCCTCGCTGAGCACCTTCTTCTGCTCCGGCGTGATGCCGGGCGCCGCGACCACCGAGCGCCAATTGGCGAGCACGAGGTCGATGCCCTGCTCCTTGAAGGTCGGGATGTCGACCCCTGGAATGCGTTTCTCCGAGGACACACCGATGGCGCGCAGCTTGCCGCTCTTGATCTGCCCGTCGTATTCCGACAGGCCGGAAATGCCCGCCGTGACCTTGCCGCCGAGGATCGCCGCCAGCGACTCGCCGCCGCCCGAGAACGGGATGTAGTTGACCTTCTTGGCGTCGGCGCCGACGGTGCCGGCGAACAGCGCCGCCATCACGTGATCGACGCCGCCGGCCGAGCCGCCGGCGAAGGTGACCTTGGCGATGTCGGCCTTCAGCGCCGCGGCGAGATCCTGCGCCGTCTTGATCGGCGAGTTCGCGGGCACGACGATGACCTGGATCTCCTCGGTCAGGCGCGCGATCGGGGTCACCTGCTCCAAGGTCACCGGCGACTTGTTCATGGCGAGCGCGCCGACCATGACGAAGCCGTTGACCATCAGTTGGTTGCCGTCGCCCTTGGCGCCGTTGACGAACTGCGCGATGCCGACGGTGCCGCCCGCCCCCGCCACGTTGGTGACCTGGACGCTGCGCGCCACGCCCGACGCCACGAAGGCCTGCTGCATGGCCCGCGCGGTCTGGTCCCAGCCGCCGCCGGGCGCGGCCGGCGCCATCACCTTCAGCTCGAGCTGCTGGGCGAAGGCCGGAGCACCGGCAAGGAAGCTCAAAGCGACGACGGCGCCGAACAGGCGCGTACAGAACGAATTCAAAGCGGTCCTCCACGGTCGGCCGAACGAACGGCTCGCGTTTCTTTTGCCTCTGAGGAGCGGCATTTCAGCGGGAAATGCGGCCCCTGTCCAGACGGGATTGCTCGCGCCGTCGCCCGCGTTGCAGCAGCAGCCCTGGGAGGACGAGACGGTTGTGGGAGGAGCGGCCTAACCGCAAGTCCAGACCATCCCCACTGGCGTCCGCGTCCAGCACGGGCCGAAGCTGCCGCCATTATAATGGCCACGATAGAAGCCTGGCTGGCCGAAATAATGCCACTCGCCGTTGTAGAGCATGTATTTCGGCGTGCCGTCGATATACCAATGGCGGCGGCTGCCGCGCGGCCCGTTGCGCATGGCCTCCTTGTCGGCATAGAGCGGCAAGCTGTTGTTGGGCGGCTGCTTGTAGCCGGGCAGGAAGCCATAGCCCTGCCAGCGGTGGGCCTTGCGCTTGTGCGACGGCGCCGCGGTCGCGATCGCGGGGACCAGCAGCAGAAGCGTCACGATCGAGACGATGAAACGATGTGGCATCACGGCAGCCCGATGGATACGAGGGTCTCGAATCTTCAGTTCGATTGCGGCACGGCAACGGCCGTTCCGTCATGAAATGTTTCAGCGATGCCGCCGATGCGCGCGGCGCGGCGGAGGCGACGGCGGGGCGTAGAAGGGATTGAGGTCGCACATCGCCGCACGGCCCGACGCCGTCGCGCGACATTGCGGCAGCGACGTGTAGCTGCAGTCGATCCACTCGCCACCGCCAAACCGGCCGCCTTCATAGACCTTCATGCACACGGGATAGCGCGGATCGTAGGCCTGGGCGTGAGCCGGCCCCGATATGGCCGAGCCCACCATCAAAGCGACCGCGACAGCGCTGCAGGTCAGGACACGCATTTCGGGACCTCCGGAACGGGTCTCGTCGGCCCAAGCCGATTCCCGAGACCTCGTTGCATCTGCTCTGTATCGCCGGCGCTGGCCGGTCGCAATGACGACATTACAACAGGTCGGTCTGCTCTCCGCCGCGGAAACCCATCGCCAGCACGTAGCGCTCCGACGAATCCTGCCGGCTCGCCGCCGGCTTGACGTGGCGGACGCTGGCGTAATCGCGCTTGAGCTGCGCCATCAAGTCGGCATCGGCGCCGCTCTGGAACGTCTTGGCGAGAAAGCTGCCACCCGGCTTGAGCACCTCGCTGGCGAAATGCGCGGCGAGTTCGACGAGACCGACGATGCGCAGCTGGTCGGTCTTGCGGTGGCCGGTGGTGTTGGCCGCCATGTCCGACATCACCACGTCGGCACGCCCGCCGAGCATCGCGCGGAGCTTTTCGGGCGCATCCTGGGCATGGAAGTCGAGCTGGGCGAAGGTGACGCCGGGGATCTCGCCCATCTCCAGCAGATCGATCGCGATCACCTTGCCCTTCCCGGCTTCGGCCCCGACCCGACGCGCCGCGATCTGGCTCCAGCCGCCGGGTGCGGCGCCGAGATCGACCACCGTCATGCCGGGCTTGAGCAGCCGGTATTTGTCATCGATCTCGAGCAGCTTGTAGGCCGCGCGCGAGCGATAGCCGTCGCGCTTAGCCTGGACGACATAGGGATCGTTGAGCTGGCGCTCCAGCCAGAGTTTCGAGGAGAGCTTGCGCTTGCCTCCGGTCTTGACCTGCACATGCATGCGGCCGGTCGTGTCTTTTGCCATGTGTTTCTCGGTCGTCGTGACCAGACGCGGGAGGCGAAAATCCGTCCATGCTCGAGGTCTGGCGGAACTACAAAGGTCACCCTCCCCTGGAGGGGGAGGGTCGATCGGGAGCGAAGCGAGCGATCGGGGTGGGGTGAGCCACACGAAGACTGCTCGTGGAACTCACCCCACCCCGTCTCACATTGCGCTGCGCTCCATGTGAGACGACCCTCCCCCTCCAGGGGAGGGTAAAGTCGCTACGCCGTGCGCAGCGCACCGTCTTCGCGCATCATCTCGACCAGCATGCCCTCGCGCAGGCCGCGATCGGCGACGCGCAGCCGCGGCAACGGAAACGCCAGGCGAATCGCGTCGAGAATGGCGCAGCCCGCGAGCACGAGGTCGGCACGGTCGATGCTGATGCAGTTGTTCTCGGCGCGCTCCTGGTAGCTCATCGCCAGCAGCTTGGCGATCGTCGTCGTGATGTCGGCATCGTTGATCCAGATGCCATCGACCCGGCGCCGATCGTAACGCGCGAGGTTGAGATGAATGCCGCCGAGCGTCGTCACGGTGCCGGAGGTGCCGAGCAGATGCATGTCGGAGAGGTCGCCGCCGTTCTCGGCCGCGAACGGCCCGACATGCTCGGCCACGGCCTCGACCATGGCGGCATAGATCTCCGGCGTCACGTCTCGGCCGCCGAAGCGTTCGGCCAGCGTCACGACGCCGAGCGGGATCGACATCCAGGCCTTGATCCGCGGCTCGGCGCTGCGGTCGGCCGGATCGCGCTCGATCCGCACCAGCTCGCTGGAGCCGCCGCCAATGTCGAACAGGATGGCCCCGCGCCCGCCTGGATCCAGTAGCGGCGCGCAGCCCTTGACGGCCAGCGCCGCCTCGGTCTCGCGGTCGATCACCTCGAGCTCGATGCCGGTCTCCGCTGCCACCCGGCTGCGGAACCCCTCCGCATTGGAGGCGGCCCGGCAGGCCTCGGTCGCGATCAGACGCAGGCGGCTGGCCTTCTTGGATTGGATCTTGTCCCGGCAGATGCTGAGCGCGGCGATGGCCCGATCCATCGCCGCATCGCTGATGCAGCCGGTGGTCGAGATGCCCTCGCCCAGCCGGACAATGCGCGAGAAGGAGTCGACCACGCGGAAACTGTCGCCCGAAGGACAGGCGATCAGGAGCCGGCAATTGTTGGTTCCGAGGTCCAGGGCCGCGTAGACGCTGCTGCCGTTGCTGGCGCAGGAAGGCGTCGCGACGTCCAGACCCGGACGCAAGCCGGGCTCCAGGTTCCCGCGCGGCGTGGGACTCTCCCGCAGCCGCGTGTCATTGATCATTCAAATGTCTTTCCGCTGGCCGAACCGGCCCAGATGGAAGTTCTCTTTCATGAGACATTATCAGTGGATAGCGCCGGCGCAACAGCCCCTCCGTCAGGCGTGATGCACCATTCCTAATCAACCGTTGTCCGGCCGCGGGCACTGCACTATCTGGGAACAGCCCGCATTTGCGACCAATCCAGCCCCTTGGGTCCTCATTCATGCAAGATCACACCGTCCCGGCCTCCCTCGAAAACGCGATCGCGCTGCAGAAATTCGGCGTCGGGCAGCCGGTCCGGCGCAAGGAGGACGACACGCTGGTGCGCGGTCACGGCAAATATACCGACGATTTCAACCTGCCCGGCCAGGCCCATGCCTGGATCGTCCGCTCCAGCCACGCCCATGGCATCATCAAGAGGATCGACACCGCGGCCGCCAAGGCCATGCCCGGCGTGCTCGGGGTGTGGACTGGAGCCGACCTCGCCGGAGCCAACTATGGCCCGTTCACCTGCGGCCTGCCGCTGAAGGGCCGGGACGGCTCGCCGCTGCTGCAGACCAACCGGCCGGCGCTCGTCACCGACAAGGTGCGCTTCGTCGGCGACCCCATCGCGTTCGTGGTGGCGGAGACCGCGGCCCAGGCCCGCGACGCGGCCGAGGCGGTCGAGCTCGATATCGAGCCCCTGCCCGCGGTCACCAATGCGGAGGAGGCGGCAAAGCCGGGCGCTCCGCAGCTCTACGACCACATCCCGAACAACGTCGCGCTCGACTATCATTACGGCGACACGGCCAAGATCGAAGAGGCCTTCGCCAAGGCCGCGCACGTCACCAAGCTCGACATCGTCAACACCCGCGTCGCCGTGGTGTCGATGGAGCCGCGCGTGGCGCTCGCCGCGTTCGACGGCAAGACCGAGCGCTTCACCTTGCAGGTGCCGACCCAGGGCGTGTCCGGCAACAAGGCGACGCTGGCCAAGATCCTCAACGTCGCACCGGACAAGGTCCGCATCCTCACCACCAATGTCGGCGGCTCCTTCGGGATGAAGAACGTCTCCTATCCCGAATACGTCTGCATCCTGCACGCCGCCAAGCAGCTGGGACGTCCGGTGAAGTGGCGCGACGAGCGTACCACCGCCTTCCTGTCCGACAGCCAGGGCCGCGACCAGATCATCCATGGCGAGCTGGCGCTGGATGCCGACGGCAAGTTCCTCGCTGTCAGGCTGTCAGGCTATGGCAATCTCGGCGCCTACATCATGGGCGTGGCGCCGCTGCCGCTGTCGCTCAACACCGGCAAGAACCTCGCCAGCGTCTACAAGACGCCGCTGCTGGGCGTCGACATCAAGACCGTGCTGACCAACGTCACCCTGATGGGCGCCTATCGCGGCGCCGGCCGCCCCGAGGCGAACTACTTCATGGAGCGCTTGATCGACACCGCCGCACGCGAGATGGGTATCGACCGTCTCACCATCCGCAAGCGCAACTTCATCAAGCCGAGCCAGATGCCGTTCCCGGCCGCGTCGGGCGTGACCTACGACTCCGGCGACTTCGCCGCGGTGTTCGAGAAGGCGCTGCAGGTCTCCGACTACGTCGGCTTCGCCAAGCGCAAGCGCGAGAGCCGCAAGAACGGCAAGCTGCGCGGCATCGCGGTCGGCTCGTATCTCGAGGTGACCGCGCCGCCGTCGGGCGAGCTCGGCAAGATCACCTTCGATGCCGATGGCGGCGTCACCCTGACGACCGGCACGCTCGATTACGGCCAGGGCCACGCCACGCCGTTCGCGCAGGTGCTGTCGGCGCAACTCGGCGTGCCCTTCGACAAGATCCGGCTGGAGCAAAGCGACTCTGATCTCGTGCGGTTCGGCAACGGCACCGGCGGCTCACGCTCGATCACGGCGACCGGCCAGGCCATTGTCGAATCCTCGCAGCTCGTGATCGCCAAGGGCAAGCAGGCCGCCGCGCATCTGCTCGAAGCCTCGGAGGCCGACATCGAGTTCAATGGCGGCCAATTCACCATCGCCGGCACCGACCGCAGCATCGACATCATGGAGCTGGCGCGCCGCCTACGCGAGGGTAAGATGCCCGAGGGCGTGCCGGCCTCGCTCGACGTCGACCACAACTCGACCGCCACCGAGTCGACCTTCCCCAATGGCTGCCACGTCTGCGAGGTCGAGATCGAGCCGGACACCGGCGTCGCCCAGATCGTCGCGTATACCGCAATCAACGACTTCGGCACGGTGATCAATCCGATGATCGTCGCCGGCCAGCTGCATGGTGGCGTCGCCCAGGGCATCGGCCAGGCGCTGATGGAACATCTGCGCTACGACGAGAGCGGCCAGCCGATCACCGGCTCGCTGATGGACTACGCGCTGCCGCGCGCCTCCGACGTGCCGATGATGACGGTGGACAACCATCCGGTGCCGGCCAAGAGCAATCCCTTGGGCACCAAGGGCTGCGGCGAAGCCGGCTGCGCCGGCTCGATGGCGAGTGTGATCAACGCGGTGATCGACGCACTGTCGGATTACGGCGTGAAGCATCTCGACATGCCGCTGACCACCGAGAAGCTCTGGCGCGCGATCCAGGACGGCAAGGCGAAGACCGCGGCGTAGCTGCTTCGCTGCGCTCGCGATAAGGCGAAAACATCTCATTGCCAAACGAAAAGCCCGTAACCCGCATGAGCGCAGCGATATGCGGGGTCTCACGGGCCGTATCGGTGAGCCCGGATGTCGCTCCCGCCTGCACCCGCTGGGCGCCGGCGCGCGCGCATCCGGACTACGGACTGTCGATCGGGCTGCGGGTCCTCTCCACGTCATTGCGAGCGTAGCGCGTAGCGAAGCAGTCCAGACTGCCTCCGCGGCAACACTCTGGATTGCTTCGCTGCGCTCGCAATGACGGGAGTGTGGGGTCGACCAGCATGCTCCAATCTCAACTGTCATCGTCCGCGCTTGCGGACGATCCAATACCCCGAGGCGGTTACGATTCAGCCGAGACGTCGCGGCGTACTGGATGCTCCGCCTGCGCGGAGCATGACAGCTGCTTTATGGATGCCGCCTGTCTTTTACCACTACGCCGCCGCCTGCGCGCGCGGCTGGTAGATCGCCACATGGTGACAGTGCGCCAGCGGCCGCTTGCCGTTCGCCACCACCAGCGCATCGATCTCGACGAAGCGGTGGCCCTTCTTCTCGTAGTTCGCGACCACCCGGCCACGCGCCGTGATCTCGTCGGTTTCGACAATCGCCGACAGCAGCTGCATGCGGCTGCCGACGTGAATCCACGGACCGAGCACGATGTTGTCGACCAGCAGGCGGTTCATCACCCGCTGCAGCATGCCGGGATGACCGAGCCGCTCGCTGGCATAGATCGGATCGCGCTCGCGGATCTCGGCGAGATAGGCCGTCGCCGCCTGCCCCGGCCAGGCGCGTGGCGCAGTACCGAGCCAGCTGCCGACGGCGAACGAGTCTGCGCCGATCGCCGAGCGCACCGCTGCTGGCGGAACATCGCGATAGTCGGCCAGCACCACGTCGGGCGCCGCCGCCGGCAGCGACGCGGAACCGGTGGCGCAGATCTCGCCTTTACTCGTCACCTCCAGGCGGAGCCCGTCGCCGACCTCCTCCGCCCTGACCTCGGCGATCTCGCCGTCATAGACCGGCTTGGTGAACCGCGCCTCGATCAGCCCACGCTCGAGGAACGCCCGCCCCCAGCGCGCGACCGGCTGATGCAGCATATAGGCCAGCACCTCGACGCCGGGCACGAGGCCGCCGGCGAAGCCGAACCGCCGGGCCACGCGGTCGTCGTGCATCTTGTTCTCGGACTGCTTGGCCGTGTTGAACGCCTCGACCGCATACGCCGCGATTCCGTCTGCCATCCTTGCCTCCCGTTGCCCCATTTTTGGCTGATGGTAGCGGCCGGAAAGGCCGTGGCAAGCGGCGCGTTTGGCTCGCAATTCCCGCTGCGATGGAGTACCAACCGGACCATTCCAACCGATGGCCCGATGACGACCGAAACCGCCCCGATCAACATCTATGTCGACGCCGACGCCTGCCCGGTGAAGGACGAGATCTACCGCGTCGCGATCCGGCACGGTCTGCCGGTGATCGTCGTCGCCGGCGGCTTCATCCGCGTGCCGGAGGATCCGTTGATCACGCGCGTAGCGGCCGGCAGCGGCATGGATGCCGCGGATGACTGGATCGCCGAACGCACCGGCGCCGACGACATCGTCATCACCGCGGACATTCCGCTGGCGAGCCGCTGCGTCAAGGCCGGCAGCGCCGTGATCGCACCGAACGGCAAGCCGTTCACCGAGGAGTCGATCGGCATGACGCTCGCTGTGCGCAACCTCATGACCGATCTGCGGTCATCGGGCGAGGTGACCGGCGGCCCGCGCTCGTTCACGCCGCGCGACCGCTCCACCTTCCTCTCCACCCTCGATACCACGATCCGCCGCCTGCAGCGCCAGCGCGCGGCGCGGGTCCAGCAGCAGAGCTAGAGATATGGCGCCGCCTCTCATCCAACTCAAAGACATCCGCCTGACCTTCGGCGGCACCGCGCTGCTGCAGGGCGTCGAACTGTCGGTCTCGCCCGGCGAGCGCGTCTGCCTGATCGGCCGCAACGGCTCCGGCAAGTCGACGCTGCTCAAGATCGCCGCCGGCCTCGTCGAATGCGACAGCGGCACCCGCTTCGTGCAGCCGGGCGCCACGGTTCGCTATCTGCCGCAGGAGCCGGATTTCTCCGGCCATGCCACCACGCTGTCCTATGTCGAGGCCGGGCTCGGCCCGGGCGACGATCACTATCAGGCGCGCTATCTCGTCGAGCAGCTCGGACTGACCGGAGAAGAGGATCCCGCGCATGTCTCCGGCGGCGAGGCGCGTCGCGCGGCGCTGGCGCGCGTGCTTGCGCCCAACCCCGACATCCTGCTGCTGGACGAGCCGACCAACCACCTCGACCTCACGACCATCGAGTGGCTGGAGAACGAGCTCGACGGCCGAAGCTCGGCGCTGGTGCTGATCAGTCACGATCGTCGTTTCCTTACCAATCTGTCCCGCGCGACCGCGTGGCTCGACCGCGGCCAGATCAGGCAGATCGACCGCGGCTTTGCGGCGTTCGAGGCGTGGCGCGACGAGGTGCTGGCGGAGGAAGAACGCGAGCAGCACAAGCTCGACCGCAAGATCGTCAACGAAGAGCACTGGCTGCGCTACGGCGTCTCCGGCCGCCGCAAGCGCAACGTCAAGCGGCTCGCCAATCTGCATGCGCTGCGCCAGCAGCGCCGCGACTATCGCGGCACGGCGGGCGCCGCCAACCTCGCCGCGGCCGAGGCCGACAAGTCCGGCAAGCTGGTGATCGAAGCGAAGGGCGCATCGAAGAGCTATGGTGATCGCAAGATCGTCGACAACTTCTCCATCCGCATCCAGCGCGGCGACCGCATCGGCATCGTCGGCCCCAACGGCGCCGGCAAGACCACGCTGGTCAACCTGCTCACCGGCGGCAGCGAGCCGGACAGCGGCAGCATCCGGCTCGGCGTCAATCTGGAGACGGCGACGCTCGACCAGCACCGCGAGAGCCTCGATCCCCGGACGACGCTCGCCGAAGCGCTGACCGGCGGCCGCGGCGATCACGTCATGGTGGCCGGCAAGCCGAAGCACGTCGTCGGCTACATGGAGGACTTCCTGTTCTCGCGCGAGCAGATGCGCACGCCGCTCGAAGTGCTCTCCGGGGGCGAGCGCGGCCGGCTGATGCTGGCGCGCGCACTGGCCAAGCCATCGAACCTGCTGGTGCTGGACGAGCCGACCAACGATCTCGACTTGGAGACACTCGACGTGCTCGAGGACATGCTCGGCGACTACGAGGGCACGGTGATCCTGATCAGCCACGACCGCGACTTCCTCGATCGCGTGGTCACCTCGGTGATCGTCCCCGAGGGCAACGGCAAATGGCAGGAATACGCCGGTGGCTACAGCGACATGCTGGCTCAGCGCGGTGCCGACCTGAAGCGCCAGCATGCCAAGGCGGCTGAGGAGAAGAAGGAAACCAAGCACGCGGCCGCGGCGCCTGCGAGCGCGCCGAAGCGCAAGCTCTCCTTCAACGAGAAGCACGCACTGGAGACCTTGCCGAAGACGATCGCCAAGCTGCAAGCCGAGATCGCCAAGCAGCAGGCCGTGCTCGCCGACCCCGCGCTATATGCGAAAGACCGCAAGAAATTCGACGCCGCCTCCCTCGCCCTCGCCACTGCGCAAGCCGAGCTCACCGCCGCCGAAGACCGCTGGTTGGAGCTCGAAGTGCTGCGCGAGGAGATCGAGGGCGCGTGACGTTCATCGAAATCACTTCGTCATTGCGAGCGAAGCGACATGTCCGCCATAGCCCGAAGGGCGACGGCGGAAGCAATCCAGGGCTGCAGTCGTGACTCTGGATTGCTTCGTCGCTTCGCTCCTCGCAATGACGGTTATATGGAGTAAATGACATGACCACCCCGCTCGCCGCCAAGATCGCCAGGGACTACGGCACGCCCTGCGCCGTCATCGACATGGACAGAGTTGAGCGCAACATCGCGCGCATCCAGGCCCAGTGCGAGGCCGCGGGCGTCGCCAACCGCCCGCACATCAAGACCCACAAGAGCCCGGTGCTGGCCAAGCTGCAGATCGAGGCCGGCGCGCAAGGCATCACCTGCCAGAAGATCGGCGAGGCCGAGATCATGGCGGCCGCTGGCATCAGCAACATCCTGATCAGCTACAACCTGATCGGCGAGGAAAAGATGGCGCGTCTTGCCGCGCTGCAGACCAAGGCCGATATGACCGTCGCCGCCGACAACGCGACCGTGATCGCCGGCCTGCCGCAGGCAGCAAAACAATCCGGCCGCACGCTGTCGGTCGTGGTCGAATGCGACACCGGCCGCAAGCGCGCCGGCGTCGAGACACCGGCCGAGGCGATCCAGCTCGCGCGCCAGATCGCAGCGTCAGACGGCCTGCGCTTCGCCGGCTTCATGATGTACCCGACCGAGACCGGCTGGGACGAGGCGCAGCGCTTCTATGACGAGGCCCTGGCCGGCGTTCGCGCCGAAGGGCTGGAGGCTGCCATCGTCTCGACCGGCGGCTCGCCCAACCTGAAGAATCTCGGCAAGCTCAAGGGCGCCACCGAACACCGGCCCGGCACCTACATCTACAACGACCGCATGCAGGTCGCCGCCGGCGTCGCGACCTGGGACGATTGCGCGCTGCACATCTACTCCACCGTCGTCAGCCGCGCCGCGCCCGAGCGCGGCATCCTCGACGCCGGCTCGAAGACGCTGACCACCGACACCGGCGGCCTCGACGGCCACGGCCTGATCCTGGAGCACCCGGAAGCGAAGATCGCCCGCTTCGCCGAGGAGCACGGCTTCCTCGATCTCTCCCGCAGCAACACCCGCCCCAATGTCGGCGACGTCGTGCGCATCATCCCCAACCACGTCTGCGTCGTCGTCAACATGATGGACGAGGTCGTGATGGTCCGCGGCGAGGAGATCCTGGGCACGTTGCCGGTCGCGGCGCGGGGCAAGCTGCGGTAGGACGAAGCTCTCTCGCAGCGTCACTGCGAGGAGCGAAGCGACGATGACGAGAAATCTGTAGGGTGGGCAAAGGCGCGAAGCGTCGTGCCCACCGCGTTCTTGTACGAATGCCAATGGTGGGCACGCTTCGCTTTGGCCACCCTACAATTCGAGCCGCTTCAAGACGCCCCTGCCCGCGGCGGCCCCGGTCGCGAACGAGGCTTGCAGCAGATAGCCGCCGGTCGGGGCTTCCCAATCGAGCATCTCGCCGGCGGCGAACACACCGGGCAGGCGTTTGAGCATGTAATCGGCGTCGAGCTCGCCATGCGCGATGCCGCCGGCGCTGGAGATGGCGCGGGCGAGTCCGGCGGTGCCCGTCAGCTTCAGCGGCACGGCATTGATCAGCGTCGCGAGACGCTCCGGCGGCAGCGACGACAACGCCAGGCCGTGCGCCTTGGCCGCCTCCTGCAGCAGCCCGATCGCCACCGGCGACAACTGCACCGCCTTGCGCAGCACGTTCGAGAACGACTGCTTGCCGCGCGGTGCCGAGAGCCGCGTGATGAGATCGGCTGTCGCGAGGTCGGGCCGCAGCGCGACGTGCAGGATCGCCCCCCCTGTCAGCGCGATCGCCTCGCGCAGCTCGGCCGACAGCGCATAAACGGCGCCGCCCTCGATGCCATCGCGCGTGACGACAGCCTCCCCGCGCACGCCGCGATCACCGAACGACAGCGCGATGCCCTTCAGCGGCTGGCCCTCGAAGCGATCGCGGAAGATGTCTGACCAGGCGACGGTGAAGCCGCAATTGGCCGGCCGCAGCGGCGCGATCGCGACGCCCTTCGCCGCCAGGATCGGCACCCAGCCGCCGTCGGACCCGAGCCGCGGCCAAGAGGCGCCGCCGAGCGCGAGCACGACAGCGTCAGCGGCGACCGCGCGCGCTCCCGCCGGCGTTTCGAATGTGAGATGTCCGTCCGCGTCCCAGCCGGTCCAGCGATGCCGCAACTCGACGCGCACGCCCTGCGCATCGAGGCGGCGCAGCCACGCGCGCAGCAGCGGCGAGGCCTTCATTGCCCTCGGAAACACGCGGCCGGAGGAGCCGACGAAGGTCGGCTCGCCCAGCGCCTCGCACCAGTCGCGCAGCCGCTGCGGCGGGAACACGCGGATCGCCGGCTCAAGCCACGCCGCCGCCTCGCGGTAGCGCGCCAGGAAGGCGGGCAGCTCTTCGCTATGGGTGAGGTTGAGGCCGCCGCGACCGGCCATCAGAAACTTACGCGCGACCGACGGCATGGCGTCGTAGACGGTCACGGCCGCACCGCCCTCGGCCAACACCTCGGCCGCCATCAGCCCGGCCGGGCCGGCTCCGATGACGGCGACTTGGTTTGAAGAGGACATGGCGCCAATCTAGGCCGAGCAGGTCGCCGAGCAAAAGGTCGTCATGCCCGGGCTTGACCCGGGCATCCACGCCTCTCCACGCATTCAGTGCCAAAGACGTGGATGGCCGGGTTAAGCCCGGCCATGACGGCGGAGTTCGACCCGGGCATCGTGTCTTACAGCTTGATCCCCAGCCGCGCGGCGGCCTGACCGACATATTTCTGCGTCTGCTCGAATGCGCCCTGCAGCGCCCTCGCCTTCGACATGTCGCTGATCTCGGCAAAATGCGCGGCGATCGCGTCCGGCGTCCATTCCTCCGGCGGCAGGTTGATGCCCTCGCTCTCCAGGATCCTGATCACCGCGAAGGAGCCGGCACCCGCGCCCATGATGGTCCGGGTCGGCGCGTCCTCGCTCAGCAGATACTCCACCGCGGGCGTGATCGATTCCGGCTTCATCAGCTGCAGCGCCTGCGGTGGCAGCAGTTCCTCCGTCATGCGCGTCGCCGCCGTCGGCGAGATGATGTTGACGCGGATGTTGGTCTTGCGGCCCTCCTCCGCCAGCACGTTCATGAGGCCGACCATGCCGGTCTTGGCCGCGCCGTAGTTGGCCTGCCCGAAATTGCCGAACAGGCCCGAGGACGAGGTCGTCAGCACGATGCGGCCGTAGTTGCGCTCGCGCATGCCGTTCCACACCGCCTTGCAGCAGTAGAAGCTGCCGACCAGATGCACGTCGAGCACCTTGGCGAAATCCGCCACCTCCATCTTGCCGAACGACTTGTCGCGCAGGATGCCGGCATTGGCGCACATGATGTCGACGCTGCCCCACTCCTTCGTGGCGCGCTCGACCATCGCAGTGACCTGCTCGAAATTCGAGACGTCGGCGCCGTCGGCGATCGCGGTGCCGCCGGCTTTGCGGATCTCCTCGACCACCGTCTCCGCCGCAGTCATCGAGCCGCCGGTGCCGTCGCGCGTGCCACCGAAATCATTGACCACGACCTTGGCGCCGCGGTTCGCCAATCCCAGCGCATGCGCGCGTCCGAGACCATTGCCTGCGCCGGTGACGATGGCGACGCGTCCGTCAAATCTGATTGCCATGTTGCTGTGTCCTAGGTTCTAGGCTCGTCATGCCCGGGCTTGACCCGGGCATCCATCCACTTCGAAAAACTCTCAGTTTTGTTGGATCGCCGGGTCAAGCCCGGCGATGACGAGGGGTGGGTTGGGACGAAGAGAGTTAGCTGAGATAGATCAGTCCGATCCAGTCGGCGACCAGCGCGGGTTTGTCCTCGCCTTCGATCTCGACCGTGACATTGGTGCGCGACTGCAATTCCTTGGGCTTGCGCAGCGTGGCTTCCGCCAGCACGAAGCGGCCGCGCACGCGTTTTCCCGATTTCACCGGCGAGATGAAGCGCAGCTTGTCGAAGCCGTAATTGACGCCCATCGCCGTGCCCTCGATCGCCGGCATCACCTCGTAGGACATCACCGACAGCAGCGACATCGTCAGAAAACCGTGCGCGATCGTGGTGCCGAACGGCGTCGCCTTGGCTTTCTCCGGATCGACATGGATGAACTGATGATCCTCGATCACATCGGCATAGGTGTCTATGCGCTGTTGATCGAGCACGTGCCACGATGACACGCCGATCTCCTGGCCCACCATGGCCTGATAGGCTGCGAGCGAAATCGGCGGCTTCTTCCAGATCTGGTTCATGCGTTCCTACACCTCGTGCCCGGACGGCCTGGTCTTCAGCTCCGGGAAATCCTCTTCCTTGAACTCCGTGCCGCGCAGATGATCCGTGCGGTCGTCCTCATGCTCCAGCCGGCGCAGCTGCACGCGGCGGATCTTTCCGGAGATCGTCTTCGGCAGCTCGCTCACGAGCTCGAGCCGGCGGATGCGCTTGAACGGCGCCAGCCGCGCCTGAAGATGCACGAAGATCGACAGCGCCGTGGCGCGCGAGCGCTCCGCGCCGGCCGTCAGCAACACATAGGCTTTCGGGATGGCGAGACGGATGGGATCCGGAGACGGCACAACGGCAGCCTCGGCGACGGCCTCATGCTCCAGCAGCACGCTTTCCAGCTCGAACGGCGAGATGCGGTAGTCGGACGATTTGAACACGTCGTCGGAGCGCCCGACGAAGGTGAGATAGCCGTCGCCGTCCTGGAACACGACGTCACCCGTGCGGTAGCGCGTGCCATCGGCGCCGGACAGCTTACCGTCGTCGCCCTGATAGCCCTGCATCAGGCCGGCCGGACGCTCGCCGGTGAGCGCCAGCGTGATCTCGCCTTCACTGGCGAGATTGCCGTCGATGTCGGCGACCTCGACGCGATAGCCCGGCAGCGGCCGGCCCATCGAGCCGATCTTCAGTTTCTGGCCCGGCGAGTTGCCGACGATGGCCGCGGTTTCGGTCTGGCCATAGCCGTCGCGAATCGTCAGCCCCCAGGCGGCACGCACCTGATCGATCACCTCCGGATTGAGCGGCTCGCCGGCGCCGCAGGCCTCGCGCAACGAGACCTTGAAGTCGGCGAGGTGCTCCTGGATGAACAGCCGCCACACCGTGGGTGGCGCGCACAGCGTCGTGACGCCGCAGCGTTTGATGATCGCGAGCAGCCCCTTGGCGTCGAAGCGCGGCTGATTGACCACGAATACCGTGGCGCCGGCATTCCAGGGCGAGAAGAAGCAGCTCCAGGCATGCTTGGCCCAGCCCGGCGAGGAGATGTTGAGATGCACGTCGCCCGGCTGCAGGCCGAGCCAGTACATCGTCGAGAGATGGCCGACCGGATAGCTGCGGTGGCTGTGCCGCACCAGCTTCGGCTTGGCCGTGGTGCCCGAGGTGAAATACAGCAGCATCGGATCATCCGGCTGCGTCGGCCCATCCGGCGTGAACGCCTCGGCCGCGTCGGCCGCCTGCTCGAACGGCAGCCAGCCGGCAGGCGCTGCCGGCGCGCCGACGACGACGCGGACGAGATCATCGGCGCCGAGATCGGCGAACTTCGCCACCTGGTCCTGCGCGGCGACCACGGCCTTGGCGCGGCCGCGCTCCAGACGATCGCGCAGCTCGTCGGTCGTCAGCAGCGTGGTCGCGGGGATCACGACGACGCCGAGCTTTATCGCCGCCAGCATCGTCTCCCACAGCGGAACGACGTTGCCGAGCAGCAGCAGCAGATGGTCCCCACGCTTCAGCCCCTGCGCGCGCAGGAAGTTCGCGACCTGGTTGGAGCGGCGCGACAGCGCGGCAAAGGACAGCTTGGTCTGGCGGTCCTGCGCGGCATCGAAGATCCATAGCGCCGTCCGCTCGCGACTCTGCGGATCAGATGCGAGTTCGGCATCGAACCAGTCGAGCGCCCAGTTGAACGGGACGGGATCGGGCCAGCGAAAACCCTTCACGGCCGCATCGTAGTCGGTGCGATGCGCCAGCAGAAACGCGCGTGCGTCCTTGAATGTCGTCATCAGATGGTCCCGGCGAGCTTGCGGACGTGCTGAATGATCCCTGAAAAGTCGACGCCGCCATGGCCGGCGGCCTCAAATGCCTTGTAGATCTCCTGCGCGTGCTGCCCGAGCGGCGTCGCCGCGCCGGCCGCCTTGGCGGCGTCCTGCGACAGCGTGAGGTCCTTCAGCATCAGCGCCGTCGCAAAACCGGGCTTGTAGTCGTTGTTGGCGGGCGAGGCCGGCACCGGGCCCGGCACCGGGCAATAGGATGTCAGTGACCAGCACTGTCCTGACGAGGTCGAGGCGACGTCGAACAGCGCCTGATGCGACAGGCCGAGCTTTTCGCCGAGCGCAAAGGCCTCGCTCACCGCGATCATCGAAATGCCAAGGATCATGTTGTTGCAGATCTTGGCCGCCTGCCCGGCGCCTGCGCCGCCGCAATGGACGATCTTCTTGCCCATCTTCTCCAGGATCGGCTTGGCCGTGGCGAAGGCGCTTTCCTCGCCGCCGCACATGAAGGTGAGCGTTGCGGCCTTGGCGCCGCCGGTGCCCCCGGACACCGGCGCGTCCACGGCGGCGATGCCGTGCTTGGCGGCCAGCGCATGCGCGGCGCGCGCGCTCTCGACGTCGATGGTCGAGGAATCGATGATCAGCGCGCCCTTCGTCATTGCCGGCACGACCTCGGTCCAGACCGCCAGCACATGCTTGCCGGCCGGCAGCATGGTGACGACGGCATCGGCGCTTTTGGCCGCGGCGACGGCGCTGTCGGCGATTTCGGCGCCATCGGCCCTGGCCTGGACGCGCGAGGCCTCGACCAGATCGAACGCGACCACCTTGTGGCCGGCCTTGACCAGGTTGGCGGCCATTGGTCCGCCCATGTTGCCGAGGCCGATGAATGCGATCGTTGCCATGGTTCGTTCTCTCCCCTCGACCTGATTGTTATTTGCTCTGCGGAAAGGTCAGCTCGTCGGCGCCGATCTCGGCGAGATATGGCGCCAGCATCTCCGGTGTCACCTGATCAACATCAGGCGGCGACCATCTGGGATTGCGGTCCTTGTCGATGATCGCCGCACGCACGCCCTCGCGGAAATCGTCGCTGCGGAACACTTCGAGCGCCGCACGATACTCGCGCACCAGGCATTCCTCCAGGGACGCCGCACCGCGTGCCAGTCGCAGCAGCTTGAGCGTCACGACCATGCCGCGCGGCGACTTCTCCTTCAGCGTCTTCAGCGTCGCCAACGCGAGCTCCGAGCCGTCCGCTCTCAGCGCGGTAAAGATGTCGTGCATGCTGTCATGGGCGAACCACGCGTCGATCTTCGCCTGCTGCGCCGCCACCGGGCCGGCCGTCTCCGACGTCGCGAAGCCGGCGATCAGCCGGTCGATCTCGATCGACAGCGTGCCCGGCCTGACTTTGGTCAGGACCTCGCGCAGCGCCGGCCATTTCTCGGTCGGCACCACGGCATCGGCAAAGCGCGCATGGATCGCATCGGGCCCGTTCATGGTCTGCCCGGTCAGGCCGAAATAGGCGCCGAGTTCGCCAGGCGCGCGCGACAAGAGCCAGGTGCCGCCGACGTCGGGAAAGAAGCCGAGGCCGACTTCCGGCATCGCGAGCTTGGTCTTCTCGGTCACGATGCGGTGACGGCCATGCGCCGATAGTCCGACGCCGCCGCCCATCACCAGCCCGTCCATGTAGGCGACATAGGGTTTTGGGAACGCCCCGATGCGCGCGTTCATGATGTATTCCTGGCGCCAGAACACCTTGCCGAGATCGCCGTTCGTCTTCGAGCTCTCATAGAGCCCGCGGATGTCGCCGCCCGCGCAAAGTCCACGCTCGCCCGCGCCTTCGAGCACGACAATTGCGACGGCCGGATCGCCCTCGAACTGATCCAGCGCGGCATCGATGCCCATCGACATCTCCAGCGTCATCGCGTTGATCGCCTTCGGCCGATTCAGCCGGATGATGCCGGCCGAGCCTTCGCGGCGGATGATCAGGTCGCCTTCGATGACCTCGCTCATCGCGCCGCCTCGATCAGCTTGCGCGACACGATCAGGCGCATGATCTCGTTGGTGCCTTCGAGGATCTGGTGCACGCGCAGATCGCGGACGATCTTCTCGATGCCGTATTCGCTCAAATAGCCGTAGCCGCCGTGCAGCTGCAGCGCCTGGTTGGCGACCTCGAAGCCGACATCGGTCCCGAAGCGCTTGGCCATGGCGCACAGCATGGTCGCGTCAGCATCCTTGCGGTCGAGCGCAGCCGCCGCGCGCCAGACGAAGGTGCGCGCCGCCTCCAGCTCGATCGCCATGTCGGCAATGCGGAACTGCAGCGCCTGGAATTCGTCGAGCCGCTTGCCGAACGCCTTGCGCTCTTTCGTATAAGCCAGCGTCTTGTCGAGCGCCGCCTGCGCGCCGCCGAGCGAGCACGCGGCAATGTTGAGGCGGCCGCCGTCGAGCCCCGCCATCGCGATCTTGAACCCGATGCCCTCCTCGCCCAGCCGGTTGGCCACCGGCACCCGCGCATTCTCGAAGATCACGGCGCGGGTCGGCTGCGCGTTCCAGCCCATCTTGCGCTCATTGGCGCCGAACGACACGCCGGGAGTATTGGCGTCGATCACCAGCGTGGAGATGCCGCCGGGACCATCGGCGCCGGTTCGCACCATCGCGACGAGGATGTCGGTGGCGCCGGCACCGGAGATGAACTGCTTCTGCCCGTTGAGCACGTAGTCGTCGCCGTCGCGCACCGCGCGGGTGCGCAGCGCCGCCGCATCGGAGCCCGCGCCCGGCTCGGTCAGGCAGTAGCTCGCGATCAGATCCATGGCGCAGAGCTTCGGCAAGTAAGCCTGCCTCTGCGCCTCGGTGCCGAAGGTGTCGATCATCCACGAGGCCATGTTGTGGATCGAGATGAAAGCCGAGACCGTAGGGCAGCCCGTCGCCAGCGCCTCGAAGATCAGTGCCGCGTCGAGCCGGCTCAGGCCCGAGCCGCCGACATCGTCGCGGATGTAGATGCCGCCCATGCCGAGGCCCGCCGCCTCCCGCATCACATCAACGGGAAAATGCTTCTCCTCGTCCCAGCGCAGCGCATGCGGGGCAATCTTCTCGGCCGCGAAGGCGCGCGCCATGTCGCGCACCGCGATCTGATCCTCGTCGAGAGCGAACTGCATCCGTTCTCCGCGTTTCCTGGTCTTGTTTGTTGGTCTTTGCGCTTTCCTCATGCGCCGTCATTGCGAGGAGCCGAAGGCGACGAAGCAATCCAGACTGCCTCTGCAGAAATATCCTGGATTGCTTCGCTTCGCTCGCAATGACGAAGGAGAGAGTCCGAACGGACCCGACCTCACTTCATCAGCGGGATCGAGAACTCCGCGCCTTCCTTGACACCGGACGGCCAGCGCGAGGTGACGGTCTTGGTCTTGGTGTAGAAGCGGATCGAATCCGGACCGTGCTGGTTGAGGTCGCCGAAGCCGGACTTCTTCCAGCCGCCGAAGGTGTAGTAGGCGATCGGCACCGGGATCGGCACGTTGATGCCGACCATGCCGACATTGACCTTGGCCGCGAAGTCGCGCGCCGCGTCGCCATCGCGGGTGAAGATCGCGACGCCGTTGCCGTAATCATGCTCCGACGGCAGCGCCAGCGCCTCGGCGTAGTCCTTGGCGCGCACGACCGACAGCACCGGGCCGAAGATCTCCTCCTTGTAGATCCGCATGTCCTTGGTGACGTTGTCGAACAGACACCCGCCCATGTAGAAGCCGTTCTCGTAGCCCTGCATCTTGAAGCCGCGGCCGTCGACGGCGAGCGTCGCGCCTTCCTTGAGGCCAATATCGACATAATTCTTGACGCGCTCGACCGCCTCGCGGGTCACCAGCGGACCGAAATCGGCCGAGGGATCGACCGAGGTGCCGATCTTCAGGCTTTCAACGCGCGGGACCAGCTTCTCCATCAGCCGGTCGGCCGTGGTCTTGCCGACGGGCACGGCGACCGAGACCGCCATGCAGCGCTCGCCGGCCGAGCCGTAGCCGGCGCCGATCAGCGCATCGACCGCCTGGTCGAGATCGGCGTCCGGCATGATGATGGCGTGGTTCTTGGCGCCGCCGAAGCACTGGCAGCGCTTGGCGTGCGCAGCCGCGCGCTCATAGATGTACTGCGCGATCGGCGACGAGCCGACGAAGCCGATCGCCATGATGTCCGGATCCTCGAGGATGGCGTCGACCGCCTCCTTGTCGCCGTTGACGACATTGAGAATGCCCGCCGGCAGCCCGGCCTCGATCATCAGCTCGGCGAGCTTCATCGGCACGCCCGGATCGCGCTCCGACGGCTTGAGGATGAAGGCGTTGCCGCAGGCGATCGCGGGCGCGAATTTCCACATCGGAATCATCGCCGGGAAATTGAACGGCGTGATGCCGGCAACGACACCGAGCGCCTGGCGCATCGAATAGATGTCGATGCCGGGGCCCGCGCCCTCGGTGTACTCGCCCTTCATCAGATGCGGAATGCCGCAGGCGAACTCCGCGACCTCCAGGCCGCGCTGGATATCGCCCTTGGCGTCGGGGACGGTCTTACCATGCTCCCGCGCAAGCAGATCGGCGAGTTGGTCATAGTCGCGCTGGACGAGCTCGACGAACTTCATCATCACGCGGGCGCGGCGCTGCGGATTGGTCGCGGCCCAGGCCGGTTGCGCCGCCTTTGCGTTCTCGACAGCGGCACGGAGCTCGGCGCGAGAGGCCAGCGCGACCTTGGCCTGAACGTCGCCGGTCATGGGCTCGAAGACGTCGGCCGTCCGTCCAGACGTGCCCTTGACCTCTTTGCCGCCAATGAAATGACCGATCGAACGCATGGGGTATCCTCCGCAGGGGTAAGCAGTGCCGATTTGGCCGGCATCTTGCAGTCTTTGCGGCGTTTGGGAAGGGTCTAAGCGCTGCCCGGCGCTGCGAAAATGCCGCCCCTTCGCTCGGCCGGCACGATCACGGCAGGCCCTGCAGCGTGGCGCGCTGCGTCCACCATCCGAGCCGCGCGACGGATCAGCGCTTCGCGGCTGCCGCCTTCTTCACGGGCCTTTTCGCGGGCGCCCGCGCAGGGGCCCTCCCCGCCGGCCCGCCGCCGCTGGCGACAGCCAGCGCCACCTCGCGCCCGGAGCTCAGGATTTCGTCTGACAATTCGCCGCTGCCCATGAGTCGCGCCATCACGAGCGTCCCCATCAGCGTCGCGAGCATCGCCGAAGCCCGCCTTCGCGCAGTCTTGGCCGGCACGTCGCTGATGTACTCGGCGAACAGGGCGATCAGCTCTTCCAGCTTCGCAGCAAAGGCCTTGCGGGTCTTTGCGCTCTCGCGGGCGATTTCCGCTCCGAGCGCAGGAACCGCGCAGCCGTGACCGACATCGTCGCGATGAGCCGCGGACAGATAGCCGTCGACGATGGCCGCGAGTCGCTTCTGCGGCGGCAGTTGGTCCAGCAGCTTGCGCCAATGCTCAATCGAACGGTCGATCGCATAACCGAACGCCTCCACGACCAGCGCCTCGCGCGAATCGAAATGCGCATAGAAGCCGCCATGAGTCAGCCCGGCCTCCTTCATCAGGTCGGCAACCCCGACACCGTGAGCACCACGCTCGCGCAGCCGCACCGATGCCTTGCGCACGATCCGCGCGTGGGTTTCCGCCTTGTGTTCCGGAGAGTAACGCATTGCCGTCCCATTGAATGTCTGCGGTCATACAATAACAGTTCTGCGTCCTGCTGACTGCAGCTATTTGATGAATTCGAGTTGATCTAAATCAACTTCGCTGGCCTGATTTATTCCCGGCACACTCTCCCTTGCCCAGGAACCCGACGAGGACAACCATGGACATGCTCAATTCCCACTGCGGCGTGAGTCGTGACGGCCGCGGCGTGGTCCGGCTGACGATCTGCAATGCCGGTCCGCTCAATATTCTCGGTTCGGCGGCGATTCTCGACATAGAAGCCGGCCTGCAATCGCTCGCCGCCGAAGCCGGCATTCGCGTTCTCGTTTTGGCCGGCGAAAGCGGGAAGAGCATGATCGGCGGCGCCGACATCAAGGAGATGGCGACGCTCGATCAGGCTTCAGCGGAAACGTTCATCTCGCGACTTGCCGGGCTCTGCGATGCGGTGCGAAATTTTCCTGCACCCGTGATTGCGCGGATGCCAGGGTGGTGTCTGGGTGGCGGATTGGAGGTCGCAACGGCCTGCGATATCCGTGTCGCGGCACATGATGCCAAGTTCGGCATGCCCGAGGTTCGTGTCGGCATCCCCTCGGTCATTCATGCCGCGCTGCTGCCGCGTCTCATCGGATGGGGCCGCACGCGCTGGCTGCTGATGACGGCCGAGACGATCGACGCGCCGACGGCGCTCGCCTGGGGCCTTGTCGATGCCGTCGCCGCCGAGGGAGAGCTCGACATCGCGGTCGAGAAGGCCGTGGCATCCCTGCTCGCCTGCGGTCCCGAAGCGCTACGGACTCAGAAGGCTCTGCTGCGGCAATGGGAGGAGCTGCCGCTGAAGGAGTCCGTCGAGATATCGATCGGCGCCTTCGGACGGTCGTTCCTGACCGACGAGCCGAAACGGCTGATGCAGCAGTTCATCGACCGCAAGCGATAGCAAGTTTCTCCAAGTCTCGTCTCGCGGATCCCGGCAGTGTCGCGCTAACTTCACGACAAGTTCAGCGCGATTGCCGGGGTTTCCTTTTTCGCGATGTCATTATATGATGCTCATCATCTTTATCAAGGGAGAGCCTGTCATGGCCTCGTCCGATCCCGTCGTGATCCTGTCCGCTGCCCGCACTCCACTCGGCCGCTTCATGGGCGAGTTGTCGCCGCTGAGTGCGCACAAGCTCGGTGCGCACGTGATCAAATCCGCGCTCGAACGCGCCGCCGTTTCGCCTGATGCGGTCACGGAGGTTGTCATGGGCAACGTGCTTCCTGCAGGTCAGGGCCAGGCTCCGGCGCGGCAGGCGGCACGGGGCGCCGGCCTGCCCGATGCCACGGGCGCCACCACCATCAACAAGGTCTGCGGCTCTGGAATGAAGGCCACGATGCTGGCGCACGATATCATCCAGGCCGGTTCTGCCGACCTCGTCGTGTCCGGTGGCATGGAAAGCATGAGCAATGCGCCGTATCTGCTGACCAAGGCGCGCGGCGGCTATCGCGCCGGGCATGATCGTATCCTCGATCACATGATGCTGGACGGCCTGGAGGACGCCTATGAGACCGGACGCTCGATGGGCGATTTTGGCGAGGCGACGGCCGAGGCCTATCAGTTCACCCGCGCCGACCAGGATGCCTACGCCGTCGAGACGCTGACGCGTGCGCGCAGGGCGGTCGAGAGCGGCGCGTTCAAGGCCGAGATCGCGCCGATCACGCTCGTCGAGAAATCCGGCGCACGCCTGGTCGTCAATGACGAGCATCCGCTCAAGGTCGATCCGGCGAAGATCCCGGCGCTGAAGCCGGCGTTCCGCAAGGACGGCACTATCACGCCCGCGGCGTCCTCTGCGAACGCGGATGGTGCCGCGGCGCTCGTGCTCGCCAAGCGCTCGCGTGCGGACCGTGACGGGCTGCCCATCATCGCGGAGATCAAGGGCCACGCCACGCACAGCCAGGAGCCGCAATGGTTCACGACCGCGCCGATTCCGGCGATCAGGAAGCTGCTCGACAAGGTCGGCTGGCGGGTGGAGGATGTCGACCTGTTCGAGATCAACGAGGCGTTTGCGATCGTCGCGATGGCCGCGCAGCGCGACCTTGGCATTGCGCGTGACCAGCTGAACGTCAACGGCGGCGCCTGCGCGCTGGGCCATCCCATCGGCGCCACCGGCGCGCGGCTGATCGTGACGCTGCTGCATGCGATGCAGGCCCGCGGACTAAAGCGCGGCGTGGCGTCGCTATGCATCGGCGGCGGCGAGGCGACTGCGATCGCCGTAGAGCGACCTTGATGTCCTGAAACGAGGGAACTTAGCCATTTATGTCGTTGAGGCGTCCTGGCAGAATGGCGCGAAATCCCCATCGAACTGAGAAGCACATGATCTCGAACCGGCTCGCGGCAGCACTCGAACGGCGCAATATCCACTATGGCTGGATCATGGTGGCCGTAACGTTCTTCACGGCCCTGGTATCGGCCGGCACGGTGGGAGCACCCGGCGTGTTCATCGTGCCGCTCCAGCAGGAGTTCGGCTGGAGCACCGCGGAGATCTCCTCGGCACTGTCGATCCGCTTCGTGCTGTTCGGGCTGATGGCCCCCTTCGCCGCCGCCCTGCTCAACCGCTACGGTCTGCGCAACATCACGCTTTTGGCCCAGTTGATCGTCGTGACCGCACTGCTTTCGTCGTTGGCGATGACCCATGTCTGGCACCTCGTGCTGCTGTGGGGCGTCGTGATCGGCATCGGCACCGGCATGACCGCGCTGGTGCTGGGCGCCACCATCGCGACGCGCTGGTTCGTCGCGCGCCGCGGCCTCGTCGTCGGCATCCTCACCGCCAGCGTCGCCACCGGACAGCTGGTGTTCCTGCCGCTGCTCGCCAGCCTCACCGAGCGGCTTGGCTGGCGCGTCGCGCTCGGGCTCATCTGCGTCATGCTCGGCGTTTCCGCCACCGCCGTGCTGCTGCTGATGCGCGATCGCCCGAGCGATCTCGGCCTGCGTCCCTTCGGCGACAAGGGCACCGACCCGATCGCCGCCCCCGCGCCCGTCACCACACCGATCCTCGCCGCCGCGCTCGGCACCCTCCGCGATGCGGCGCGCGCACCGGTGTTCTGGATGCTGTTCGCGACCTTCTTCATCTGTGGCGCCTCGACCAACGGCCTCGTCCAGGTCCATCTGATCCCGATGTGCCTCGACTTCGGCATTCCGCAGGTGCAGGCGGCGAGCCTGCTCGCCGCGATGGGCATGTTCGACTTCGTCGGCACGATCGTCTCGGGGTGGCTGTCGGACCGGTATGACAATCGCTGGCTGTTGTTCTGGTACTACGGCTTGCGCGGGCTCTCGTTGCTGTTCCTTCCATTCACCGACTTCTCTTTCTATGGCCTGTCGCTGTTCGCGATGTTCTACGGCCTCGACTGGATCGCCACCGTGCCGCCGACGGTGCGGCTGACCGCGCAGCGGTTTGGGGCCGAGCGGGCCAATCTGGTGTTCGGCTGGGTGTTCGCCGGACATCAGCTCGGCGCCGGCACCGCCGCGTTCGGCGCCGGCCTGTCGCGCACTCTGTTGCAGAGCTACCTGCCGGCGTTCTTCACGGCGGGCGCACTGTGCATCGTCGCCGCGCTCCTGGCGCTGGCGATCGCGCGGCAGGCGAAGCCCGCCGCGGCTTAACATCAGCGGCTCACGGCCGCGTCGTCATCGCCGTGGGCGGCCCGGGCGTGCGCAGCGGCTCGGCAAGGCGCGCAAACTCGCACAGCAGCGCGCGCGTCTTGCGCGGGTCGATGATCTCCTCGACCCAGAACTTCTCGGCCGAGCGGAACGGCGAGCGCAGCTTGTTCAGCCGATCCTCGATCTCCTTGAGCTTGGCTTTCGGGTCGGGCGCGGCGTCGATCTCGGCGCGATAGGCCGCCTCGATGCCGCCTTCGAGCGGCAGCGAGCCCCAATAGGCCGACGGCCAGGCGTAGCGGATCGAGAACCGGTCGGCTGGCTGATGCACGACACCGGCGACGCCGAAATTGTTGCGCACGATCACCGTGCACCACGGCACCGTCGTCTGATTGACGGCGGCCATCGCGCGCACGCCATGGCGGATGGTCGCCGCCTTCTCCGCCTCGAGCCCGACCATGAAGCCGGGGCAATCCATCAGGTAGACGATCGGCAGATGGAAGGTCTCGGCGAAATCGACCCAGCGGATCACCTTCTGGCAGGCATCCGCGGTCCACGAGCCGCCATAATGATAGGGATCGCTCGCCAGCACCATCACCGCGCGGCCTTCGAGACGCGCGAGGCCGATGATGATCGGACGGCCATAGTTCTGCGTCACCTCAAAGAACGAGCCGTTGTCGACGACGGACTCGATGATCGGCCGCATCTTGTAGACGCGCCGGCGATCCCGCGGCACCGCGCTGATGAGCTGCTCGTCGACACGCTGCGGGTCATCGGTGCAGGGCAAGGTCGGCGGCAGCTCGTAGACCGACGATGGCAGGTAGGACAGGAAGCGCCGCGCGCAGGCGAACGCCTCCGCCTCGGTGTCCACCGCATGATCGACGCCGCCGGCGCGGGTCTGGATGTCGGCGCCACCGAGCTCCATCTTGCCGAGGTCCTGCCCCAGCCGCTTCACGACCGGCGGGCCGGCGACGAACATCGCCGACTGCTTGGTCATCACCGAGTAGTGGCTCGCCGCGAGCCGCGCCGCGCCTAGCCCTGCGACCGAGCCGAGGCCGAGCGCGACCACGGGCACCAGCGACATGTTCTCGGTCGTGTAGCGGTACCAGCGATTGCCGCCGATGCCGCCAGGCAGGTTGGCCGCGCCCTTGGTCTCGATCGTCTTGACCGAGCCGCCGCCGCCGGAGCCCTCGATGATGCGGATGATGGGCAGACGGAAGTCGTGCGCCATCTCCTCCGCCATCAGCGGCTTGGCGGCGATCGATGCGTCGGCCGAGCCGCCGCGCACGGTGAAGTCATCCCCGACCACGACGACGGTGCGGCCGTCGATGCGGCCGCGCCCGAACACGCAATTGGCGGGCGTCACATGCGTGAGCTCGCCCTGCTCGTCATACTCGCCGATCCCTGAGACCGCGCCGATCTCGTGGAAGCTGCCGGGATCGACGACGCCGTCGATGCGCTCGCGAACGGTGAGGCGGCCCTGGTCGTGCTGACGCTTGACCTTGTCAGGCCCGCCCATCTCCCGCGCGAAGGCCTCGCGCCGGGCCAGTTCCTCGAGCTCCGGCTGCCAACTCATTCGTTCCCCCTGCCCCGGTGATGGTCTTGTTCTTATGGTTGGTCTTCGCGTTCACCTGGAGCGGCTTTCTGTCCATCCGGCTGTTGAAGACGTCGGCTTCCGCGCCCTGCAGCAGCGCGGCGATGCTGCGGCCGAGCTCGCGCATCGGCTGGGCGACCTCGTCGTGCAGCCGCTGCTCGTCGTACATCGCCGACAACAGGCCGATCGTGAGCACGACATAAGTCTGGTATTGCGGCGACCACAGCGGCAGCGCGACGCCATTGATGTGCGGACTCCACAGGCCGCAGGCTACGACGTAGCCATGCTCCTTGAGAAACTGTCTGTTGTGCTCGAGGCGTGGCCGCAGCAGCTTGGCCGCGTCCGGCATCTCGCGCTCCATCTCGGCCAGCAAGGCGTCGCCGACCTCCGGCTCGAGCGCGGCGACATAGGCATGACCGGCCGCGGTCGAGGCCATCGAGATGCGGCTGCCCGTGGTCTCATGCAGGCCGAGCGCATTAGCGGCGCGGCCGAACTCCAGATAGACGAGGTGGAAGCGGTCGGGAATGACGAAGCCGACGGTGCCGGGCAACTGCTCGGCGACGTCCTGCAGCCGCTGCCGGATCAGATTGCGCAACTGCAAGCCTCTGGTCATCGACGTGCTCATCGCCACGGCGCTCGGGCCGATGCGGTATTTCTGATCGCGCGGCAGGTAGACCAGCTGGCCCATGCGCGTCAGCGTGTGCGTCAGCCGCGACACCGTCGACCGCGGCAGGCCGCAGCGGTTGGAGATTTCGAGATTGCCGAGCCGCGCCTCGTGCCCCTCGAAACAGCGAAGCACGTCGAACGCCCGCGACACCACTTGAATGACCTCGCCCTCACCGGCGAGATCTCCGGGCAGCATGCTGCTCCTGCTCAATCGCTCAGACCGTCGTCCCATGCGTTTCCCACCAATTCCGTCATGCGGAATGATATTCCGCTTATTGAACAAGCTAACCCAGCCGTTTTGCCGTCACAACAGTAGACCGTCTCTAAAAGCCGCCGTTCTTCAGCGTGTTGGCACAAGACTCGGCATCCTTAGACAACGGCCAGCGGTATGCGGGCGTGACGACCGTCGCCGGTTCCAAAGCGCGGTACCGCAGCGCTGGCTTTCGATCGGCATCGCCCCCGCGCATGGCGACACGGAGCGGTCATCGCGCCCGCAAACCCGCTCAATCGGTGAGCAACGGCAACATTTGACCAGCGTTGCGACAAGTGTGGGCTGGCTGCGCCCTCGCGGCTGCGACATAACCAGCGCGAGACCTTGTTCCCGCCGAGCCTTCCCATGACCACCCACCCCCGGCCGATCCGACATCCGCAGCATTGGGCGACGGCCGCGATGCCGCCGCTGCAGCGCTTCCTGTCGGCCTGCCATGCCGACTTCTGGCCTGACCACGACGGCGCGGTCGCGAACTACATTCCCGAACTCGGCAAAGCCGACCCGGCGCATTTCGGCATCAGCCTCGCCACGCTCGACGGCCATGTCTATGAGGTCGGCGACAGCCGCGTGCCGTTCACGATTCAATCGATGTCGAAACCGTTCGTGTTCGCGCTGGCGCTCGATACGCTCGGCTCCGACGAGGTCGAACGCGTGATCGGCGTCGAGCCGTCGGGCGACCCCTTCAATTCGATCCGGCTCAATGCGGAGAACCACCCGTTCAATCCGATGGTCAATGCCGGCGCGATCGCCTGCAGCGGCCTGATCCGCAGGGCACGGCACGACGACGCCTTCGAGACCATCCGCGATGCGCTCGGCCGCTTCGCCGGCCGCAAGCTCGATGTCGACGACGCGGTGTTCGCATCGGAAGCCGCCACCGGTGATCGCAACCGCGCGATCGCCTATCTGCTGCGGACGTCCGACGTCATCAGGGAGCCTGTCGACGACGTGCTCGCGGTCTACTTCAGGCAATGCGCCGTGCTCGTCACAGCGCGCGACTGCGCGATCATGGCGGCCACGCTCGCCAATCGTGGCGTCAATCCGGTCACCGGCGAGCAGGTGGTGACGCCCTATGCGGTGTCGCGCACGCTGTCGGTGATGACCTCGTCGGGCATGTATGACTTCGCCGGCGAGTGGATCTACCGCGTCGGCATTCCCGCCAAGAGCGGCGTCGGCGGCGGCATCCTGGCAAGCCTGCCGGCACGGCTCGGGCTCGGCAGCTATTCGCCCAGGCTCGACGGTCACGGCAACAGCGTGCGCGGCATCAAGGTCTGCGAGGCGCTGTCGGCGCATTACGGCCTGCACATGCTGAACCGTTCCGACGATGCGCGCACCACGATCATCGCCGACTACGACATCGGCGCCAACCCGTCGCGACGCAGCCGCCGCGCTCAGGAGCGCAACATCCTCACCGCCCATCCCGACGCGGTGCGCGTGCTCGAGCTGGTCGGCACGCTGTCCCTTTCCAGCGTCGACTACGTCTCGCGCCAGCTTGCGGCGAGCACGCGACCGCAATTCGTCATCGTCGACCTCCACCGCGTCACCGCGATGACACAAGCAGGCCTGCGCCTGCTCTCCGAGCTGTTTCACGAGCTCGCCGACTTCCACGTCACCGTCGTGCTGTCGGGCATCCGCCGCAGCTCGCCGGAATGGCAGGAGATCGCGGCCCGTACCGGCGACAGCAAGAACGTGCGCGACTTCTACCTGCTCGACACCGCGATCGAATGGGCCGAGGACCAGATCGTCTATCGCTATGGCGGCGCCATCGATTTCCTCGAAACCACCGAGCTCGCCGAGCAGCCGCTGCTCGCGGGGCTCTCCGCGGACGAGCGCCATGAGCTCGCGGCACTGGCGATCATCCGGCACTATCGGCAGGGCGAACGCATCCTTGCGGCCGGCGATGCTGCGGCCTCGCTGTTCTTCCTGCGCTCCGGCGTCGTCCACGTCACCCTGCCCGACGGCATCCGGCTCGCGACGCTGACGGCAGGGCAATGCTTCGGCGAGATGGCACTGCTGGAGCCCGTGCGCTCCGCCGACGTCGTCGCGGATTTCTCGGCCACCGCTTTCGAGATCTCGCTGGTGGATTTCGAACGTTTCCGGGTGCGACATCCGAAAGCCGGCGAGCGGATCATGCGCAATCTGGCGCAGCTGTTGGCCGAGCGTCTGACTGTCGCCAATGCGCGGCTCAATTTGCTCGCGGCAGACTGATCTCAGTGCGTCGAAGTCCGTCATCGAAGTGTCGCACGCGGTCGAAGCAAACAATTACTCAAGGTTGCAATCCACAGTAACTAACGGCTTTCGGTCGATAATTCGCATCACTCGTATTTGTACGGGCTCGCCTAAACGTTACCGGGACTCGGTCGCAGGACAACCATAAGCGAGCCCAATTCACGCCGCATTACCCGACGATGTTCTGAACCGTCGATGAACGCCGAGTGGGGACTCGCGAAGCGAACGTCGAAGTGGGGTGTTCCGAGTAAAATTCCAGCCGACGTAGCGTGTGTATTTGCGCCACGGAGAGTCGTGTCCAGTGTCCAGGGAGGAACGGCATGAAGGAAGCCACTAAGAGGGCAACGTCGGAGGCACTCGCGCATATGCTGGCGGTGACGTCCATGATCGTCATCGCCAGCGTCCTGTTCTACGGGCGATGAAGGGCTGTCTGGAGGTTCTGCGTCGCAGTTTCTTCATCGCCCGTAGGTAGGAATGTGAGCTTGATTGCTCACGCGAACGACCGAGTAGAGTTGCGTTTGAGTTGGTGAGCGTAGCGTAACAGTTTTGCGTCAATCGCGCGGCGATCCGGGTCGGGACGAATTTGTCATGCGTATCGTCCCGCCTCGGCCGCCTGCGCTTGGCGTGTCCAGTCATAGCGCGGCGCTCCATCGTCATTTCGCCTTCCCGAAGTAAGGCACCGTGCCGCCTGCAAAGGCGACGAAGCGCGCCTCGACCGAATCGCCGATCGCAAGTTCGTGGTCGCCATGGGCCATCATGCGAAAGCCCTCGCGCATATCCACCAGCACGATGTTGTAGGGCACATGCGCGCGCGTCTCTGGAGCCGCGGCCCGGCAGACCAATGATGCCGCATAGATGGTGCCTTCGCCGGTCGCCGCGTGATCGGTGAGCGCAAGCGAGCCGCAAGCCGCGCAGAAGTCGCGGCGGAAATACTGCAGGTGGGCGCAGCGCGCACAGCGCTGAAAGCGAATCGCTGCAACACCCCTGGTCCAGTCGGCCGATTCGCTCATCGCACCCGCTCCCAGAACATGCTGACATGCGACGACAGCACGCCGCCATCGCCGTGCAGCAAGGTCAGCGTGGCGTCGCGCACCTGACGGTGACCCGCCCGCTCCGTCATCTGCAGATGTGCCTCGCTGAGATGCGCCATCGCGCCGCCGACGCCGCAATGGCCATAGCTCAAGAGTCCGCCATGGGTGTTGAGAGGCACCGCGCCGTCACGGCTGAAATTCCCGGCCCTGACCCGCGCCGCAGCCTCGCCGCGGCCGGCGAGCCCAAGGTCTTCGAGCAGCATGCACAGCGTGATCGTGAAGCTGTCATAGACCGCGGCGTAGTCGACGTCGGCGATCTCGATGCCTGCGGCCGCCTTGGCCTTTTTGATCGCGATTTCGGCGCCGAGCTCGCTCAGGGCCGGCGCCGCCGTGACGTGCTGATGCGTGTGCGCCTGGGCGCAGCCGCGCACGCGCACCGCTGTCGCTCCGGTCGGCTCGCGGCTGATGATGATGGCGGCGCCGCCGTCGGAGACCGGACAGCAGTCGAGCAGCTTCAGCGGCCGCGCCACCGGCTTCGATGCCATGACGTCCGCGATGGTGATCGGCTCATGGAATTGCGCGCCGGGATGATCGAACGCATGCGTGCGCATCAGCACGGCGAACTCGGCGAGGTCATGCTCGGTGACGCCGTATTCGTGCATGTAGCGCGAGGCGACGAGGCCGTAATAGGCAGGGATGGTCGGCCCCAGCGGCAACTCGTAGTCGGGATGGCCGACTTGCGCCAGCGCCTGGATCGAGGCGTCGCGGCTCTGCCCGGTCAGGCGGTTCTCGCCGGCGACCACGAGCATGTGCTTGACCACGCCGGCCTCGACCAAATGATGCGCCAGCATTGCCATCGCGAGCCCGGTGGCGCCGCCGACCTGGACGGCGTGAGCATAGGACGGCGTGAGGCCGAAATGCTCGGCGAACACGGTCGCGAGCATGATGTGCGGCGACACCGTGGAATAGCCACACAGGATGCCGTCGATGTCGCGCCGCCTCAGCCCGGCATCGTCGAGCGCGAGCTGCGCGGCCAGGCTCATGAGATCGAGCGAGGAGCGGCCGTCGTGCCGGCCGAAGGATGTCAGGCCAGTGCCGGTGATATAGGTCATCGCGCCACGCCCTCCGCCGTCATTCCGGGGCATCGCGCAGCGATGAACCCGGAATCTCTAGCTGAGAAACGAATGCGCAAAACAATCTCGAGATTCCGGGTTCGCGACTTCGTCGCGCCCCGGAATGACGGCCACACAACGAATCTTTGCTGGGTACCCCCCTCCCTGCCCCTCCCCCACAAGGGGGGAGGGAATGCAGGCAGCGTTCGTCCCTGACAGCTGAATGGTTCATCATCTCAATACCGGCTCGTCCCACTACGACATCTCAATACGACTTGGGCAGGCCGAGGACCTTCTCGGCGATGAAGGACAAAATCAGTTGCGGGCTGATCGGGGCGATGCGGGGGATCAGGGATTCGCGCAGGTAACGCTCGACATGATACTCGCGCGCGTAACCGAAGCCGCCATGGGTCATCACCGCCTGCTCGCAGGCGTGGAAGCCGGCCTCTGCCGCGAGATATTTCGCGGCGTTGGCGGCCGGGCCGCACGCCATGCCCTGGTCGTATTGCCAGCCGGCCTGCAGCACCATCAGCCAGGCGGCCTCCAACTCCATCCAGTTCTTTGCCAGGGGATGCTGGATGC
This sequence comes from Bradyrhizobium sp. SZCCHNRI20481, assembly GCF_032485055.1. Classification (NCBI taxonomy): domain Bacteria; kingdom Pseudomonadati; phylum Pseudomonadota; class Alphaproteobacteria; order Hyphomicrobiales; family Nitrobacteraceae; genus Bradyrhizobium; species Bradyrhizobium sp. SZCCHNRI20481. Next base: position 51,561 of record NZ_JAUEUE010000008.1, read on the forward strand.
CCTGGTTCTGGCCGATCGGGCGATTGAACACGTTGCGCACCTTTGCATAGGCCGACGCGCGCGACAGTGCGAGATGGCCGAGCCCGACAGCCTCCGCGGCAATCAGGATGCGCTCCGGATTCATGCCGTGCAGGATGTAGTCGAAGCCGCGCCCCTCCTCGCCCAGGCGATCCTCGGCCGGAATCTCGAAATCCTCGAAGAACAGCTCATTGGAGTCGACCGGCTTGCGGCCCATCTTCTCGATCTCGTGGACCTTGATCCGATTGCGATCGAAATCCGTGTAGAACAGGCTGAGCCCATGGGTCGGCCGCTTCACCTCCTCTAGCGGCGTCGTGCGCGCCAGCAGCAGGATCTTCTCGGCGACCTGCGCGGTCGATATCCACACCTTCTGGCCGTTGACGATGTAGCGGTCGCCCTTGCGCACGGCGCGGGTCTTGAGCTGGGTGGTGTTGAGGCCGGTGTTGGGCTCGGTCACCGCGAAGCAGGCCTTCTCGCTGCCATCGACGATGCCCGGCAGCATCCGCGCGCACTGCTCTTTGGTCCCGAACACGACGACCGGATTGAGCCCGAACACGTTCATGTGGATCGCCGAGGCACCGGACATGCCGGCGCCGGATTCGGCGATGGTGCGCATCATGATCGCAGCATCGAGAATGCCGAGGCCGGAGCCGCCAAACTCCTCGGGGATGCAGATGCCGAGCCAGCCAGCCTCGGCCAAGGCCCTGTGGAAGTCGGCAGGAAAGCCGCCGTCCTTGTCCTTCTTCAGCCAGTAGGCGTCGTCGAAGCGAGCGCAGATTTTGGCCACCGCATCACGGATCGATTCCTGGTTGGCGGAGAGCGCGAAATCCATCGTCTCACTCCCTGGCTGGCGCCGGCGTGGTCACGCCGTCGCGGATCATCGCGGCGATCTCCTCGTCCGAAAATCCAAGCTCGTGCAGGATATCAGCGCCATGCTCGTTCGGCCGTGCCGCCAGACGCTGCGGCTCGGCCTTGGTCTCTGACCAGGTCGCCGAGACGCGGGTGCTGCGGATCGGACCTTCGGTCGGATGTTCGACCACGGGAAAGAAATCGGTCGCCACGAGGTGCGGATCGTTCAGCAGGCTTTCGAGATCGTGCATCGGCATGACCGGAATATCGGCGTCGTCCAGCAGATCGGTCCATTCGGCCGTGGTGCGGGTCTGGAAGATGCGCGCTAGCTCGGCATAGACGAAATCGATGTTGGCGGCACGTCTGGCAAAGCTGTTGAACCTGTCATCCGCGCGCAGGTCGGTGCGGCCGGACGCGGTGAAGAATGCGTCCCATTGCTTGTCGTTGTAGACGATCACGCAGATATGGCCGTCGGCGGTCTTGTAGGGCCGGCGGTCGGGCGACAAATGCCGCGCATAGCCGCCCTTGTCGAGCGGCGGCTCGTAGGTGAGCCCGCCCATGTGGTCGCCCATGATGAAGGCCGACATGGTCTCGAACATCGGCACGTCGAGGCGCTGGCCGCGCCCGGCGCGGTCGCGATGCACGAGGCTGGCGCAGATGGCGCCGACCGCCGTCAAGCCGACGATGCGGTCGACCAGCGCATTGGGCACATAGCGCGGCGTGCCGTCACCGGCGACCGCCATCAGATGCGACAGCGCCGCCCCGCCCTGGATCAGGTCGTCATAGGCCGGTTTGGCCGCATAGGGACCATCCTGGCCGAAGCCGAACACACCGGCATAGACCAGCCGCGGATTGAGCGCGGAGACCACGTCATAGCCGAGGTTCAGCCGCGCCATCGCCTGCGGCCGGATGTTGTAGAGAAGGACGTCGGCGTCCTTGATGAGCCGCAGCGCGGCCTCGCGTCCCCTGGGCTTCTTGAGGTCGAGGCAGATCACGCGCTTGCTGCGGTTGGTATTGAGATAGACCGGCCCCATGCCCGGATGATGCCACGGGCCGATCTTGCGGGTGACGTCTCCTTCCGGCGATTCCACCTTGATGACGTCGGCGCCATAGTCGCCGAGCGTCTGGGCGGCATACGGCCCCATCAGCACGGTGGTCATGTCGATGACCTTGATGCCCGCAAGCGGTCCCATCGTGGCGTCGGCTCCCTCGATCCTTGTTGTCGCCAGAGCTAACGGCACCTGATGTTCCCTAGCAAGCGGGCCTGCGGGTATGGGGCCATGCGTCTGATCCCCCGCCGCAACATTCCGTGTCGCGGATCACGGACGAGGACCGCTGCGCTGCACCAGATGTTCCCTGCAGCGAGCTGCATTCTAGGATTCCATTTCAACGTTCAGGTGTGTCAGCATGCCGGTCCAACATCCAGAACACACACGAGGGAGAACGCTCTCATGACGCTCTATCAGGGCAAATGCTTCTGCGGCACGGTCGAGATCGAGGCCGACGGCGAGCCGGAGGCAATGGGCTATTGCCATTGTTCGTCGTGCCGGTCCTGGTCGGCCGGCCCGGTCAACGCCTTCACCCTGTGGAAGCCACAGAGCGTGCGGGTGACAAAGGGCGCCGATGCGATCGGCACCTACCACAAGACCGACATGAGCTACCGCAAGTACTGCACCAAGTGTGGCGGACATCTGATGACCGACCACCCGCCGCTCGGCATGATCGACGTCTATGCCGCGACGATTCCGACGCTGAAGTTCACGCCCGGCGTGCACGTCAACTACGCGGAAACGGTGCTGCCCATCAGGGACGGCCTGCCGAAGCTGAAGGATTTCCCGGCCGAGTTCGGCGGCTCCGGCGAGATGATGCCGGAGTAAGGCAAGGTCTGCTTCCAGCAACCACGCGAGCATCAGGGGCCTCGCGACAGGATCTGTCCGAGCTGTGCTGATCGAAGCCGCCCCCTTCGAAACAGAGGGCGCAGGGAAGGCCGGGTGCCGACTGGCACCCGTGGCCCCCGTGCGAAAGAAAGCACTGGGAGAGAACCACAGGTTCAGCCGGACCGACCCGGCCTTCCCTGCGCGATGGTTTTCACGCTTACTTCGCGATCTCCTCGGTGCACCGGCTTTTGGCCACCGTCGCCGTTGGGATCATCATGCCCCTTAGGCTTGGCATCAGCGTCGGGATGCCGGGACCACGCGACTTCACGTCCGCGCCATGCCGTTCGTCCGCGCAGACAAGCTACGCTGCGACACGTCGCGGCCACCGCCTCCCTGCCTCAACGTTCGTGACGATCGCGAAGCGCCCCTCGTGGCGAAGCAGGATGGCGGGAGTGAAACATATTTTCTGTAAAAACGAAACACGAATATTTTTCGCGCGGGGACTGGACAGGGCAAATCAGCCTGAAGGCACAAGCGAAATTCGCCGCTCGACGCAGCCACAGGCCCGTAGCCCGGATGAGCGAAGCGATATCTGGGGTCACACGAGCTGTGCGTATGAACCCGGGTGTCGCTTCGCTCACCCGGGGCTGCGCGTTCTACGCCTGGACCTGCCCCCCCTCCGCCGTCCGCTCCGGCGCCAGCTCGGGGGCGGCGTCGGGTGGCCTCGTATCCAATTCCTCGATCATGCCGCGCGCGATCTCGCGCTCGCCCATGATGACCTTGTCGGCGCCCAGCGACTTGAGATGATCGACCTCGGCATCGGAATGCGCCCGCGCCACGATGTGCAGCGCCGGATTGGCGGCGCGCGCCTGCTCGACGATCTGTCCGGCCTCGAACGCCTCGGGGATGGCAATGACCAGCGCATGCGCAGCCGTTGGGTTTGTCGCCCGCAGCACGTTGCTGCGGGCGGCGTTGCCTGTGATGGTCTCAACGCCGGCGCCTTTCAGTTGCTTCGGGATGTCCTCCGACGTCTCCACCACAAGGAACGGATGCCCGCGCTGCTGCAGCGCCTCGCCGACGAGGCGTCCGACGCGGCCATAGCCGACGATGATCGTGTGCTCGGTCAGTTGCGTCACCGGGATCTCGGCCGGCGGTGTTGCGGCCGGCGTTGAGGCATCGGCGCGGCGGCGCTCCAGCCGCGGCAGCAGCCAATCGAGCGCGGCGAACATCAGCGGATTGAGCATGATCGAGATGATGGCACCGGCCAGGATCAGGTCGCGGCCCGCTTTCGGCAGCAGGTTCGAGGCACCGCCGATCTCGGCGAGGATGAAGGAGAACTCGCCGATCTGGGCGAGGCTCGCGGAGATCGTCAGCGCCGTCGACGTGGGATGGCGGAATGCGATCACGATCAGGAACGCGGCAACCGACTTGCCGAACAGGATGATGAACAAGGTGGCGAGCAGCGGCCAGGGCTCGCGGATGACGCTTCCCGGATCGAACAGCATGCCGGCGGAGACGAAGAACAGCACCGCGAAGGCATCGCGCAGCGGCAGCGACTCCTGCGCGGCGCGCTGGCTCAGCGGCGACTCGCCGAGCATCATGCCGGCGAAGAAGGCGCCTAGCGCGAGCGACACGCCGAACAGTTTTGTCGATCCGAAGGCGACGCCGAGCGCGATCGCGAGCACGGCGAGGCGGAACAGCTCGCGCGAGCCGGTGTGGGCGATGTAGTGCAGGATCCACGGGATCAAGCGGCGGCCGACCAGCAGCATCACCGCCATGAACACGCCGATCTTGACGAAGGTCAGCAGCAGCACGCCGGTTAGCCCGAGGCCGAAGCGGGCGGCGAGCGGATCGGCGGCGGCGACGTCGCCATTGCCGTTCTGCAGGCTGGCAAAGGCCGGGATCAGCACCAGCGCCAGCACCATCGCGAGATCCTCGACGATCAGCCAGCCGACCGCGATGCGGCCACGCTCGGTGTCCATCAGCCGCCGCTCCTGCATTGCGCGCAGCAGCACCACGGTGCTGGCGACCGAGAGCGCGAGACCGAACACGAGCCCCCCGCCGATCGACCAGCCCATCGCCCAGCTCAAGGCCATACCCATCAGGGTCGCCACAGTGATCTGCACGATCGCGCCGGGCACGGCGATGGCGCGCACCGACATCAGGTCCTTGAGCGAGAAATGCAGGCCGACGCCGAACATCAGGAGAATGATGCCGAGCTCGGCCAGTTCGGTCGCCAGCGCCTGGTCGGCGACGAAGCCCGGCGTGAACGGACCGACGGCAACGCCGGCGAGGAGGTAGCCGACCAGCGGCGGGAACCGGAACCGCTGCGCGAGCGCTCCGAAGACGAAGGCCAGTCCAAGGCCGGCGACGATGGTCGCGATGAGGGGTGTGTCGTGCGGCATCTCAACTTGTTGCACAGGAGGCGCAGCGATGCACCGCGACCAATTGTGGCAGAGTTCCGCAACGCGCATGGGGATGGTGCACGGATGGCTGCGGAAATCGGTGGTGAATGGCGTGATCAGTTCCGTATGATCTGAAGCGAGCCATCACGGGGTGCCCTGTCCCAATGCCCGCCGATCTCGTCCAGACCTTTCGCGCCTTCGCCTATAACAATGCATGGGCCAATCACCGGCTGCTGACCGCCTGCGGCCAGCTCAGCGCCGAGGATTTCGCCGCCGAGCGCACCGGCTTTTTCCCCAGCCTGCAGCGGACGCTGAACCACATCTACATCATCGATCTGTTCTACATCGATGCGCTGGAAGGCGGCTGGCTCGGCCCGATGGCGTGGCAGAACGAGGTGCCGTTCCCGCGCCTGGCCGATCTTGCGAAGGCGCAGAGCGCGATGGACCGCCGGCTGATTGCGTTCTGCGAGGCGCTGACACCGGCGCGGCTCGACGTGAACGTACGCATCAACCGCGAGAGCCGCGTGCAGAACGAGCGCTGCGACCGCCTCCTGCTGCATCTGTTCCAGCACGACATCCACCACCGCGGCCAGGCGCATGCCATGCTGTCGAGCACGTCGGTGAAGCCGCCGCAGCTGGACGAGTTCTTTCCGGCGGATGACGCCTCGTTCCGGACGAAGGATTTTGCCGAGCTCGGCTTCAGCGAGGAAAAGGTCTGGAAGCCGTAGCCCGGATGAGCGCAGCGACATCCGGGGTCACACGAGCTGTCGCGATGGACCCGGATATCGCTGCGCTCATCCGGGCTACCAGAATGGCACCCTGGGGTGGGCAAAGGCGCTGCCGCGCTCTCTCCACGCATGCGCTCGCAATGGCGCCGTGCCCACCATCCTGCTGATGCGCACGCCGCCCGACGGTGGGCACGCTGCCGCCTTCGGCGGCCGCTTTGCCCACCCTACCGCATCTCGCTCTTGGCCCACATCTCGCGTGGCAGCCGGTACATCACCTGCCGGCGCAGCGGACTGTCCGCCTCGACCCGCGGATGATCGAAATCGGACGCTTCGTCGCGGATCATGCCGAGCTTGCGCATGACGTTCTGCGAGGCGTGATTGGCCGGCGCGGCATAGGCGATGATCTCATCAAGGCCGAGCTCATCGAAGCCGAACGCGAGCGACGCGCGCGCTGCCTCCGTCGCGATCCCCTGCCCCCAGGCCGCGCGCGCCAGCCGCCAGCCGATCTCGACCGCCGGCGTGAACGGCGCGTCGAAGGTGACGCGGAACAGACCGGTGGCGCCGAGGAAAGTGCCGGTGGCGCGGTCTTCGACCACCCAGAAGCCGAAGCCGTGCGCGGCCTGATGGGCGATCTGGAAATCGATCCACCGGTCCGAGTCCTGCCGCGTTGGCAGCGCGCGGAGGAATTGCATCACGGCCGGATCGGCGGACATCGCCGCGAACGGCGCCCGGTCCTCGTCGCGCCACTCGCGCAAGGTCAGACGTTCGGTGGAGATGATCATGATAGGCAATCGGACCAGCGAATGACAAAGAGCTTCCGCATCGCGGAAGCTCTCCTGTATCACCGTCATTGCGAGGAGCGCAGCGACGACGCAATCCAGGGCAGCATGCTCGGCCCTGGATTGCGTCGCTTCGCTCGCAATGACGGAGGATGGACCTCGCCTACTTCGCCGGCTCCAGGATCGAGACGTAGTTCGCGACCGCCGCACCGCCCATGTTGAAGATGCCGCCGAGCTTGGCGTTGGGGAGCTGCATGCCCTCGGGCGCCGTGCCGGTGAGCTGCATCGCGGTCATCACGTGCATGGAGACGCCGGTGGCGCCGATCGGGTGGCCCTTGGCCTTGAGGCCGCCGGACGGATTGACCGGCAGCTTGCCGTCCTTGAGCGTCCAGCCTTCCTTGATGGCGCGGGCGCCCTGCCCTTTCGGGGTCAGGCCCATCGCTTCGTACTCAATCAGCTCGGCGACGGTGAAGCAGTCATGGGTCTCGACGAAGGAGAGATCGGACAGCGTGACGCCCGCCTTCTCCAGCGCGCGCTGCCAGGCCACCGTGCAGCCTTCGAAGGCAAGGATGTCGCGCTTGCTCATCGGCAGGAAGTCCTGCGCGTGCGCGGTGGCGCGGACGGTCACGGCCTTGGCGAACGACTTTGCCGTCTCGCTGTCGGCCAGCACCAGCGCGGCGGCGCCGTCGGACACCAGCGAGCAATCGGTGCGCTTCAGCGGACCGGCGACATAGGGGTTCTTCTCGCTCTCGGAGCGGCAGAACTCGAAGCCGAAATCCTTGCGCATCTGCGCAAAGGGATTGGCGACGCCGTTCTTGTGGTTCTTGGCCGCGATCAGCGCCAGCGCGTCCGACTGATCGCCGTATTTCTGGAAGTAGCCCTGCGCGATCTTGCCGAACACGCCGGCGAAGCCGCCGACGGTGTCGCCATCCTCCGGCAGGTACGAGGCCTTGAGCAGGTTCTTGCCGATCTCCGGCCCGGGCGTGCGGGTCATCTGCTCGACGCCGACGACCAGAACGATCTTGGCGGCGCCGGCGGCGATGGCGCGGATACCCTGGTGCACGGCGGCCGAGCCCGTGGCGCAGGCGTTCTCGACCCGCGTCGCCGGCTTGAAGCGCAGCGCGGGGTCGGCCTGCAGCACCAGCGATGCCGTGAAATCCTGCGGCGAGAAGCCGGCGTTGAAATGGCCGAGCACGATCTCGTCGACGTCGCCGGCCGAGATTCCGGCATCCGCGATCGCCTCGTTGGCGACCTTGACGACGAGGCTCTCGACGGTCTCGGCGTCGAACTTCCCGAACGGCGTATGCGCCCATCCGACGATGCTGGCGGTCATGCTCTCTCTCCCGACTATCTCCCTGCTCAAATGGCGCTTCGCGCCATTTGAGTCCAGAGGCTGGTGGCGTTCTCAGGCCACGAACTTACCACCGAGTTCGTCCTCGATGTGAATCCGGATGATGTCGTCGAAGGTCTTTTCTTCCGTGGTGAAGCCGAGTTCGCGGGCCCGCTTGGCCTCGAAATTCCGCGGCCAGCCGTCGACGATGCCGATGATGAAGGGATCGGGAACCCGCTTGATGCGAGCCGCGACGTTGTCACCAGCGACGCGCCGGAGCGCGGCAATCTGCTCGCCCACCGTCGCCGACAGGCCGGGCATGGTGAGGTTGCGGCGCGGACCAATCTTGCCGGTGTCCATGGTCGCGGCATGCAGGAGGAAGCCGACCGCCGAGCGCGGCGTGGCGTGCCAGTGCCGGACGTCCTCGGACACCGGCAGCACGGCCTCCTTGCCGGCCAAGGGCTCGCGCAGGATGTTGGAGAAGAAGCCGGAGGCGGCCTTGTTGGGCGCGCCGGGGCGGATGCAGATGGTCGGCAGGCGGATGCCGACGCCGTCGAAGAAGCCGCGGCGGCTGTAATCGGCCAGCAGGAGCTCACCGATCGCCTTCTGGGTGCCGTAGCTGAGCAGCGGCGCATTGACGAACTCGTCGCCGATCGCGTCGGGGAACGGCGCGCCGAACACCGCGATCGAGGAGGTGAAGACGAGGCGCGGCTTGTAGCCGTCGCCGATCAGCCTGACCGCGTCGAACAGCATCCGCGTGCCGTCGAGATTGATGCGGTAGCCCTTGTCGAAATCGAGCTCGGCCTCGCCGGAGACGATCGCAGCGAGATGGAAGATCACGTCCGGACGCGCGGCGACCAGCTTCTCGGCAAAACCTGCGACGGCGAAATCGCCGGCGATGGTCTCGACCGCGATGGACGTATCGGGCTTCGCCGGCGCCACGATGTCCTGCAGCGTCATGCGGGTGATGGCGCTGTCGCCGAGGCGGCCGTCGCGCACGAGCCGCTCGACCAGCTTGCGTCCGACCATGCCGGCGGCGCCGAGAACGAGAATATGCAAGGGAGTGCTCCTTCAAAATGTAGGGTGGGCAAAGGCGCATAGCGCCGTGCCCACCGCAGCACCGGGTGATGCCGGACGACGGTGGGCACGCTTCGCTTTGCCCACCCTACGAAAACTGGTCGTCATTGCGAGGAGCGAAGCGACGAAGCAATCCAGAGTCTTCTCCATAGCTCTGGATTGCTTCGCTGCGCTCGCAATGACGGAACACGCGAATCTCGCCTACTCCTTCACCGCGCCGGTCATCGCCGACACATAATGCTCGACGAAGAAGGCGTAAAGGATCACGAGCGGCAGCGAGCCGACCAGGGCGCCGGCCATCAGCGATCCCCATTTGTAGATGTCGCCGTCGACGAACTCGTTGACGATGGCGACCGGCACCGTCTTGTTCGGCGTCGACTGCAGGAAGGTCAGGGCATAGATGAACTCGTTCCAGCACAGCGTGAACGAGAAGATGAAGGCCGAGATCAGGCCGGGCACCGCGAGCGGCACCACGATCTTGACCAGGATCTGCCAGCGGCTGGCGCCGTCGATCAGGGCGCATTCCTCGAGCTCGAACGGGATCGTCTTGAAGTAGCCCATCAAGAGCCAGGTCGAGAACGGGATCAGCAGGGTCGGATAGACCAAGATCAGCGACAGCGGCGAGTCGAACAGCCCGTAGGCCTGGATCACCGAGGCCAGCGGGATGAACAGGATCGACGGCGGCACCAGATAGGCGAAGAAGATCAGCACGCCGACGGTGTCGGCGCCCTTGAAGCGCAGCCGCACGATCGCATAGGCCGCGAGCACGGAGGCGAAGATCGACAGCGTGGTCGCGCCGACCGCGACATACATCGTGTTCCAGAGCCAGCGCGGATACTGCGTCTCGAACAGCAGCTTGGAGATGTGCTTGAAGGTCGGATGCACCACCCAAAACGGATTGTACTTCTCCATGTCGATCAGTTGCTCGTCGGGTTTGATCGACGTCAGCCCCATCCAGTAGAACGGGAACAGCAGCACCACGAGGATGATGAACAGCGGCAGATACAGCGTGATCAGCCGGCGCGGCAGCGACTCCAGGTAGCTCATGCCCTCGGATTCGTCGGAGCCGGCCGTGGTGGGCGCCTTGGCGTGCAGCGTGGTGTCGGTCATTGGTCGGATCCTTGCTGCCATTTGCGCCGTTGCATGCCGAACCAGGAGATCGCGATCGCCGCCATCAGGAACGGGATCATGGCGGTCGCGATCGCGGCGCCCTCGCCGAGCCGTCCGGAGATGATGCCGCGCTGATAGCTTAGCGTCGCCATCAGGTGGGTGGCGTTGACGGGGCCGCCACGGGTGAGTGCCCAGATCAGCTGGAAGTCGGTAAAGGTGAACAGCACCGAGAAGGTCATGACGACTGCGATGATCGGCGTCAGCAGCGGATAGGTGATGAAGCGGAAGCGCTGCCAACTGGTGGCGCCGTCGAGCGTGGCGGCCTCATAGAGCGAGGGTGACACGGTCTGCAGGCCGGCCAGCAAGGTGATGGCGACGAACGGCACGCCGCGCCAGATGTTGGCGATGATGACGGAGGCACGCGCCCAGTTGGTGTCACCGAGAAAGTTGATGTTCTGAGTGATGACCCCGAGCTTGATCAGCGACCAGGAGATGATCGAGAACTGCGAATCGTAGATCCACCAGAACGCGATCGCCGACAGCACGGTCGGCACGATGAAGGGGATCAACACGATGGCGCGGATCATGGCCTTGAACGGCATGTGCCGGTTCAGCAGCAGCGCGAGATACAGGCCGATCGCGAATTTGATGGCGCTCGCCACGATCGTGTAGAGCAGCGTGTTGAACACCGACAGCCAGAAGATCGAGTCGTCCCACAGCCATTCGTAGTTCTCGACCCCGACGAAGACGCCGGTGCGGCCGATCTTCTCGTCGGTGAAGCTCATCCAGACGCCGAGCCCCAGCGGATAGGCCAGGAACAGGATCAGGAAGGCCGCCGCGGGCAGCATGAACCACAGCGCAATGACGTTGCGGTTGGTCTTGATGCGCACCCATGCCGAGGGCTCGCCGACGGCGGCGCCTCGCGGCAACGAGGTCTGAATGGTACTCATGGGTCGAGCAGCTCCCTTCGAACCGTAGGGTGGGCAAAGCGTAGCGTGCCCACCGGCGTTCGGGACGGATAGAAAAGTCGTTCCGTCATTGCGAGCGAAGCGAAGCAATCCAGGGCCGAGCAAAGAGACTGGATTGCTTCGTCGCCTTCGGCTCCTCGCAATGACGACAGTCTGCAACCCGTATGGTGGGCACGGCGCGCGATAGATCGCGATCTCTCGATTCGATCTCGGCGCGCCTTTGCCCACCCTACAAGGTCGGCGATCTTCCTCAGCGGAAGATGCGCTTGGCGGAGCGCTCGGCGCTCGCCATCGCCGTCTTCACGTCCTCGCGGCCCGTGCAGTAGTTCGCGAACATGTCGACCAGGACGAAGTCGGCGATCGCGGCCGCAGCCGCCTCGCCGAGCTTGCCGAGGCCGGCCGGCGTGGTCGCGGTCGCCGCGACCTCACGATACGGCGTGTTCTTCGGATCGACCGTCCAGATCGGGTTGGCGTCGTAGCCTTTGAGGAAGTGCGACAGATAGCCCTGCGCCGCCTCGATCCACGGATTGAACTGCTCCGGCTCCAGCAGGAAGGCGGTGAACGCCTTGCAGGTCTGCGGGTACTTGGAGAAGTTGAACACCAGGATCGGGAAGCCCAAATGCATCTCGCGGGTCTTGCCGTCGAGGCCGGGCGGCAGATGCGCGTGGTTCATGTCCTCGGCGATCTGCGGCGCCTCCTTCTTGGCGGTGACATAGATCGAGATGCCGTTGACGGTCGCGTAGAGCTGGCCGGCGAGGAACGCCTTGTTGTTGGACGAGTCGTTCCAGGATGCGGTGCCCGGCACGAAATTGTCGTACAGGCCCTTGACGTATTCGAGCGCCTTGGCGGTCTCAGGCGAGTTGATGACGACCTTGTTGTCCTTGTCGATCAGATTGCCGCCATGCGCCCATAGCGCCCAGTGCACCCAGCCATTGGCGTCGCCCGAGGCGTGGCCGAGCGCCATGCCGCCCGGGGTGCCGTTCTTGTTCATCGCCTTGAAGAACTCGGACAGGCCGGCGAGATCCTTCGGGAACTGCTTGAAGCCGGCCTTCTCGGCCGCCGAGATGCGGTAGTTGACGAGGCCGCCGGTGGCGGCCACCGGGATGCCGATCCACTTGCCGTCGAGCATGCCATAGGCCTTGCCCGAGTCGGTCCAGCCGCCGCACTTCTTGCCGAGGTAGTCGGCGACGTCGGTCATGTCGACGCACTTGTTGGAGAACAGGAAGGGCAGCGTGTAGAGGCCCCACACCATGTCGAGCCCCTGCCCCGTATTGGCCGCGACCGAGGCCTTGGGCTGGACGTCGTCATAGGATTCGTTGGAGACGTTGATGGTGACGTTGTTGGCCTTCTGGAAGGCGTCGACGATCTTCATGAAGGCCACGTCCTCGGCCTCGACGAAGCGCTTCCAGCGCATCATGTTGATCTTGGCGCCGGGCTCCGGCTTGAAGGGCGAGGTCTGCGCCCAGGCCTTGGCGTAGCCGAGCAGGTCCTCGGCCGACATGGTCGCGGCAGCCGCCAGCAAGGTCGCGCCGCCCTTGAGCAGAGACCGTCGATCGGTGGGGAAATGAGCCATCTGAAGTTTTCTCCCGTTGAGTATTTTGCTTGTTTTGCTTGTTGTCAGTTCCGCGCCGTGCGGCTGGTCAAATTCTCCGGCCGCTGTCCTTGTCGAACAGATGCGCCGCCGACGCGCGCGGACGCAAATGGATCTTCGCCCCAGGATTGACCTCGTGGCGATCGCGGAACACCGCGATGATGTCCTGGGTGCCGATGCGGGCGACGATCTGCGTCTCCGAGCCGGTCGGCTCGACCACGACCACTTCGGCCTCGATGCCGTCATCGGCGAGTTCGAGATGCTCGGGCCTGACGCCGTAGACGACGGGGCGGCCGTCGGAGGCAGCCGGCGCGGTGAGGATCGGCAGCCTGGCGCCGTTCTCGGTCTCGACATAGACCGAGCCGTTGGACTTGAGGTGGCCGTTGAGGAAGTTCATCGCCGGCGAGCCGATGAAGCCGGCCACGAACTGGTTGTCCGGCTTGTCGTAGAGATCGAGTGGCGAGCCCATCTGCTCGACGATACCGTCGTGCATGACGACGATCTTGTCGGCCATCGTCATGGCCTCGATCTGGTCGTGGGTGACGTAAACGGTGGTGGTCTTGAGCCGCTGATGCAGCTCCTTGATCTCGGTGCGCATCGCGACGCGCAGCTTGGCGTCGAGGTTCGACAACGGCTCGTCGAACAGGAACACCTGCGGATCGCGCACGATGGCGCGGCCCATCGCGACGCGCTGGCGCTGGCCGCCGGAGAGCTGGCGCGGATAGCGGTCGAGCAGCGGCGTCAGCGCCAGGATCTCGGCGGCGCGCGCGACGCCCTTCTTGATGTCCTCGGGCCGTGCGCCGCGCAGCTTCAGCGAGAAGCCCATGTTGTCGGCGACCGTCATATGTGGATAGAGCGCGTAGTTCTGGAACACCATCGCGATGTCGCGCTCTTTCGGCTGCACGTTGTTGACGACGCGCTCGCCGATCGAGATGGTTCCGGCGGTGATGTTCTCGAGCCCTGCGAGCATGCGCAGCAGCGTCGACTTGCCGCAGCCGGACGGCCCGACCAGCACGACGAACTCGCCATCCTCGATCGGAATCGTCACGCCGTGCAGCACCTCGAATCCGCCGAATGATTTGCGCACGTCGCGAATTTGCACCGACGACATCAATTTCCTCCTCAAAGACCGACAGCATTGGCTGCTTGCCGGCGGCATTCTGACCGTTGTTCTCGGCCGTTTGATCAGGCCGCTTGTCGTTTTGTAGTCTTGGTCGTGCAGTCTTGTTTTTGGTGGCCTTGTTTTTGGTGGCCTTGTTGTTGGCTCTGGTCGCTCCGACTGGATCTGAAACAAGGACCAGCTCGGCTGACATTGTCCGCAGTTCAGTTCGCTTCCGCAATGCCTCGCTTAGCAACCGCGTGATAGCGCTGTCAATATCGCTTGTGTACCAGACCGCCTATGCTATGAGCGAGGCATGGGACGGAAACGCATCGAGCCGGGCAAAGTCCGGCTGACCGAAGTTGCGGCACTGGCGGGCGTCAGCCCGATCACGGTGTCACGCTTCTTCCGTAATCCCGCCACGGTCTCGGCCGGCCGCCGCACGCGGATCGAGAGCGCCGCCAAGGAGCTCGGCTATGTGCCGAACCTCGCCGCCCGCGCGCTCGCTTCGCAGCGCACCGAAGTGATCGGCGTGCTGATACCGTCCCTCACCAATAACGTGTTCTCCGACGTGCTGCGCGGCATCTATGACGCGTTCGAGGGTAGCCGCTACAGCATCCAGCTCGCCAACACCCGCTACAGCGTGCTGCAGGAGGAACGCCTGTTGCGGCTGTTCCTGATGCAGAAGCCGGCCGGGTTGATCGTGACCGGTCTCGACCAGACGGCGGAGAGCCGGTCGATCATCCAGGCAGCGGACTGTCCCGTCGTGCAGATCATGGAGCTCGGCACCGACCCGATCGACATGATGATCGGATTTTCGCATGTCGATGCCTGTTTTGCAGCCATTTCACACCTTCTCGCGCAGGGCTGCCGCCGCATCGGCTTCATCGGCGCCCGCATGGACCCAAGGGTGCAGCGCAGGCTGCAGGGCTATCAGAACGCGATGAAGGAGGCCGGCTTGTTCGACCCGCGTCTCATCGTCACGGCGCCTGTTCCGACCTCGACCACAATGGGTGGCAGCCTGTTCTCCGATCTGCTGATGAAGGCGCCGGATCTCGACGCGGTGTTCTGCGCCAATGACGATCTCGCCCTCGGCGTGCTGTTCGAATGCCAGCGCCGGCACATCGCGGTGCCCGAGCAGGTCGCGATCGTCGGCTTCAACGACATGGAATTCATGGCCGCGGCGGTTCCGACGCTCACCAGCGTGCGCACCAATCGCTACGAGATGGGCCGGCGCGCGGCAACGATGATCATGGACGCCGTCGAAGGGCGTCCCGTGGCGGAGCGCGTCGTCGATCTCGGCTTCGAGGTGATCGAACGGCAGAGCTCGACCTTGCAGCGCGCCGCCGCAAGTCCCCAGCCCGCGTCGGGGCGCGCTTCCGGAACAAAATGGTAGCGCAACCAAAAACCATGAATTAGAACCACTCGAACCAACAACGACTTGAACGAAAGACGTAGGCGATCTTCGACAGCGGGCCACGGCGCGCAGACGACGGACCGGCCTCGCCACGTTTGCACTGCGGGAGAAAGCACATGACGAAGTCGAACGGGCATGCCGGCAACGGCGCTGACAAGAGCCGCAAGCTGCGCTCGCAGGCGTGGTTCAACGATCCGCACAATCCGGGCATGACCGCGCTCTATCTCGAGCGCTATCTGAATTACGGCCTGACCCGCGCCGAGCTGCAGTCGGGCAAGCCGATCATCGGCATTGCCCAGACCGGCAACGATCTCTCGCCCTGCAATCGCCATCACATCGAGCTGGCGCACCGCGTCCGCGAGGGCATCCGCGCCGCCGGCGGCATCGCGATGGAATTTCCGACCCATCCGATCCAGGAGACCGGCAAGCGCCCGACGGCCGCGCTCGACCGCAACCTCGCTTATCTCGGCCTGGTCGAAATCCTGTTCGGCTATCCGCTCGACGGCGTGGTGCTGACGACCGGCTGCGACAAGACGACGCCGGCCTGCTTGATGGCCGCGGCGACCGTGAACATCCCCGCCATCGTGCTCTCGGGCGGCCCGATGCTGAACGGCTGGCACGAGGGTCAGCGCACCGGCTCCGGCACCGTGGTGTGGAAGTCGCGCGAGCGGCTCGCCGCCGGCGAGATCGGCTATGAGGAGTTCATGGAGATCGTCGCCTCCTCGGCGCCCTCGGTCGGCCATTGCAACACCATGGGCACGGCATCGACGATGAATGCGCTGGCCGAGGCGCTCGGCATGTCCCTGCCCGGCTGCGCCGCGATCCCAGCGCCCTATCGCGAGCGCGGCCAGATCGCCTACGAGACGGGAACACGCATCGTCGACATGGTGTGGGAGGACCTCAAGCCCTCTGACATTCTCACCCGCAAGGCGTTCGAGAACTGCATCGTCGCCAACTCCGCGATCGGCGGCTCGACCAACGCGCCGATCCACATCAACGCGCTGGCGCGCCATGTCGGCGTCGAGCTCGACATCGACGACTGGCAGAAGTTCGGCCACGACGTGCCGCTGCTGGTCAACATGCAGCCGGCAGGCTTCTATCTCGGCGAGGAATTCCATCGCGCCGGCGGCGTGCCGGCCGTGATCGGCGAGTTGATGCGCCACAGGCGCATCCACGAGGACGTCATCACCGTCAACGGCCGCAGCATGGGCGAGAATTGCCGCGAGGCGCCGAAGCCCGACGGCGACGTGATCTGGTCCTACGACAAGCCGCTGGTGAAGGACGCCGGCTTCCTGGTGCTGCGCGGCAACCTGTTCGATTCCGCGATCATGAAGACCAGCGTGATCTCCAAGGAATTCCGCGACCGCTATCTCGTCAACCCGAAGGACCCCAACGCGTTCGAGGGCCGCGCCATCGTGTTCGAGGGTCCGGAGGACTATCACGACCGCATCGACGATGCGTCGCTTGCGATCGACGAGCACTGCGTGCTGTTCATCCGCGGCGCCGGGCCGATCGGCTATCCCGGCGGCGCCGAGGTGGTCAACATGCAGCCGCCGGCGGCGCTGATCAAACGTGGCATCCTGTCCCTGCCCTGCATCGGCGACGGCCGGCAGTCGGGCACCTCGGGCTCACCGTCGATTCTCAATGCGTCGCCGGAGGCCGCCGCCGATGGCGGGCTCGCAATCCTCAAGACCGGCGACCGCGTGCGCATCGACCTCAACAAGGGCTCGGCCAACATCCTGATCTCGGACGAGGAGCTCGCGAAGCGGCGCGCCGAGCTGAAGGCCAAGGGCGGCTTCCCGCACCCCGCCAACCAGACGCCTTGGCAGGAGCTCTATCGCAACACCGTGGGCCAGCAGTCCACCGGCGCCTGCATGGAGCTCGCCACGCGCTATCACAACATCGCCGGCACCGTCGGTGTGGCGCGGCATAATCACTAATCACAACGCACAAAGCCAACCACTGTCATTGCGAGGAGCGAAGCGACGAAGCAATCCGGAGTCCTCGTTCGGCACCTGGATCGCTTCGCTGCGCTCGCGATGACGGAAGACATCAAATCGCATCTCCAGGGAGACCCCATGTCCGACCGTCTCAAGGGCAAGCGCGCCTTCGTCACCGCCGCCGCTGCCGGCATCGGCCGCGCCTGTGCCATTGCCTTCGCGCGTCAAGGCGCCACCGTATTCGCCACCGACATCGATGAGAACGGCCTGAACACGCTGAAGAGCGAAGGCATTGCCGAGGTCGCGACGCTCGACGTGCGCAACACCGCGGCCGTGAACGCGATGGCCGAGCGGGTCGGCAAGGTCGAGATCCTGCTCAATGCCGCCGGCTTCGTGCATAACGGCACCATCCTCGACTGCTCCGACGACGACTGGGATTTCTCGTTCGATCTGAACGTCAAGTCGATGCATCGCACGATCCGCGCCTTCCTGCCGAAGATGCTCGATCAGGGCGGCGGCGCCATCGTCAACATCGCCTCCGCCGCGGGCGTGTTCAAGGCGGCGCCGAACCGCTACGTCTACGGTGCGACGAAGGCGGCCGTGGCGGCGCTGACGCGCTCGGTCGCAGCCGATTTCGTGGGCAAGCGCATCCGCTGCAACTGCATCTGCCCGGGCACGATCGAAACGCCCTCGATGCTGGGACGCGCGGCCTCGGCCGGCCCGAACGGACTGGAGATGTTCATCTCGCGCCAGCCGATGGGCCGGCTCGGCACGGCCGAGGAGATCGCCCATCTCGCGGTCTATCTCGCCAGCGACGAGAGCGCGTTCACGACCGGCGTAGCGCATACCATCGACGGCGGCTGGACGCTGTAGTTCTGCTCCGTCATTCCGGGGCAGCGCGCAGGGCTGAACCCGGAATCTCGAGATTCCGGGTTCGCGCTGCGCGCGCCCCGGAATGACGACAACAAAGATCGACCGGGGAAACATCATGAACCACATCGACCTTACCAACCGCTGCGCCGTGGTCACCGGCGGCGCGCAGGGCTTTGGCCGCGCCATCACCGAGCGCTTCAAGGCCTCCGGCGCCAAGGTCGCGATCTGGGATCACGACATCGCGCTGGCGGAGAAGACCGCGCAGGCGATCGGTTCGGAGGTGCTGGCGCTGCAGGTCGACGTCACCGACACCAAAGCGGTCGAAGGCGCCCGTGACGCGACGCTGGCCGCGTTGGGCGGCATCGACATCCTGGTCAACAATGCCGGCATCGCCGGCATCAACAAGACGGTGTGGGAGACCGATCTCGAGGAGTGGCGCAAGGTGCTGCGCATCAATCTCGACGGTCCCTTCATCTGCGCCAAGGCGATCGTGCCGGTGATGCTGAAGCAGGGCTATGGCCGCATCGTCAACATCGCCTCGATCGCCGGCAAGGAGGGCAACCCGAACGCTGCGCACTACTCGGCGTCCAAAGCCGGCCTGATCGCGCTGACCAAGTCACTCGGCAAAGAGCTGGCGCAGCACAACATCACGGTCAATGCGGTGACGCCCGCCGCGGCGAAGACCGCCATCTTCGACCAGATGACGGAAGCGCACATCAATTTCATGCTGTCGAAGATCCCGAAGGGCCGCTTCGTGCTGGTCGAGGAACTGGCCGCGCTGGTGTCGTGGCTCGCCTCGGAAGAATGCTCGTTCTCGACAGGCGCCGTATTCGACATTTCCGGCGGCCGCGCAACTTATTAGTTTGGTTAGTTTGGTACGTCCCATGTGTAGGGTGGGCAAAGGCGCCGTCGCAGACGGCGACGTGCCCACCATCGGCTTTCGCCCATCAGGACGGTGGGCACAGCGCGCGGGAGATTTTGCGAGAACACAGGCATGACTGCCTCGTGCCTTTGCCCACCCTACACGTCTCGCTGACGACACGGATTTTTGACCCATGGAGCTTGCCTGATGACCCACCACGGCGGCTGCTTCTGCGGCGCGGTGCGCTTCCAATGCACCGGCGAGCCGATCAACGTGCGCGTCTGCCACTGCCGCAACTGCCAGCGGGCGACGGGCGCGCCGTTCTTCGCCCGCGCGCTGTTCGCGCACGACGCGCTGACGATCACCGGCGAAACCGCGCGCTTCCCCTCCTCCGACGCGCTCGACCGCATGTTCTGCCCGCGCTGCGGCGTCAGGCTGTTCTCATGGCGCAAGACGCGCCCGGTGGTCGGCGTGGCCCTGGCCTGCTTCGACGACCGCAACGCCTTTGCCCCGACCGAGCACATCTGGGTCTCGGAAAAGATGGATTGGGTGCAACTCAACGACAGCCTGCCGCAATTTCCGGAGAATCCCGCGTAGCATCGGGGAACCATCGTGCCTATGTAGGGCCGTAACGCGTCCGGAACCCCGATCCTTGAACATCTCCCTCTACGGCATCTCCGTCTGGATCCTGCCGATCATCATCGCCATCACCTTTCATGAGGCCGCTCACGCCTTCGTCGCCTGGCGCTTCGGCGACGACACGGCGTTGCGACTCGGTCGCGTCAGCTTCAACCCGCTCAAGCACATCGATCCGTTCGGCACCATCCTGCTGCCGGGCATGCTGCTGCTGTCCGGCTCGCCGTTCCTGTTCGGCTACGCCAAGCCGGTGCCGGTCGATTTTCGCAATCTGCAGCCGCTGCGGGCCGGCATGGTGATGGTGGCGCTCGCGGGCCCGGCGACCAACATCGCGCTGGCGCTTGCGGCCGCCCTGGCCTTTCACCTCATGCCGTTCGTGCCGGCCGGGGGCGCGCAGTGGGTTGCCCACAACCTGCTGAATGCCTTCTCGTTCAACATCCTGCTCGCCGTGTTCAACATGCTCCCGATACCGCCGCTGGACGGCGGCCGGGTCGCGGTCGGCCTGCTGCCGTCGGTGCTGGCGCGGCCTTTTGCCCGGCTCGAGCCCTATGGCATGCTGATTCTGATCGGATTTTTGATCCTTCTGCCGCTGGCGGGTTCCCAGTTCGGTCTCAATCTTGATCTTGTGTCGGGGCTGCTCCGCGCCACGACCGATTCTCTGAAGCAGCTGCTTCTGTTATTGACGGGTAACGTCTAAATCTACCCGTCAGGGATGGTA
The DNA here is from genome assembly GCF_032485055.1 of Bradyrhizobium sp. SZCCHNRI20481. NCBI lineage: Bacteria > Pseudomonadati > Pseudomonadota > Alphaproteobacteria > Hyphomicrobiales > Nitrobacteraceae > Bradyrhizobium > Bradyrhizobium sp. SZCCHNRI20481. The sequence continues at coordinate 71,838 of NZ_JAUEUE010000008.1, forward strand.
ACGAACGAGCCCCGAGGCACTCTTGGTCAAAGCCGCCGACATGATGATCGCACGCCGCGCCGACACCCGCGCCCGTGCCGATTTCGCGACCTGGAAAATGATCGCAAAGCTGAACGGCGCCTCCGGCCTGCCGCCGGCGGCGCAGGACTTCCTGGCAAGCTACAAGACCCGCCTCGGCGACATGTCGGAGGACGAGGCCACCGAGGCCACCATCCGCGAGATGTACAAGGCCTATTATGCCGAGATGGGCGGCGGCGGCGCCCCGCCCGAAGTCAAGCCGGTCGCCGCCGAGCCGGTGACCGACAACGTCACCGCCTTCCGCAAGCTGCCGCCGAAGCCGAAGGCCGCGCAGAGCGGAACGACCGCTCCGCGCAAGCTGCCGGTCGCGCTGATCTTCGCCGCGCTCTGCGCGGTCTATGTCGGAGTCAGGCTGTATTGGCAGTGAGGTCAGCCGAACCCTACCCGCTCATTTCGGCGGGTTGAACTTGACCGGCAGGATGAAGGAGAATTCGTCGTCGGTGAGGCCCGCGGGAGGCTTTGGCACGGGATCCGAACGGCGGACCATGCTGACGGCGGCCTGATCGAACTCCGGATCGCCGGACGTTTCCCTGACGTCCACCGAGACGACACGGCCGAGCCGGTTGAGCACGAGCGCCAGCTTGAGCTGGGCCGCAACCTTCTTTCCGGATGGATACTTCTTGTGCAGTTCGAAATAGGCGCTGATCTTGCGGCCCCAATTGGCCGTCAGCCTTTGCACGTCCTTGCCGATGCCGGCATTCGGCGCTTTGGTCTTCTCGGCTTCAGGAACCTTCTCGTCCAGGGCCTTGCGCGCCGTGTCCTCGGAGGCTTCCTGCGCCTCTGACGCCTGTGTCTGGACCGTCGCGACCTTCTGCTCCTCGGTCGGCTTCTTCACGTCGGAGGTCGTGACCTCGCGGTCGGCCTCCTCGGTCGTGGTCGGGACATCCTTCTGCAGATCGGTCTGCTCGACCTCGGCCTTCTGCTCCTGCATCTGCGGAGCGGCGGTCTGCGCCACCGAGTCCTGTCCGACCGGAACCTCGTCGTTCTCGACCTTCGGCGAGCCCATGTCGATGTCGATGACCTCAGCGCCCGCCGCGCCGAGGCCGCCGGCGTCCTCGTCGTCCTTCAGATGCGTCAGCGCCAGTGCGGCGCCGCCGACATGCAGCATCAGCGCGCCCATGATGGCCAGAAACCACAGACGGCGCGAGGGGGAGTGCCCGATGTCGAGGTCGCTCATCACAAGCCAGCGCCCCTCACGGCTGCGCGGGCTGGGCCGGCGGCACCTGGGCGGCCGCGGCAGGCGGCGCTTCCAGCGCCACCAGCTTGATCTTGGTGTAGCCGCCGGCGCGCAGCAGCTCCAGGACTCCCATCAGCTCGCCATAGGGCACCAGCTTGTCAGCGCGCAGGAAGATCGGCCGGTCCTTGGGCTGATCGGTCATGGCGTCGAGCTCGCGCACCAGGTCGACGCGTTTGACCAGGTTTTCCCCGATCGCCAGCGACAGGTCCGGCTTGATCGAGACATAGGTCGGCTTGTCCGGCTTCTTCTGCGGCGTGGCGCTGGAGGACGGCAGGTCGATCGGCAGGTCGACGGTCGACAGCGGCGCCGCCACCATGAAGATGATCAAGAGCACCAGGATGACGTCGATGAACGGCGTCACGTTGATGTCGTGGGTCTCGTCGAAATCGTCGTCGAGATCGCCTTCGGAGAGCGAAACGGCCATCGCCTGCTACTCCGCCGCGCGCACGTGAATGCCGACCTGGCTGCGGTCGAGATCACGCGACAGCAGGCGGCCGGCGGCGCCCGATGCGCGGTTGACGAGCTCGAGATAGCCCTTCGTCACGCGCGAAAAGTGATTGTAGATGATGACGGCCGGGATCGCGGCGGCAAGCCCGATCGCGGTCGCCAGCAGCGCCTCGGCGATGCCCGGCGCGACCACCGCGAGGTTGGTGGTCTGCGATTTGGAAATGCCGATGAAGCTGTTCATGATGCCCCAGACGGTGCCGAACAGCCCGACGAAGGGCGAGATTGCGCCGACCGTGGCGAGCAGGCCCATGCCGACGCGCACGCGCCGGGCCTCGGCACGCACGATCTCGGTGAAGCTCGAGGCCGCGCGCTCCTTGATGCCCTCATCGCTGTTCAGCCCTGCCGACAGCCGGGCCTCCGATATCGCCGCCTGCAGCAGTACCGCCGCAACGTTTCTTCCATGGCCGAGCGCGAGCTGCGCTTCCGCCAGCGACTTGGCGCCGGTGAGCTTGCGCAGCGCGCCGACGAGCCGCCGGCGCAGCACGGAAAACTCGATGCTCTTGGCAATTAGGATCGCCCAGCTCGCGACCGAAGCTAGCGCCAGCGCGATCATGACCGCTTTGACGACCATGTCGGCCTTGAGGAACATGCCGAGTGGCGACAGCTCGTCGAGTCCGGTGGCAACCGACTTGCCGCTTCGGGTGCCGCTCTCTGCGCCGGCCGGCGCAGCAGCCGTCGGCGCGGCCTGGACCGATGCCGGTGGTGCCATCGTGTGTGCCGTGCCCGGCGCCGTCGCGGACGGATCGGTCGAGACCGCCGGGGCGGACCTGGCCGGCTCCTGCTGCGCATATGCAGGTAGCCCCGCAGCAACAGACAGACATGACAGGACGATTGCAAACCTAACGAGGAACGATGTCATCATATCTCGGCCCATTAGACCTCGGCCCATTGCCGGATCAGATTGTGATAGATGCCGGTCAGCTTGACAGCATCGGGATCGTCCCTCCCGAGGCGTTCCGCCAAGCTCTGGATCGCCGTGTCCAGATCGAAGATCATGCTCCGGACGTGGGCATCCCGTATCATGCTCTGCATCCAGAAAAAAGAGGCGACCCGGGCGCCGCGCGTGACCGGCGTGACCATGTGAAGGCTCGATGACGGATACAGCACCGCGTGCCCCGCGGGCAACTTGACTTCGTGCGAGCCGTAGGTGTCCTCGATCACAAGCTCGCCACCGTCATAGCTGTCGGGCTCGACCAGGAACAAGGTCATCGACAGGTCGGTGCGGATGCGCAGGCCGGTCAGCGGATCGCCGCGCACGGCATTGTCGACATGGATGCCGAAATGGTCGCCGCGCGAGGCGGTGTAGCGGTTGAACAAAGGCGGAAAGATCTGCAGCGGGATCGCCGCCGACAGGAAGCGCGGATTTTTCGTCAGCGCCGTGATGATGCGCTGGCCCAGCACCCGCGCCGCCTCGCCGTCGGGCGGCAACTGCTCATTGCGCTTGACCATGGCCGACTGCGCCCCGGCCGTCGAGCGGCCGTCCTCCCACTCCGCCGCATCCATGATGCGGCGGAAGTCGGCCACCTCGTCTTTCGACAGAACGTCGGGGATGCAGATCAGCATGATCAGAACTTCGCAGTGGTGACGATGTAGAAGGCGCGCCCCGGGGCCACGGCGACGAACGGCACCGCGCTCCGATACAGCGTGTCGTAGTACAGCTTGTTGGTCAGGTTCTGGGCATAAAGCTTCATGGTCCAGTGCGCGTCGAGCTTCTTCTCGACGAACGCGTCGAAGCGCCAGTAGCTCGGTAGCTCGTTGCCGGTGTTCGCCGCGAAGGTGCCGCCATAGACCTTGGAGCGGTAGACCGCCTGCCCGCCGATCTCCCAGCCATTGTCGAGCTTGTACTTCGACAGCATGCTGAACGACTGATGCGCGATGTTGGCGAGCTGCAGGCCGATGTTGGAAGCGACGCCACTCTGCGTGACCTTCGACTGCATCAGCACCAGGCCGCCGAAGATGCTCCAGCGATCGGTGAGCTTGCCTTCCGCCTCGATGTCGATGCCCTGGATGCGGTAGGCCGCGCCCGAGGTGAGCAGGCCGCCGACGGTCTCGCGGGCATTGTCCTTGGTGGTCTGGAACAGCGCGGCTGAGACCAGCAGATGGCGGTCGACCAGCTCCCATTTGGTGCCGAGCTCGGCGGCCTTGTTGCGCTCCGGCCCGAGCAGCACGGCGGTGTTGGCGGGCACGCCGCCATAGTCGGTGCCGGTGGCGTCGAGCTCGGAGCCGAACGGATTGGCCGAGGTCGCATAGGCCGCGTAGATGCTGCCGATCGGCATCGGCTTGTAGACCAGGCCGACATTGTAGTTGACCAGGTCGGCGTTCATCTTGAGGTATTTCGGCGAGTTCGTCGACGAGCTCATGGTGTAGCCGTCATAGCGCACCCCACCGTTCAGGATGACCGTGTCCTGCCAGTTGGCCGTGTCCATGACGTAGACGCTGTTGGTGTTGACGCCGTAGCGCGTCGGGTTGCCCACCAGCGACGGCGTATTGCTGAATGGGATGTAGGTGTACTGCGGCGAGTACACGTTGACGCCGGTGACCGCGCCCGAGCTGGTCGAGCCGCCGCCGAACAGTTCGGACGAGAGGCCGGTGTAGCGATCGATCGAGATGTTCTCGTTCGAGAACTCGGTACCAAGCACCGCCGTGTGCTTGATGCCCCCCGTATCGAGCTTGAACGTCGCATCGTTCTGGTTCGCCCACACGTCCACCGTCTGGTAGCGGCTCTGCGCGCTCGCCGTGGTGGTCCAGAGCAGCGGATTGGGGCTGGTCGTGTTCGGATTCTGCGGCAAGGTGCCGATATAGTTGAGCAGCGAGTGCTCGCCGCGGAACTTGCTGCTGAGGGTGATCGCCTCGTTGACCTTGTACTCGGCCGCGGCAGTGCCGAAATCCTGCCGCGCCGTCTGGAAGTCGCGATTGAGGAAGCCATACCAGGTGCCGCGCGGAATGCCCGCGGAGGTCACGGGGACGTTGCCTTGCTTGTAGTAGGGTACACCGAAATCCGGATAACCCGACAGATCGGTATGGACATAGTTCGTCGTGATCTTGAGATCGTCGATCGGCGTCCACTTGGTCGAGAGGAAGGCGCCCCAGCGGTCATCGGTGACGTAGTTGCGCCCCGCGACGTTGGAGTCCTGGAACAGACCGCCGGTGCGCACCGAGAAGGTTGGCGAGATCACCTGGTTCACGTCGAGTGTGACGCGCTTCTGCTGGTCGGTGCCGAACTCGGTATCCATCCGCTTGAAGTTGGTATCGCCAGCCTGCTTGGTGACGATGTTGATGGCGCCGCCGGCGGTGCCGCGTCCGGCATACGAAGAAGCCGGGCCGCGCAGGATCTCGATCTGCTCGGTGAAGAAGTTCTCGCGGATCGACACCGCGGGATCGCGGATGCCGTCGATGAACACGTCGTTGCGGGCATCGAAGCCGCGAATGAAGAAGCGGTCGCCGAACGCATTGCCGCCCTCGCCCGAGCCGAGCGTGACGCCGGCGGTCGAGCGGCCGATCTCCTTGAGCGCCGTGATGTGCTTGTCCTGCAGCACCTCCTTGCTCATCACCGTGATGGTCTTGGGCGTATTCAGGAGCGGCTCAGGAAACTTGCCCGACGCCTGCACGCGGTTGACCTTGTAGGGCTCGGCTGCGTCCGCGTAAGGGTTGGCGTCCGGCGCAGACAGCCCGCCCGCGTTCGGGAACGCCACCGCGGCCTGCTGCGCCGCCTGTTGACGGGCCGCCGCGCGGCGCAGGGCATTGCGCGCGCGGACCTGCTCGGCGGTCGGCTTGGAGGACGTCGGCTTGGCGCGCGCGATCGGCGCGTCGACGTTGACCGGGGGCAGGTCGGAAGCCGGCTGCGCCTCGGCCGAGGACATCGATGCCACCGCCATCAGCCCGGCCACCGCCGACACCTTGGTGACGGAGGGCCCCTCTCCTCGTCCGTCATTGACCTTCATCGCTGCGACCCCACGCAGCGAACCCGGTGCTCTCACCTGTCCCATTTTATTTTCACGCGCCCCAGATTTTTTCGTTCCACATCGCGAACGCGGATCATTTGCGTTGCAACGATGTGTCGTTGGTATCGGGCGCGTTTCAGGGGGTCAATTTGAGGAGCCCTAATTTGGCCTTGAATAGTTCCAGATCAAAACAATTCTAAAACGCTCAACTAACAACATGCGGAACTTGAAATCATTCTAAACAGCGCGAATTGACTCGCGCTGCCGTCGAATCGCTGCGCTTGTCAGTTCGACGAGCCAGCCGGCTCGTCGCTGCTCGGCGGCTTCATCAGCGAGAACAGCTCGTCCACGGTCTGCACCGCGATCTGGCGCACGCGATCGGAATCATCGACCCCCGCGATCCGCACGCCCTTGACGACGGCCCTGATCTCATCGCGAAAATCGGTCAGGAAGCGCAAGGGATCGCGCTGCTCGTTGGCGACGCGCGCGATCAGGCCGGTGACCAGGATCTGGCACGCGAGCATCTTTCCATTCAGTTCTTCCATCGTGAGCTCCCCATTCGCTATCGTCGCACGGCGCATCGTCGGGCGACGCAGCCTCGCTCCGGTTGAATCCTGCCCTGCCCGACGGCACCATGACGGCGGCCGGGACTCATCGGCTTCTAATCAGCTCCCATCGGGCGCGACAAGACGGCGAGAATAGGTCGGAGTGCGGCTTTCGCACGAGAGACCCGCGCGGTCGGCGACAGATCCGGCGCGGCGCGCTGGCCGACGATGGCGGCAGAGGAATGCCGCAGACCGCCCTGCTCTCGCGCAGGCCGCACGGCGGCAATGGCAAGCTTCTGCGCCATTTTTCGCACTCAAGATGTTTTAGTAGAACGGCGCAACTCAAGATGGGATCAAGACGGTCCGCGCTGCGGCTCGGCTATTTGAGCGCGACCTCGGCTTTCGGATCGGATAGCGTCTTGATCCGATCCTTCAGGTCCCTGAGCGTGGACAGGCTGGTCGCGACGGCCTCGTCCGGAATGTCGTGCAGAACCTCGCCGGCAATCGCATCGCGCAGCTCGTCGAGATCATCGACGAGCTTTCGTCCCGCGGCGGTGAGATGGAGACGGTTCGCGCGGCGATCCCTCGGATCGTGCCGGCGCTCCAGCAGCCCCTGCTCGACCAGCCTGTCGAGCAGACGCACCAGCGAAATGGGCTGCAGTTCCAGCACTTCTGCGAGATCGACCTGTGACATCCCCTCATGCGCGCGCAGCCGAAACAGCACCACCCATTGTGCGCGGGTCGTGCCGCGCTGTTTGGCACGATGATCAATATAGTTGCGCAGGATGCGCGAGCTTTCGACAAGCTGCGCAACGAGCTGACGTCTCATATCCAGCGACATGGCTGTGAACTCCCTTGCGATCCCTCGAAGCTTGCCGATTGTTTAGGTTTGTCCACGCGCTCGTGTGTTTACACATTAATTGCGTGCGTACTATATCTGGCGTGCTGGGAATGGTTTTAAAGACCGGTTATCCTGTTCGTCTCAGCATGTGGGCCAGCATGAAGACATCGCGAACCATAGGTTGGATCCTGCTGCTGGCGGCTCTCGGCGGCGCCGGCTATTACGGCTGGCAGCGCTATCAGGGTGCCGAGGCAGCGAAGAAGACGGCTGCGCAGAAATCGGCCGGGCCGCAGGCCGTTCGAGTCTCGACCGTGCTGGTCCAGAAGACGGACTTCCCGGTCTTCCTCACCGGCCTGGGGACCGTGCAAGGCTTCAATACGGTCCAGGTCCGCACCCGCGTCGACGGCCAGATCGACAAGATCGCCTTCACCGAAGGACAGCTCGTGAACGAGGGCGACCTGCTGGTCGAGATCGACCCGAGGCCATTCCAGGCGGCGCTCGACCAAGCCAAGGCCAAGCGGGCGCAGGACGAGGCCAATCTCAACAACGCCAATCTCGACCTGCAGCGCACCACCAAGCTCGGCGAGTTCGCGACCCGGCAGCAGCAGGACACGCAGCGCGCCACCGTCGCGCAGCTCACCGCTCAGATCGCAGCCGACGACGCCGCGATCGCCAATGCCCAGACCCAGCTCAGCTACACGCAGGTCAAGGCGCCGATCTCCGGCGTCGCCGGCCTGCGCCAGGTCGACATCGGCAACATCGTCAATGCCTCGACCCAGACCGGCATCGTTTCGATCGCGCAGATCGAGCCGATTGCGGTGATCTTCACCGCGCCGGAGGAGCAGTTGCCCTATATCAACGAGGCGCAGAAGGTTGCTGCCCTGAAGGTGATTGCGCTCACCACCGACGGCAAGAAACAGCTCGCCGAAGGCAAGCTGATGGTCGTGAACAACCAGGTCGACACGTCGAGTGGAACGATCCGGCTGAAGGCGGTGTTCGACAACAAGGACCACGTGCTGTGGCCCGGACAGTCGGTGTCGACGCGGCTCCTGGTGCGGACGCTGAAGGACGCCACGGTGGTTCCCGACGACGCCGTCCAGCATTCGACCAACGGGCTCTATTCCTACACGGTGAGCCCGGACAACAAGGCCGAGCTGCGCAAGGTGAAGGTCGGCGTTTCGATCGATGGCCGTACCGTGGTCGAAGAGGGGCTGACCCCCGGCCAGCAGGTGATTACGGGCGGTCAATTCAAAGTGCAGCCAGGCTCGGTCGTGACCACCGCGGTGGCCAGCTCGGAGCCGGCGCCAGCTAAGGTCCGGCAGGAATGAACGGCGGCGGCATCTCGGCACCCTTCATCAAATACCCCATCGGCACCTCGCTGCTGATGGCAGGTATCCTGTTCATCGGCCTCGTCGCCTACCCCCTGCTGCCGGTCGCACCGCTGCCGCAGGTCGACTTCCCGACCATTCAGGTCACGGCGAACCTGCCAGGCGGCAGCCCCGAGACCATGGCGACCTCGGTCGCCCAGCCGCTGGAGCGGCAGTTCGCCCAGATCCCGGGCATCGCCCAGATGACCTCGACCAGCTACCTGGGCACCGCATCGGTCACGATCCAGTTCGACCTCAATCGCAGCATCGACGGCGCCGCCAACGACGTCCAAGGCGCAATCAATGCCGCCTCCGGCCAGCTGCCGAAGAATCTGCCGTCGCCGCCGACCTACCGCAAGGTCAACCCGGCGGACTCGCCGATCCTGCTGCTGTCGGCGACCTCCGAGACGCTGCCGCTGACCACCGTCAGCGACGCGGTCGACGCCGGTCTCGCTCAGCAGATCAGCCAGATCTCGGGCGTCGCCCAGGTGATCATCGGCGGCCAGCAGAAACCATCCATCCGCATCCAGATCGACCCGGCCAAGCTCGTCGCCAAGGGGCTGTCGATGGAGGATGTGCGCAGCCAGATCGCGATCACCACGGTCGACGCGCCCAAGGGCAACATCGACGGCGAGCGGCGGGCCTATACGATCTACGCCAACGACCAGCTCACCGAGTCGAAGGACTGGAACGACGTCATCATCGCCTACCGCAATGGCGGCCCGCTGCGCATCCGCGACATCGGCAAGGCTGTGACCGGAGCCGAGGACGCCAAGCAGGCGGCTTGGGCCAATGGCAAGCGCGGCGTGTTCCTGGTGATCTTCAAGCAGCCCGGCGCCAACGTCATCGAGACCGTTGACCGCATCAAGGGGCTGTTGCCGCGGCTGGTCGCGGCGATCCCACCGGCGATCAAGATCGATCTCATCTCCGACCGCACCACCACCATCCGCGCCGCCGTTGAGGACGTTCAGTTCACGCTGATCCTGACCATCTTCCTGGTGGTGATGGTCATCTTCATCTTCCTGCGCAGCTTCTGGGCGACGGTGATCCCGACCATCACAGTGCCGCTGGCGTTGCTCGGCGCCTGCGCGATGATGTGGGGGGTTGGCTACACGCTCGACAATCTGTCGCTGATGGCACTGACGATCGCGGTGGGCTTCGTGGTCGACGACGCCATCGTCATGCTCGAGAACATCTCTCGCTATGTCGAGGAAGGCGAATCGCCGATGGCCGCCGCCTACAAGGGCGCCAAGGAGATCGGCTTCACCATCGTGTCGATCTCGATCTCGCTGGTCGCGGTGCTGATCCCGCTGCTGCTGATGGGCGGCATCATCGGCCGGCTGTTCCGCGAATTCGCGGTCGTGCTGGCGATGACCATCTTCGTCTCGATGTTCGTGTCGCTGACGCTGACGCCGATGATGGCCTCGCGCTTCCTGCGCAACGAGCACGCCGCGCAGCACGGCAAGTTCTACCAATGGAGCGAGGCCGCGTTCGACGCGATGCTGCGCGCCTATGAGAAGGGGCTCGATCTGGCGCTGCGCTGGCGCTTCGCCACCTTGATGGTGTTCTTCGCCACGCTCGGATTGTCGGTCTATCTGTTCATCCTGATCCCGAAGGGCTTCTTCCCGCAGCAGGACGTCGGCCTGATCACCGCGACCTCGGAGGCCTCCCAGGACATCTCGTTCAAGGCGATGCAGTCGCGCCAGGAGGCGCTCGCCAACATCGTAATGGCCGATCACGACGTCGCCAGCGTGGCCATGGCAATCGGCGGCTCCGGCCGCGCCGGCAACAACGGCAACATGTTCATCACGCTGAAGCCGCGCGAGGAGCGCAACGCGACGGCGCAGCAGATCATCACCCGCCTGCGGCCGCAGCTCGAGAAGGTCGAGGGTGCGCGGCTCTACATGCAGGCAGCGCAGGACATCCGGCTCGGCGGCCGCCCGTCCCGCACCCAGTTCGAGTTCACCTTGCAGGATCCCAACGTCGCGGAGCTGAACGAATGGGCGCCGAAGATCCTTGAGAAGATGCGTTCGCTGCCGCAGCTGCGCGACGTCGCCACCGACCAGCAGGCCGACGGCACCACCGTGCAGCTCACGATCAACCGCGACACCGCCTCGCGGTACGGCATCTCGCCGCAGCTGATCGATGACACGCTGTATGACGCGTTCGGCCAGCGCCAGGTCGCGCAGTACTTCACCCAGCTCAACTCCTACCGCGTGATCCTGGAGATCCTGCCTGAGCTGCAGGGCAACATCGACACGCTCAACAAGCTCTACGTGAAATCGCCGACCACCGGCGACCAGGTGCCGCTCTCGACCTTCGCCAGTTGGACCAACGTGCCGGTGCGGCCGCTGTCGATCAGCCACCAGGGCCAGTTCCCGTCGATCACGATCAGCTTCAACCTCGCCCAGGGCGTCGCGCTCGGCCAGGCCACCGATGCGGTGCAGCGCGCGATGGTCGAGCTCGGCGCGCCGGCAACCTTGAACTCGAGCTTTCAGGGCACTGCGCAGGCGTTCCAGCAGTCGCTGTCGACCGTGCCGCTCTTGATCCTCGCCGCCCTCGTCGTGGTCTATCTGATCCTCGGCATCCTCTACGAGAGCTACATCCACCCGATCACGATTCTCTCGACGCTGCCCTCGGCCGGCGTCGGCGCGCTCGCGATCCTGATGGCGTTCGGCTACGATTTCAGCCTGATTGCGCTGATCGGCGTCATCCTGCTGATCGGCATCGTGAAGAAGAACGGCATCATGATGGTCGACTTCGCCATCGCCGCCGAACGCGACCAGCATCTGCCGCCGGAGCAGTCGATCCGCCAGGCCGCCCTGCTGCGCTTCCGTCCGATCATGATGACGACCATGGCCGCGCTGCTCGGCGGTGTGCCGCTGATGCTCGGCAACGGCACCGGCTCGGAGATCCGCCAGCCGCTCGGCTATGCGATGGTCGGCGGCCTCATCGTCAGCCAGATGCTGACGCTGTTCACGACGCCGGTGGTCTATCTCTATCTCGACAAGGTCAACAACGCCTTCGCGCGCTGGGGCCGCACGCATATCGACCACGAGCCCGAGACCGCAGCGGCAGGTCCGGTCAAGGAAGCGGCGGAATAATCCGCCGCTTCTTGTCGCCTACTGCCGCGCCATCTCGGCGTTGGCCACGCCCTCGCCGTCCAGGCTCTGCTCGTCCTGCATCGTCACGGTCACGTGCGAGAGCCGTCCGGTGAACGAGATCGCGGAACGGCTCGGCGCCTGCCTGGTCCTGCTGCTGGGCGCCGGCCAGGACGGGCTGCGAAAGCCGCGGGCCGCGAGAGGCGGGCGCTAGACCCCTGCCGGCCCGTGGCGCGGCGGCGGCCAGAGCACGTTGGAAATCCGTCATCCAGCGGCTTGCCAAAACCTGAGACATGCGGGTAGAAGGACCCGTCGCCGCGGCCCTGCTTTGCCGGCCGGCGCGCAAAACGGTGCCAGACAGTCCGGCAATTGCTTGAAACTGCAGGGCATTCCGTTGGGGAATGGTGTAACGGTAGCACAACAGACTCTGACTCTGTTTGTCTTGGTTCGAATCCAGGTTCCCCAGCCATTTCGGTGCTGACCCACTATTTTTGAGGTCAGCCGGTTTCGACTCGCGAACGAAACGCCACCCCGTCGTCGCGCACACTTCGTTGTTCCCGTCACTGCACCTCGGCGTCTCCGCGCACTTCGTCCTCGGAGAGCTCTGTCGATCGCAGCGGTACCTTGTTCTTCCAGATCCTCCAGCGCGATGCTTGCGATGGCGGATGGTCGACACCGCCTGACCCGACGCCGAATTGCCGGGAACACAGTCCTCCCGATTGCGAATCGGCGAAAACAAAACAACCATTGCGAGCGATGAAGCGCTCCCCGGAGGATTGCACTTGCAAAGCAGCGTTGGCTCCCGCGCCTTTCAAAACGCAAGGCTGCAGAAGCGCGCCAAAAAACAGGCGAACGTGCTGTTGCCAGCGGCCGTCAAGGCCTACCGCGAAGGCCGACATCCGGAAGCTCAGGCGCTGTGCCAGCAGATCCTGCAGGACCTGCCGCATCATTTCGGCGCCCTGCATCTGCTCGGCGTGTCCGAGCGGGATTGCGGCCGTTTCGACCAGGCGGTACTCGTCCTGACACGCGCGGTCGAGATCGACCCGCGCTCGGCCGGAGCCCAGTCCGATCTTGGTCTCTCGTTATTCCGGCTCGGCCGCTATCAGGAGGCCCGCGCTCGTTACGAACGCGCCGTCGAACTCCAGCCGAACTTCCCGGCCGCGCTCACCAATCTCGGCACTACGCTGATGAGCCTCTCGCGTTTCGAGGAGGCGATTGCTGCGCATGACCGCGCCATCGCGCTGAAGCCCGGCTATGGCGACGCCCACGCCAATCGCGGGATGGCGCTGCTGCTCACGGGCCGGTACGAGGACGCCGGCCAGAGCTTCGATCGCGCGCTTGCACTGCAGCCGCGGCTGCTGACGGCCCTGTTCGGCAAGGGCCTGGTCAGCATGAACCTGCGGAATTTCGATGCTGCACTGGCGGCGCTGACTGCGGCGCTGGCCATCAATCCGAATGCGGCCCCTGCCCTCGCCCAGCGCGGGCGGGCCTATCAGGAGCAGGGCAAGTTCGACGAGGCAGAAGCCGATTTTGACGCGGCACTGGTCCTCGAACCGTTGCTGGAAGACGCACTGCGCGGCAAGGCCACGGTTTCGCTCGTGCGCGGCAACATCGCCCTGGCGATCTCGTTCGTCGACAAGATCCTGGCGCAGAACCCGAAGCAGGAGAGCGCCTGGACCCTGCTCGGGGTCTGCTCTGCGATGCAAGGCGACATCGCCACGGCGATTGCGGATTACGACCGCGCGCTCGCGATCAACCCGAACTACGAGGACGCGATCACCAAGAAGATCTTCGCGCTGGATTTCCTGCCCGAGATTGGAGTCGAACGTCTCCAGGCAGAACGGAGATATTGGTGGGAAGCGATCGGCTCGCGATTACCCCGTGTCCAACTCGGTGGGCGAGATCTCGACCCCGATCGGCAGCTTGTCGTGGGCTACGTCTCTTCCGATTTCCGCGAGCATTCGGCGGCTCTCGGCTTCCTGCCGATCCTGCGCCATCACGACCGCGCCAAGTTCGAAATCATCGCCTATTCCTGTTCGCCGGCAAAGGACGCCAAGACGGAGTTATGCCGTTCGCAGGTCGATCGCTGGGTCGACGCCTGGCAGTTGACCGACGAGAGGCTCGCCGAGCAGATCCGGGCCGACAAGGTCGACATCCTCGTCGACCTCTCAGGGCATTCCGCCGGCCATCGGCTCACCTTGTTTGCGCGCAAGCCCGCCCCGATCCAGGTCTCCGCCGTCGGCAGCGTCACCGGCACGGGGCTGCCAGTGATGGACTATCTGCTGGCCGATGCGGTGACGATCCCGGCCGCGGTCCGGCATCTGTTTGCCGAAAGGATCTACGACCTACCGTCGCTGATCACGATCGAACCGCCGCCTCCAATTCCACCGTCGCCGCTGCCCATGCTTCGCAACGGTCACGTCACCTTCGGCTCATTCAATCGCGCCGACAAGTTTTCGGAGCCCACTCTGGCTCTATGGTCGAAGCTGATGGCTGCGACGCCGGGCTCTATGATCGTCGTCAAGAACCATGCGATGAGCGATCCCCTGCTGCGCGACCGATTGATCGCCCGCTTCGTCGCCCACGGCATCGCCGCGGAACGCCTCCGTTGCGTCGGAAAGACGTCGCGCGAGGAGCATCTTGCGACGTTCGCCGATATCGACATCGCACTCGATCCGTTCCCGCAAAATGGCGGCATATCGACGTGGGAGTCACTGCAGATGGGCGTGCCTGTCGTCACCAAGCTCGGCAGCACCCCCTCGGCACGGGCGGGCGGCGCGATCGTCAAGGCAGTCGGCCTCGATGCGTGGGTCGCCGATGACGACGAAGGCTATCTCGCGACAGCGCTGAAATTCTGCTCGCGGCCCGGCGAGCTTGCCGCGCTCCGTGCCGAGCTGCCCGCCAGGGTGTTGAATTCAGCCGCCGGAAACGGCGCGCTCTACACGCAGCATGTGGAACAGGGATACCGGACGTTCTGGCGCGACTATTGCGCACGAGCGACGACCGGCTAGCGCTTGAATCAGATCTGGTCCGGCCGGCACAGCGTCGCGCCCGTGCGCCGTTCGACCCATGCCGACGCTTGCGGTGCATCGATGACGCAGTCCCGCCGATCATCGTCGGCTCGCCGTCACGATCCCGCCAACGTGCGCCCGATCACGGAATTAACCCGTCATTCACCACGATCCTCATCTAGCCGGAACGATGCAATTTGCCTCAAATTGTCTGGCCAGGGAGACGGGACATGACCAAGCTGACGGACCTCGACGACCAGATTGAGCGGGCCGAGCGGCTCGAGCGGAGCATCACGGACACGCTGACGATCGAGCGGCTGCGCCAATTCGCGGCCAAGTGCCGGCGCGAGCGCGAGCGGCTGTCGCAGCACCGGCAGCACGCGGCCTGAGGGGTTTGATCCGCTTTCGTCGGCGGCGGACGCGGCCGCTCACGAGCAGGTCGTCACCATGTTGGTGCAGAGCTGCCGGGTCCAGCCGATGCCTTTCTTCATGCGGATCTTGGCGAAGTCGCCGAAGCAGCCGAGCAGTTCGACAGCCTGGTCGCCGTTCGCATGCGGATCGAGCTTCGGGCTCGAGGCGGCATGGTCGCGATAGATCACCGCACCGTTCTGCAGGTCGCCGACGCCCACCACGCTCCGATGCACGAAGCCCCTGCCCTGAAAGATCACGCTCTCCTTGCCCTGATCGACGTCGTTCAGCACGGCCCGGTCGATCTCGAACCAGTCGCCCTGCTGCGCGGTGAGATGCACGACGATCCAGCCGTCGCTGGTCGGATTCTTCAGCCCCTTGATGATGCTGCCGCCCGGCTCCGCGCGGACATTGGCGCCGTTCGGATCGCGGTCGGCGATGTCGACCTCGACGTTGCAGGCTTCGCGATGAGGCGCCTGCGCAGCGGCCACGCTCGGCGCCGCGAGCAGCGCCGTCAGCAACAGAATTTTCGTCAGCGTCATGCGGTCAACCGGCCTCGGATTCCTCACGGATTGGTCGTGCCGCGAGCGCCGCAGTTCAACGCCGCGCGATAGGCGACGGCGCCGGGCCCGCCATGCGCATCGGCTGCCTCGATGGAGCCGGGCCATGGGTGCGGCCCTCACGCAAGACTGCCTGCTTCATTCGAGAAGGTGTTATGCTTGCACGAAGCTGACCCGAAAAAAGTCGTCAGATGCGTGAACGCCCCTCCGCCCGCCTGCTGGTGCTCGATCCCCACGACAGGCTTCTGCTGTTCAAGTTCGTCCACCTTGCCGGCGCGCTGACTGGGACGCAGTTCTGGGCCACGCCGGGCGGCGGCGTCCATCCAGGCGAGAGCTACGAGGCCGCAGCCTGCCGCGAGATGTTCGAGGAGACAGGCATTTGCATCGACGACCCTGGGCCGCAGATCGCGCAGCGCTTGGTCACCTTCACGATGGTCGATGGCGAGGAGGTCAGCTCGGACGAGCGCTATTTCCTCATCAGAGTTGCGTGCGCCGACCTGTCGTCGATGCACTGGACCGAACTCGAGCGCGCCGCCATCGCAGGACAGCACTGGTGGCGGGAGGCCGAGCTCGCGGAAACGGCCGACACCGTCTACCCCGAGGACATCATCGACATATTGACGCGTGCACGCGTGTGGTGACGGCTCCCTGCTACAGCCGTCCGCCCGCAAGCGCCGCAGCGCGCGGGCGGCCGATGTCGTCGAGCACATGCGGCATCGGGGTCACCGGGAAGACCGCGTTGATCTGGCCCGTCCCAGACGACGGGAAGAACGGCGTCACCACCTCGACGCCGCGGTCGTAATGGTTCCAGCCGAGCGCGCCGAGCAGCATGGCTGTATCGTGCATGAAGCCCTCGCCATGGCCCTTGCTGGCATATTCCGGCAGCATGTCGCAGAAATCCGGCCACTCGCCGTGCTCCCACATCTGGATCACCTCGTGGTCGAGCCGCTCCAGGAACGGGCTGAACATGCGGTCGCGATACTCGTCGGCGGTGCCGTTCTGGGCAAAGCGATGGCTCAGCGAGCCCGAGGCGAAGAAGGCCACCGTGCCGTCGTAATGATCCTCGACCGCGCGGCGGAACGCCCAGCCGAGCTTGGCGCTGTCGGCGAGATAATGCGAGGTGCACAGCGCCGAGACGGATACGACCTTGAAGTGGCGGTCGGGGTTCATGTAGCGCATCGGCACCAAGGTGCCGTATTCCAGCGCCAGCGACGTCGCATCGTGGGCCATGGTGGCAACGCCATGGGCGTTGGCGCCCTCGGCCAGGATGTGGCCGAGCTCCGGGTTGCCGTCGTATTCATACGTCATGTTGGCGATAAAGTGCGGCAGCTCGTTGGAGGTGTAGAGCCCCTCGAAATGCGGCGCGCAATTGATGTGGTAGCCGGCATTGACCAGCCAATGGGTGTCGAACACGACGATGGTGTCGACGCCGGCCTCGCGGCAGCGCCGGCCGATCTCGATATGACCGTCGATCGCCGACTGTCGCTTGCCCTTGGCCGGACCATCCAGCTCGCTGAGATACATCGACGGTACATGCGTGATCTTGGCCGCCAGTGCGAGCTTGCCCATCCTCTCGTCTCCCTTCCGGTCGTTCCCCGGTCCGGCATCGCCGACCGTTTGCTTGGGAGGCAGATTACCCCTGCAGCTCCGCGAAAAAAAGGGCCGCGCGCGCGGCCCTTCCTCGGCGTCCAATCCATCGTCTGTCCCATGATCATGGGACAGCGCGGCGCGCTTGCGCGACTCCGCGCCCGGTCAGGCAGCCTTGATGTCGATGGTCTTGGCGGCCTTCTGCACCTCGGGCTTCTTCGGCAGGGTGACCTTGAGCACGCCCTGCTTGAACACGGCCTCGATCTTGTCGGTGTCGACGCCGTCAGGGATCTGGAAGGAACGTTCGAAGGATCCGAAGCTGCGCTCACGGACGTAATAGTCCTTCTTCTTCTCCTCCTTTTCCTCCTGCTTCTCGCCCTTGATCGAGAGCACGCCGCTCGCAACTTTCACCTCGACGTTCTTCTCGTCGAGGCCCGGCAGCTCAGCCGTGACCTCATAGGCATTGTCGTGCTCGGCGACGTCGACCGCCGGCGCCACGGCAAAGGACCGTGCGCGGGCCAGATCCGGCAGTTGGTCGAACAGCGACGGCGTGCGCCAGATCCCGCCATGGAAGTCCTCGAACACGCGATCGATCTCGCGGCGCAGGTTCTCGAACGGCCGCCATCCCTGCATGGATGGCGCACCTGCCTTCTCGGTGTTGACGGGCAGCTTGGTAGGTTCAGCCATGACATCATCCTCCTGCTTCACGCGAGGATCAGGTCCGCAACGGCATGGGCGCGACCGATTTCGTTCGACGAGATCGGCGGCATCCGCTCCCTCGCGCTTGACGGGCAAAATATAGCAGGCACGCCCGGGTTCCAGATTGCTGCGATCAAATCGCTGAGCGGCTGGACGGGTTCGGATCGGCGTGGGACCATCCACTTGGCTTTCGGCAATCTTTCGGCACCGCGCGCCCAGAGCTGAAGAGCCTTACAGGAAGAGCCTCCAGGAAGAGCCTTGGAGATGGTGAACCGGACGTTAATCCGAGCGGCTCGAGCGACGCTTTAGGGAAGGATGCAGAAAGCCTTATGCCGCAAGGTGTTAGGCGCCATTGAGAAGGTGCATTCGCAACGCTCCGCGCGCCCCTCCGACCGCCGGGCTGGGCGGCAGCACGTTCACAAACATTGCCCGCTTAACAAATTTTCCAGTCCCAGCAGAGAAGGTGTCAGCTCAACAATTCACCACAGGTTTCATGACCGTGACATCCTTCGGACGCGTGATCTCGGTGCGGGGCTCCCAGGCCCGCGTCGGCATTCTGTCGACCCAGCAGATGACCGTTTCCGATATCCGCGCCACAGTCGGCCGTTTCATCAGCATTCGCTGCCCGAGCGCCACGATCATTGCGATCATCACCGAGGTGACCAGCGAAGACCTGTCGCATGCCAGCGAATACGTCGCGACGGCGTCGGTGGACCTGCTGGGCGAGATCCTCGGACCGGCCGAACGGCCCAAGTTCCAGCGCGGCGTCACCCACTACCCGACCATCGGCGACGCCGTCGACATGATCACGAGCGAGGAGCTGCGCACGATCTACACGCCGACCGCCGGCGACCACATCGACATCGGCGCGCTGCAGCAGGACACCTCCGTGCGCGCCTGTGTCAATGTCGAGGAAATGCTGTCGAAACACTTCGCCGTGCTCGGTTCGACCGGCGTCGGCAAATCGACGGGCGTGTCGCTCTTGCTCAACGAGATCCTCAAGGCGCGGCCGAACCTGCGCATCTTCCTGCTCGACGTCCACAACGAATATGGCCGCTGCTTCGGCGAGCGCGCGCTGGTGCTGAACCCCCGCAATCTGAAGCTGCCGTTCTGGCTGTTCAATTTCGAGGAGATCGTCGACGTCCTGTTCGGCGGCCGGCCCGGCGTGCCGGAGGAGCTCGACATCCTCGCCGAGGTGATCCCGCTGGCGAAGGGCATCTACACCCAATACCAGAATACGGACCGCATCGGGCTCAAGCGCGTCGATCCCAAGATGGTCGGCTACACCGTCGATACGCCGGTGCCCTACCGCCTTGTCGACCTCATCAACCTGATCGACGAGCGCATGGGCAAGCTGGAGAACCGCTCCTCGCGCATCATCTATCACAAGCTGATCTCGCGCATCGAGACCGTGCGCAACGACCCGCGCTACGCCTTCATGTTCGACAACGCCAATGTCGGCGGCGACACCATGGCGGAGGTCATCAGCCATCTGTTCCGCCTGCCGGCCAACGGCCGCCCGATGACGGTGATGCAGCTCGCCGGCTTCCCGGCCGAGGTCGTCGATTCCGTCGTCTCGGTCGTGTGCCGCATGGCGTTCGATTTCGGCCTGTGGAGCGACGGCGTCTCGCCGCTGCTGTTCGTCTGCGAGGAAGCCCATCGCTACGCCTCCGCCGACCGCTCGATCGGCTTCGGCCCGACCCGCAAGGCGATCTCGCGCATCGCCAAGGAAGGCCGCAAATACGGCGTCTATCTCGGCCTGATCACCCAGCGGCCGGCCGAGCTCGACGCCACCATCATCTCCCAGTGCAACACGCTGTTCACGATGCGGCTCGCCAACGAGCGCGACCAGTCGCTGCTGCGTTCGGCGGTGTCGGATGCCGCCGCCAACCTGCTCTCCTTCGTTCCCTCGCTCGGCACCCGCGAGGTGCTGGCGTTCGGCGAAGGCGTCGCGCTGCCGACCCGGCTGCGCTTCAAGGAGGTGCCGCTGCATCAGTTGCCGCGCAGCGAAGCGACGATCGCGACTGTCCGCTCGGTCAATGCCGGACACGACATGCATTTCGTCAGTGCCGTGCTGGAGCGCTGGCGCGGAGCGACCTCGAGCCGCGACGCTGCGAGCGGCGACAGCGGCGCCGGCAGCCTCGGAGATCGCGGCAATCTGTCGGCCTCGCTGGACGCGCCGATGCTGCAGCCCTCGATGGGCCTCGATCCGGACCGCTTCTCGCTGCTGAAGAAGCCGCTGCGCTAAATACGGCGGCGCCCCCCTCCCAAATCTCGATCGACGACGCCTTCGAGAAGGCGTTGCGGGCATTCCGCCACGGGGCGAGGTGATGGGCTGAGCTGGACCGTTGCGCCTGCGCCGCGATCCACTAAGGTTCGCCCCCTGCCACACATGCCGGACCCGTTGCCATGACCCAGCCCGCCATCAGCCGCTTTCCCGTTCCCGCAATCGACGCCCTGCCGGACGACATCCGCACCCGGCTGCTCGGCGTGCAGGAGAAGAGCGGCTTCGTGCCCAACGTGTTCCTGACGCTCGCGCACCGGCCGGACGAGTTCCGCGCGTTCTTTGCGTATCACGACGCGCTGATGGAGAAGGACGGCGGGCTGACCAAAGCCGAGCGCGAGATGATCGTTGTCGCGACGTCGAGCGCCAACCAGTGCCAGTATTGCGTGATCGCGCACGGCGCGATCCTGCGCATCCGCGCCAAGAATCCCCTGCTCGCCGACCAGATCGCGATCAACTACCGGAAAGCGGACATCACGCCGCGGCAGCGGGCGATGCTCGATTTCGCAATGAAGGTGGCGCTGGAGGCGCAGACGGTCGGGGACGCCGATTTCAAGGCGCTGGCCGGCCACGGTTTCAGCGACGACGACATCTGGGACATCGCCGCAATCGCGGCGTTCTTCGCGTTGTCGAACCGGATGGCAAATGTCACGGGCATGCGGCCCAACGACGAGTTCTATCTGATGGGGCGGCTGCCCAAGGCGAAGTGAGCCAGTCAGTCGTCCGACGCGGGTCCGCACCAGCCGGGCAGATAGACGGCGTCGTGGCTCTTTGCGGCCGCCAGCGCGTGCTCCATGGCGGCGGCGAAATGGGTCTCGACCGTCTTGCGCTTGACCTTGCGGCGCAGGAAGTCGGCCCATAGGAACTCGCTGAACGGCGTCGTGTCCTTGGCAAAGCCGCCGGCGCGGCGCAACTCGCCGGCCAGGCTGCGGAACGGATCGTCCTTCATATCCGCGACGGTCTTCGGCAGGTCCTTGAAATGCCGCCGCTCGCCCTTGGCGTCGTAAGGATAGGCCCAACGCTTGTTGTCCATCACGCCCCAGAACGCCTCGCGATCGACCATCGACAGATCGCCGATCACCGTGACCAGCACGTCCTTGACGCCCTCGTCATGGAGCGCGCGGGCGAGGTGATGGTGGTCGACGACGTAGTGCCGCTGGTCGGGACCGAGCACCACCGGGATCATGTGCTTGCCGAGCAGCTCGGCCTGCTTCTTCTTCGACTTGTGCTCGCGCCAGCGCTCGCGCTTCTCCTTCACTTCGCGCATGCCGACGGTCATCTGCGTCGGGCGCAGCGACAGGATCGGCACGGGATGAAGCAGCGGCTCGCGGGTATTGGCCATGGCCTGGGCTCCCGGGGGATGATCAGCATTATGCCACGCCTGCCGAGCCGTTCCAGTGCATCTGCCCGTAGCTGCGACGCCGTTCGGACCGGCCGCGGCAGGTTCCAATCACCCGCGGAGCGGGCGCCGATTGGATGGATCCGAGGAGGGAGATGTTTTGCTGATGCAGCTCAATTGTGGCAAAGTTTCTTTGTGAGAGGTTGGGCCCGCGTGCTAAAAAGGACCATCGGAGTCGAGGCATGAAGTCCCAGCGCCCCATTGCAGCGGAGGAAGAGCATCGCGTGGTGCCGTTCCGGCCGCGCAGCAGTCCGGTGCGGCGCGTGACCGAGGGCGGCAGCCCGCCGATTCAGCTGCATCGGCGCGAGCGCCCGACACTCGATCTCTCCCGGTATGAGCAGCCGCGCGAAGAGCCCGACGATTTCCGTCACCGCATCCTGGCCAACATCGCGGCGATCGCCTTTACGGTCGCGTTGACCGCGATCGGCATCTGGCTGGCGATGAGCATCGCCGACCTGCGCAAGACCCAGGACTGCCTGCTGACCGGACGGCGCGACTGCGCCCGCATCATCACCGAGACCTACACGCCCTGATCCCTGCTGGACGCCGCTCGGCCGCCAGCGGCGGAGCATCACAATCCCGCCACAACCGCCGTGTCCGGCTCCATTGAACTCACCGCGTCGCTCCGATATACGGGCACACGACTCCCGGGCGGCGGGGGTAGAAGGGCTCGCATCAGACGGCCCCGGGGGCGCGGTGTCCTCCCGTCGCCACCTACCGGATTAGCTCCAAAATATCAAAGGCTTAGTGATGTCCTCAACATTCGATCAGGTCGCCACGATCATCGCTGAAACCTGCGACATCCCGCGCGACACGATCACGCCGGATAGCCACGCCATCGACGATCTGGGCATCGACAGCCTCGATTTCCTCGACATCGCGTTTGCGATCGACAAGGCCTTCGGGATCAAGCTGCCGCTCGAGAAGTGGACGCAGGAAGTCAACGACGGCAAAGCCAGCACCGAGCAGTATTTCGTGCTGAAGAACCTGTGCGCCCGCATCGACGAGCTGGTCGCCGCCAAGGGCGCCTGAGCGCCCGCCATGCAAATCGAATATTTCCTGCTCATCGACCGCATTCTTGACCTCCGACTGGACGAGAAGGCCATCACTGTCGAAGCCAAGGTTCCCACCGAAAGCACGATCTTCGAAGGACACTTTCCGGGCTATCCGATCATGCCCGGTGTTCTCTTGATCGAGTCCATGGCCCAGACGTCCGGCTGGCTGCTGCTCGCGCTGATGAAGTTCGAGCGGATGCCGTTCCTCGCCGCCGTGAAGGAAGCCAAGATGCGCGGCTTCGTGTCGCCGGGCGAGGTGCTGACCGTCGAGGCCAACGTGCTGCACGAGGGCTCCGGCTACGCCGTGACCGAAGCGCGCGTGAAGGTCGGCGGCAAGCTGCGCTCGAACGCGACGATCACTTTCAGCCACGTCCCCTTCCCCAATCCGGAGCTGCGCGGACACATGGACGCCGTCGCCGAGCGCGTCGGCTTTCCGCAACAGGTCCTGCAGCGATGAGTGAGACGACAGCCGTGACCTCCAATCCCGTCGAAGTCTGGATCACCGGTATCGGTCTTGCGACCTCGCTTGGCGAGGGACTCGATGCGAACTGGGACGCCCTCAACTCCGGCCAGATCAATATCGACGAGCGGGGTTTCGCGCCCTACATCGTGCATCCCTGGGCCAAGGTGAACCTGGAAGCGCAGATCCCCAAGAAGGAGCAGCGCCAGATGGAGGCGTGGCAGCGCATCGGCACCTATGCCGCCGGGCTGGCGCTGGATTCCGCCGGCCTCAAGGGCAACAAGGACATCCTGTCCCGGATGGACATGATCGTGGCCGCGGGCGGCGGCGAGCGCGACATCTCCGTCGACATCGCGATCCTCAACGCGGAAGCCCAGGGCAATTGCACGCCCGGCTTCCTGAACGACCGGCTGATGAACGACCTGCGCCCGACCCTGTTCCTGGCGCAGTTGTCCAACCTGCTCGCCGGCAACATCGCGATCTCGCACGGCGTCTGCGGCACCTCGCGCACCTTCATGGGCGAGGAGGTTGCGGGCGTCGACGCCTTCAAGATCGCTTTGGCCCGCATCGCCGGCGGCCAGAGCGACATCGCTCTGGTCGGCGGCTCGCACAATGGCGAGCGCAAGGATCTGCTCGTGCTGTACGAGTTCGGCGACTACAATCTCAAGAACGAGTTCAAGCCGGTCTGGGCCCGCAAGGACCATCCGGGCTTCGCGCTCGGATCGGCCGGCGCGTTCCTGGTGCTGGAATCCAAGCCGCATGCCGAGGCCCGCGGCGCCAAGCCGCTGGCGCGGCTCAGCAAGGTCGTCGCCGACCGCGCCCGCCGCAAGGAGGCAGGTGCCGTCACCGGGACGCTCGACCGTCTTTGGTCGGCGCTGGACGTGCATGACGCGCCGGGCGCGATCATCACCGGCGCGACCGGTGCCGAGCCCGTGACGTCGGAGGAACGCGCGTTCCTCGACCATCACAAATCCTACGCCGTGCGCTCGAGCGGCACCCGCTTCGGCCACACGATGGAGGCGCATTTCGCGCTCGATCTCGCGCTGGCGGCGCTGTCGATCTCGCGCGGTGCCCTGTTCGCACCGGGCGACTCCTCGGGCGTCGAGGCGGACATGAAGGAGGCTCCGACCCAGATCGTAGTGGTCGGCGCCGGCCATTACCGCGGCGAAGGCATGGCCTTGGTCGAAGCAGTCAAGTGAACACGGCTCGGCAGACCGATTCACGACGGGGGACATCATGAGTGTACGCGACAAGTTTGGACGTCCCATCGTGGTCGTGACCGGGATGGGGATCGTCACCTCGCTCGGGGCCGGCAAGTCGGACAATTGGAACAAGCTCGTTGCGGGCGAGTCCGGCATCCGCACCATCACGCGCTTCCCGATCGACGGCCTGAAGACGACGATGGCCGGCACGGTGGACTTCGTTCCCTTGGCCCCGTTCACGTCGACGGGTCTGTCCGAACGGCTGGGCCACATGGCCGTTGAGGAAGCCATCGCGCAGGCCGGGATCGGCTCCAAGGGCGACTTCCCGGGGCCGCTGTTTCTCGCCGTCGCCCCGGTCGAGATCGAATGGCCGCAGCGGCTCGAGCTCGCGCACGAGGTCGGCGGCACCCAGTTCACCTATGACGACCTGCTGAAGGTCTGCGGCGGCGGCAAGTTCGTCAACTATCACCACCGCTTCCTGTTCGGCTCGGTGGCGGATTCGCTGTCGGACACATTCGGCACCAAGGGCTCGCCGATCTCGCTGTCGACCGCCTGCGCCTCGGGCGCGACCGCGATCCAGCTCGGCGTCGAAGCCATTCGACGCGGTGAGACCGACGTCGCGCTGTGCGCCGCCACCGAGGGCTCGGTCAATCCGGAGGGGCTCGTGCGCTTCTCGCTGCTGTCGGCGCTGTCGACCCAGAACGACCCGCCGCAAGGCGCCTCGAAGCCGTTCTCGAAGAACCGCGATGGCTTCGTGATGGCCGAGGGCGCCGGGGCGCTGGTGCTGGAGAGCTATGATGCGGCGGTCGCGCGCGGCGCCAAGATCCTCGGCGTCGTCGCCGGCTGCGGCGAGCTGACCGACTCCTTCCACCGCACCCGCTCCTCGCCGGACGGCAAGCCGATCATCGGCTGCATCCGCAAGGCGCTGGCCGACGCCGGCATGGCGCCGGAGCAGATCGACCACATCAACGCCCACGGCACCGCCACGCCCGAGAACGACAAGATGGAATATGTCGGCGTCTCCGCGGTGTTCGGCGAGCACACCGGCAAGATCCCGGTGTCGTCGAACAAGTCGATGGTCGGGCATACGATCTCGGCGGCCGGCGCGGTCGAGGCGATCTTCTCGCTGCAGACGCTCGAGCATCAGCGGATTCCGCCGACCATCAACTACGACATTCCGGATCCCGCGATCCTGTTCGACGTGGTCGGCAACAAGGCCCGCGACGCGCGGGTCACCACCGTGATGTCGAATTCGTTCGGCTTCGGCGGCCAGAACGCCTCGCTGATCCTGACGCGCGAACCGGCCTGATCCGCCGCTGCCATCGATGAGTCTCCTGCCACTCCGGACCAAGCTCGTGATCCGCCGAGTCGTGAAGTCGGCCGGGGCTTCCGCCGTCGGCGCGCTGACGGTCGGCATGCTCAGGACCACGCGCTATTTCGACCCGCAGAAGACGGCCGACCGCTTCGCGCGCATCGCGCAGATGATCGGGCCACGCCTGCGCGAGCAGCGCATCGGTCGCGACAATCTCACCGCGGCCTTCCCGGAGAAATCGCCCGAGGAGATCGAGAAAATCCTCGCCGGCGTGTGGGACAATCTCGGCCGCGTCGGCGCCGAGTTCGCCCATCTCGACAAGATCTGGGATTACGACGAGGCGCATCCCGAGCTCAGCCGGATCGAGCTGTCGCCGCGCACCCATGAGCTGTTTCATCAGCTCCGCCTCGACGGCAAGCCAGCCCTGATCTTTGCCAGCCATCTCGCCAATTGGGAGATGCCGGCGCTGGCGGCGGTCGCCCATAAGCTCGATACGGCGATCCTTTATCGCCGACCCAACATCGCCGCCGCCGACCGCATCATCCAGGAGATTCGGCAGGTCAAGATGGGCACACTGGTCCCGGCCGGCCGCGACGCGCCGCTGCGGCTGGCACAGGCGCTCAAGAACGGCCAGCACGTTGCCATGCTGGTCGATCAGTATCTGACCGGTGGCGTCGAGGTCACCTTCTTCGGCCGCAAGACCCGCGCCAATCCGATGCTGGCTCGCCTGTTACGCCAGGTCGAATGCCCCGTGCACGGCGTCCGCATCATCCGCCTTCCCGGCAATCGCTTCCGCGCCGAAGTGTCGGAGGAAGTGAAGCCGGTGCGGACGGCCGACGGTCAGATCGACATCCAGGGCACGACGCAGGCGGTCACCGACGTCGTCGAGGGCTGGATCCGCGAATATCCGGAGCAGTGGCTTTGGCTGCACCGGCGCTGGCGGTAGTCGGCGCCGTACCAAATTCCACCACGAGGAAGCCGGTCCGCAGCATCCCATTCCGTCGATCGGCCCATCCGAACAAAACCCTTACCTCTTGCACCAACGGCCGCTACCTTGGCCACCTATCCGACAGCTGTTCGGAAGCTCCAGGGAGGATAAGCGCGAATGTTTTCGCATGTGATGATCGGCACCAACGACCTCGACAAGGCCAAGGCCTTCTACGACAAGCTGCTGGGGACGCTGGGCGTGCGCCCGGCCAGGGTCGACGGCCACCGCATCTTCTACATCACGCCGACCGGCATCTTCTCGGTGTCAAAGCCGATCAACGGCCAGCCCGCGACCCCTGCCAATGGCGGCACCATCGGCTTTGCCTGCAGCTCGCCCGAACAGGCTGACGCGTGGCATGCAGCGGGCCTGGAAGCCGGCGGCACCACCTGCGAAAATCCGCCCGGCATCCGCGAAGGTTCGACGGGCAAGCTTTACCTCGCCTACTTGCGCGACCTCGACGGCAACAAGCTCTGCGCCATGCATCGGTTGGGGTGATCCGAGAGGTTGCCAACGGCGGGGATCGCCCATTGCCGGGCGGTTCCGGTCGATGAAGGCGCGGGGCTGACGATCGACTGGGACACGCCCGTTGGGCCTGATCAGGTCGCGCACCAGTCAGCGCAAGAGATGGACGCCGCGCGACAGCGGACCGCCAAGAGGGCTTTCGTCCAAACCTCGATCAAGCTCGACGACCCCGTCATTCCAAACGCTGATCTGAATGGATCTCGGCGCGGCCGGTGACGGCTACGCGGTCGTCGGGTCGCGCCGACGCCATCAAAGCGGCGCATCACTCGCGCGAGACGCCGCCAGCTCGCTGAAGTGCCGTCCACCCCACCTGCAGACGACCCCCTCAGTCGTCGGGAGCGACGAGCCGCGCTGTCCGACCGTCATGGTCGCGCGTGTGAAGCGCCCGGCACCAGCGTGCGGGCACGGCTCTGGCTTGTGACTTGCAATTAGCAAGTTACTCGGGCATGGTGGCGGTATGCAGCCGAAGAAATTCAAATCTGCGGAATGTCCCGCCGCACGGGCGGTCGAGTGCGTCGGCGAGTGGTGGAGCATTCTGATCTTGCGCGACGCGTTCCAGGGACTCACTCGCTTCGACGAATTTCAGGACAGCCTCGGTATCGCGTCCAACATCCTGTCGCGTCGCCTCGCGCATCTCACCGATACGGGCATGTTCGAACGGCGGCTCTATAACGAACACCCGCCCCGATACGAATATGTCCTCACCCCCAAGGGCCAAGACTTCTTCCCGGTCGTGGTGGCGATGTTCGCGTGGGGAAACAGGCACCTCGCCCCCGAGGGCAAATCGATTGTCATGGCTGATCGCAACAGCGCACGCACGTTCGATCCGGTCGTGGTGGATGCCTGCAGCAAGACGCCGATCACGCCGACGAACGCGGTGCTTCTCCCTGGTCCGCGAGCAAGCGCAGGCATGCGCAAGCGTCTCGCCTCGATCAGAGCAATGCGCCCGGAGACGTCTTCCTCGCCAGACTAGCTAGGAGAGCAGCATGCGTCGGATTGTCGTGACGGGATTGGGTGTCGTGTCCCCTTTGGGATGCGGCGTTGAACTTGCGTGGGCGCGTCTGCTGTCCGGCCGGTCGGGACTCCGCGCGCTACCCGAATGGGCTGCAGCCTTGCCGGCCAAAGTTGCGGGGATCGTGCCCAGCAAGAGCGAGGATGCCGAGGGTGGCTTCGATGCCGACCTTGCCGCATCGCCAAAGGACCAGCGCAGGATGGACCGGTTCATCATTTTCGCCTTGGCGGCTGCCGCCGAGGCGATCGCCCAGGCCGGATGGGCGCCCGCTGATGCACACGCGGCCGGACGAACCGCCACGATCATCGCGTCCGGCATCGGCGGTTTTCCGGCTATCGTCGAGGCGGTCAGGACCACCGAGCAGCGAGGCGTGCAACGGCTGTCGCCTTTCACAGTACCATCATTCCTGCCCAATCTCGCAGCGGGTCATGTCAGCATCCGGTTTGGCTTCAAGGGGCCCGTAGGAACGCCGGTTACCGCATGCGCAGCGGGCGTACAGGCGATCGGCGATGGAGCACGTCTGATCCGATCGGGCGAAGCTGACATTGCGGTGTGTGGCGGCACGGAGGCCTGCATCGACCTCGTCAGCTTGGGAGGTTTCGCCGCGGCTCGGGCGCTATCGACCCGCTTCAATGACACGCCGGACCGCGCGTCCCGGCCGTTCGATCGAGACCGCGACGGCTTCGTCATGGGGGAAGGCGCCGGCGTCCTGGTGATCGAGGAGTTGGAGCATGCGCTTGCACGCGGGGCGTCGCCAATCGCCGAGATCGTCGGCTATGGCACAACCAGCGACGCCTTTCACATCACGTCCGGTCCCGAGGACGGCGAAGGCGCGCGTCGCGCAATGGAGGCTGCGCTGCGACAGGCCGGGCTCGAACCGGGCGACGTGCAGCATCTGAACGCTCACTCGACCTCTACGCCGTCGGGCGATCGCAGCGAGCTCGAAGCGATCAAGGCGGTGTTCGGGTGCGACAGGCGCATTGCCGTGAGCGCGACAAAGTCATCGACCGGCCATCTCCTCGGAGCAGCCGGTGGGCTGGAATCGATCTTCACCGTTCTGGCTCTGCGCGATCAGATCGCGCCACCGACCCGCAATATCACCACGCCCGACGCAGCGGCCGACAGTGTGGACCTGGTCCGCGGTGAACCGAGATCGATGAGAATGGACCGTGCGATCTCGAACGGCTTTGGCTTCGGCGGAGTCAACGCCAGCATCGTTTTCCAGCGCTGGTCGTGACCCTTTCGAGTCAGGTTCAACCGCATCGACGATCCCGTACGCGCCCACGCGCTCGAGCCATCCTTTACGCTTCGCCATGCTGCTGACTGTTGCGCGATGTTGTCATCCAGAGACAATCGTCTCGGACACCAGGTGTCGCGTCACCGCCCCGTCTTCACCTTGGTCCACAACCGGTTGATGATCCGCTGCGTGGCCGGATCGCGGGCGGTGATGACGAACAGCTTCTTCAGGGTCGGCTCGTCCGGATAGATGTTCTTGTCGCCGAGGATCTTCGGGTCGATCAGCTTCTGGCTGGCCAGGTTGCCGTTGGCATAGGACAGGAAGTCCGAGTTCCTGGCAGCGACCTCGGGCCGGTAGAGGTAGTTGATCAGCGCATACGCCTCAGCCACGTGCGGGGCGTCGGCGGGAATCGCAAAATTGTCGAAGAACATCTGCGCACCCTCTTTCGGGATCGCATAGCCGATCTCGATGCCGTTCTTGGCCTCCTCGGCGCGGCTGCGCGCCTGCATGATGTCGCCGGACCAGCCGACCACCAGGCAGATCTCGCCGGTGGCGAGCGCGCTCAGATACTCCGACGAATGAAACTTGCGCACCGATGGTGCGACCTTGCCGACCACGTCGCCCGCCTTCTCCAGGTCGGCCTGCTTGGTCGAGTTCGGATCGAGACCGAGGAAGTTGAGCGCCGCCGGAAAGATGTCGTCGGCGGAATCCAGCATGTGGACGCCGCAATCCTTGAACTTGGCGAGGTTCTCCGGCTTGAACACCATGTCCCAGCTGTCGATCCGCGCGCCGGGACCCAGGATCTTCTCGACCGCCTTGACGTTGTAGCCGATCCCGGTCGTGCCCCACATGTAGTTGGCGGCGAACTTGTTGCCGGGGTCGTAGGTGGCGAGACGCTCAGTGACGACAGGCCACGCGTTGGCGAGATTCGGCAGCTTCGCCTTGTCGAGCGGCTGGAAGATCCTGGCCTTGATCTGGCGCTGCAGGAAATACGCGGTCGGAACCACGACGTCGTAGCCGGATTTGCCGGCGAGCAGCCGCGTCTCCAGGGTCTCGTTGGCGTCGAACGTGTCGTAGACGACCTTGATGCCGGTCTCCTTGGTGAAGTCGTCAAGGACACCTGGCGCCATGTAGTTCGACCAGTTGTAGAAGTTGACGACGCGCTCCTCGGCGTGCCCCGCCGGCACCGTGAGCGTCAGCGCCGCGACAGCCAGCGCCAGAGCCGAACCCATGCAGCCGCGCGTCATCACGCTTGTCTCCTAGCGCCGGTGGATGGCGTCCGAGAGGCGCTCCAGCGCCGTATCCAAGGTTGCGTCCTTCTTGGCGAAGCAGAACCGCACCACGGACGTCACGGCATCCGTCTCATAGAACGCCGACACCGGGATGGCGGCCACCTTGTAGTCGTGGACGATGCGGCGGCAGAACTGCTCGTCGGTCTCGTTGAGGCCGAGCGGCGAAAGGTCGACGGTCAGGAAGTAGGTTCCCTGCGCCTTCAGCACGGGAAACCCCAGGCTTTCGAGACCGGCCGTGAGCCGGTCGCGGCTGCGCGCGAGCTCGCTGCGCATATTGACGAAATAGTCGTCCGGCTTGCCGAGGCCGTAGGCGACCGCGACCTGCAGGTTCGGCGCGGTCGTGAAGGTCAGGAATTGATGCACCTTGGCGGCGACGCGCAACAGATGCGGCGCGGCGCAGACGAAGCCGATCTTCCAGCCCGTCAACGAGAAGATCTTTCCTGCCGAGCCGACCTTGATGGTGCGGTCGCGCATGCCGGGAATGGTGATCAGCGGAATGTGCGCACGGCCGTCGAACACCACGTGCTCCCAGACCTCGTCGCAGATCGCGACCGCATCGAACTCCTGGCAGAAGCGCGCCAACAGCTCAAGGTCCTCGCGCGGATAGACCACGGCGGCCGGGTTGAGCGGGTTGTTGAAAAGCACCGCCTTGGTCTTTGGCGAGAACGCCTGCCGCAGCATCTCCTCCGACAACCGCCAATGCGGCGGCTCGAGCCGGACGAGGCGCGGAATGCCGCCGGCCTGGCGGATGATCGGCAAGTATGAATCATAGACCGGCTGGAAGCAGATCACCTCGTCGCCAGGCTCCACCACCGACAGGATCGCCGACGTCAGCGCCTCAGTGCCGCCGGAGGTGACCATGACCTCGCTCATCGGGTCGAGATCGAGCTTGTGCCAGTGCCGGTAGTGGGCCGCGATGGCCTGGCGCAGCTCGGGCAGGCCCATCATCGACGGATACTGGTTGTAGCCGTTGAGGACGGCGTCGGCCGCCGCGCGGCGGATATCCTCCGGGCCCGGATCGTCGGGAAAGCCCTGCCCCAGATTGATCGCGTTGTTGTCGCGCGCGAGCTGCGACATCTGCTCGAAAATGGTGACGGGCAGGTCGGCGAAGACCTTGTTCTGCGAGATCATGATCGCCTGTCAGCCGCCGGTCCTGGTCGGCAGGCCGGCCGCCTTCCAGCCGAGCATGCCCCCCTGGAGATGCTTGTCGTAGGGCAGACCGGCGGCCTGCGCCGCCAGCGAGGCCGTCACCGAGCGCTTGCCGGAGCGGCAGGCGAACACGACATCCTTGCCTTGGGGATCCGGGATCAGCTTCGGGTCGAAGCCCGACAGCGGAACGACGACGCCGTGGGGATAGGCTTCCGCAGCAACTTCGTTCGGCTCTCGCACGTCAACCAGAAGAATTCGCCCTTCCGCGATCCCCTGGGCCACGTCCTGCGGGGTCAAATCGTGCACAACAGCCACGCCCATCCTCCAAGCCTTCAGCAGGGCCGTACCGACCCTGATCCGGCCGCCAAACTCACCCTAGACGCTACGAAAATCAAGCGCTTCGGCACACTGGCGCGGCGGGTCCAGAGCTCAGATCGTGACCTGGGTGCCGACCTCCACCACCCGTCCGCTCGGGATCTGAAAATAGTCGGTCGCATCGTTGGCGGAGCGGCTCATCGAGATGAACAGGTGATCCTGCCAGCGCGGCATGCCCGAATGCGCAGCCGGCTTCAGCGCGCGGCGCGACAGGAAGAACGAGGTCGACATGATGTCGAACTGCCAGCCGAGCTTGCGCGCGATCGCCAGCGCGCGCGGCACGTTGGGCGATTCCATGAAGCCGAAGCGCAACGTCACCTTGGAGAAAGTCGGACTGATCTGCTCGAGGCGAACGCGTTCGGACGGATCGATGCGCGGCGTCGGCGCGGTCTCGATGGTCAGGATCACGTTCTTCTCGTGCAGCACCTTGTAGTGCTTGAGGCTGTGCATCAGCGCGGTTGGCGCGCTCAAGGGATCGCTGGTCAGGAACACGGCCGTTCCCGCCACCCGCTGCGGCGGACGTTTCTCGAGCATCGCAACGAGATCGGCGAGCGGGAACTCGAGCTTGCGCGACTTGTCGAACAAGAGCCGGCTGCCGCGCCGCCACGTGTACATCAGCGTCATCACGAAGCCGCCCAGCGCCAGCGGCACCCAGCCGCCTTCGAGCACCTTCAGGAGGTTCGCCGCCAGGAAGGTCAGGTCCAGGAAGAGGAACGGCGCGATCAGCGCGGCCGCCGCGAACGGCGACCAGCGCCAGACCTTCCAGATCACGACGAAGCCCATCATCGCGGTGACGACCATGGTGCCGGTGACCGAGATGCCGTAGGCCGAGGCCAGTGCGCTCGACGACTTGAACATCAGCACCAGCAGCATGACCGAGATCAGCAGCAGCTTATTGATGCGCGGAATGTAGATCTGACCCGAATGCGCCTCGGAGGTGTGGCGGATCTCGAAGCGCGGCAGCAGGCCGAGCTGGATCGCCTGCCGCGTCAGCGAATAGGCGCCGGTGATGACGGCTTGGCTCGCGATCACGGTCGCGGCGGTGGCCAGCCCGACCATCGGGATCAGCGCCCAGTCCGGGAACATCAGGAAGAAGGGATTCTCGATCGCCTTGGCATCGGCGATCACCAGCGCCCCCTGCCCCAGATAATTGAGCGCCAGCGACGGCAGCACGATGAACAGCCAGGCGGTCTGGATCGGACGTTTGCCGAAATGGCCGAGGTCGGCATACAGCGCCTCGGCGCCGGTCACGGCCAGGAAGACGGCGCCGAGCGTGATGAAGCCGATGATACCGTGATGCAGCATGAACGACACGGCATACAGCGGGTTGATCGCCCACAGCACCTCCGGATGGTGCAGGATCGGCGGCAGCGCCGCGATCCCGATCACCACGAACCAGATCAGCATGATCGGGCCGAAGAACGCTGCCACCTTGGCCGTGCCGCGCACCTGGACCGCGAACAGCATGACCAGGATGATGACCGTGAGCGGCACGACGTAGGGATCGAACGCCGCCGTCACCAGCTTGATGCCCTCGATCGCCGACAGCACGGACAGGGCCGGCGTGATCACCGCATCGCCATAGAACAGCGCGCCCGAGATGATGCCGAGCAGAACGATGACGCTGGCGCCGCGCGTGACCGCGCGCTGGGCGAGCGCCATCAGCGCCAGCGTTCCGCCCTCGCCGTGGTTGTCGGCGCGCAGCAGGATCACGACGTATTTGAGGGTTACGACGACGATGAGAGCCCACAGGATGAGCGAGATCACCCCCATCACGGCGTGAGGCGCAGGTTCGCCGCCGCTGCTCGCAGCCATGACCGCTTCACGCAACGCGTAGAGCGGGCTGGTGCCGATGTCGCCATAGACGACACCGATGCTTCCCAGTGTCAGCGCCGCGAAGCTGGCCGTGGAATGGGCGTTGCCATGCCCGTTGGTCGCCGGCGCTTCCGCGGGCGTAGCTGCGACGTCGACTGTCATGGGGTAGCCCCCTCGAGGACTCGTTAATGCTTCACTGCACAACGCGGCAGAGCGCGCGGCTTATAGCGGCAGAGCGCTGCTATGGACCTGAAGAGAATGCGCTTCAGCCATGCAATTAAGCATGCATGAGCCGCCAGGGAAGATCAATCGATTAAATCGTTACCTGGGTACCCACTTCGACGACCCGGCCCGTCGGAATCTGGAAGTAGTCCGTGGCGTCATTGGCCGACCGGCTCAGGCCAATGAAGAGATGGTCCTGCCAGGTCGGCATGCCCGATTGGGACGACGGCTTCAACGAGCGGCGCGAGACGAAGAACGACGTCGACATGATGTCGAACTGCCAGCCGAGCTTGCGCGCCACCGCCAGCGCGCGCGGCACGTTCGGGGATTCCATGAACCCGAAGCGCAGCCGCACCTTGAAAAACTTCTCGCTGATCTTCTCCATGCGCACGCGCTCCGACACATCGACCCGCGGCGTCTGCGCGGTCTCGATGGTCAGGATCACATTGTGCTCGTGCAGCACCTTGTTGTGCTTGAGATTGTGCAGCAGGGCCGTCGGCACGGAGGTCGGATCGCTGGTGAGAAACACCGCCGTGCCCTTGACGATGTGAGGAGGCCTCTTCTCCAGGCTGGTGATCAGGTCGTCCAGCGGAACCTCGATCTTGCGCGTCTTGAGCACCAAAATCGCCGAGCCACGCCGCCAAGTCCAGATCGTCACGACCATCGCGGCACCGAACAGCAGCGGAACCCAGGCTCCTTCGAGGAGCTTCAGCAGATTGGCGCTGAAGAAGGTCATGTCGACGATGACGAAGGGAGCGATTACGGCCGCCGCCACGGCCGCACGCAAGTTCCACAGCTTCCAGATCACCACGAAGCCCATGATGCCGTCGGCCACCATGGTGGTGGACACCGCGATGCCGTAGGCGGAGGCCAGATTGCTCGAGGTCCGGAACAGCAGAACCAGTAGCAGCACGCCGATCAGCAGCAACCGGTTGACGCGCGGCAGATAGATCTGGCCGGCATGGCTCTCGGACGTATAGCGGACCTCGAAACGCGGCAGCAGGCCGAGCTGGACCGCCTGGCCGACCAGCGAATAGGCACCGGTGATCACGGCCTGGCTCGCGATGACGGTCGCGGCGGTCGCCAGCACCACCAGCGGCAGCAGCAACAGTTCAGGCACCATCCGGTAGAACGAATTCTCGATCGCGGCGGGATCGGACAGCACCAGGGCGCCCTGCCCGAAATAGTTGATCAGCAGCGCCGGTAGCACGAAGAACAGCCAAGCCGACTGGATCGGCCTGCGGCCGAAATGACCGAGATCCGCATAGAGCGCCTCGCCGCCGGTGACCGCGAGGAACACCGCGCCCAGGGTGATCAGGCCGATCGTGCCATGCGAGAGCAGGAACTGCACCGCGTAATAGGGATTGATGGCCGCAAGCACGGAGGGGTCGTCGCTGATGTGGACGATTCCCATCACGGCGAGGCTGGTGAACCATGTGATCATGACCGGGCCGAACGCGGAGGCGACGCGCGCCGTCCCCTTACTCTGGACCGCGAACAGCACGACCAGGATGAACACGGTCAGCGGCACGACGTAGTGCTCGAGCGCGGGCGCCGCGAGCTTGAGGCCCTCGACCGCCGACAACACCGAGATCGCGGGCGTGATCATCGAATCGCCGATGAACATCGACGCGCCGATCACGCCCAGCGACATCAGGAACAGGCTGCGCCGGCCCAGGGCGCGCTGTCCCAGCGCCATCAGCGACAGCGTTCCGCCCTCGCCATTGTTATCGGCACGGAGCAGCAGCAGCACGTATTTGGCCGTCACCACGATGAACAGCGACCAGAGGATCAGGGAAAGCACGCCGAGCACGATGATCCGCGACACCGGCTGCCCCTGAGCAGCGCCGTGCGCAGCCTCGCGAAAGGCGTAGAGGGGCGAGGTGCCGATGTCGCCGAACACCACGCCGATGCTGCCTAGCGTCAGCCCCCAGAACCCCGACGTGCTCGCGGTGTCCTGTCCTTCGGTCGATGTCGCGCTGGCCGTCATGTTGCTTGGAACGCATCTTCCTGTCTGGCCCGGCGCGTGTGAACGCAGACCGTTCGCAGGTCAAGCCTCTACCGTAAGCAGACCGATGTTCCCAGGCCGCAACCAAACGGCACGGCTGACGCCGATGTCGCATGCCGCATCGCGGCAGGCGCCTTTAGCCCAAGCATCCTGAGGCAGATGTCGGATCTGCCTCGGGCGAATCAAGTGCCTGCCGATGCTCTTCGTTGCCGTTCGCAAGCCGCCATGCGGCAATATGATGCGGGAAGCGAAGCGTCCCGGCTAGGGCTTCAGATCGGGCGGCAATGGCGGGTCTTCCCGCATCAGGGTGATCGTCACGCGGCGGTTGGCGGCCAGCGAGGGGTCGTCCGGGAACAGTGGCTGGGTGTCCGCCTTGCCGGAGACCGCGTAGATGTGGCTCGCCGGCAGCCCTTCCCGCTCCAGGATCTGCCGCACCGCGTTGGCGCGGTCCGCCGACAGGTCGAAACCACCATAATCGCTGCGGGCGGGAACGAAGCCGGCGGCCGTGTGCCCGGTGATCTGCACCCGAAGCGGCGTCGCCTTCAGCGGCGCGGCCAGCTTCTCGATCAGGCGTCGCGTGCGGTCGAAGGGCACCTTCGAGCCATCCGCGAACATCGACCGCCCGTCCTGGTCGACGATCTCCAAGTTGAGCCCCTGTTTGGTCTCTTCGAACATGATGTGCTTGGAGATCTCGGTCATCTCCGGCATGTCCTGCAGCGCCTGACGCAGCGAGGCGGACGCCAGCGCGAACTGGCGATCGATCTTCAGCTTGGCGCCATTGGTATGCTGGCGCTCCTCCTGCTCGGGGCTCGGCTCGCGCGCGGTCTCCTCCGGCGAGATGTGGGCGGCGTTCTTGAGCTTCGGCCGGGTCGGCAGGCCGTCGGATTCCACGATGCCCGAATAGCGCGACTCGGACTGCACGCCGAAGGCGTCGCGCATCGAGCCTGCGACGACTTTCAGCTTGTTGTTGTCCATGGTGGAGAACGCGACCAGCATCACGAAGAAGCTGACCAGAAGTCCCATCAGGTCGGCAAAGGTCACGAACCAGCCGTGACCGCCGCCATGCGCATCGCCCCTCTTCTTCTTTGCCATTGCCTACCCCACCCCGGATCGCCCCGCCTCAGCCGATCAGGCCGGCACGGGTTCGCCTTCGGCGTGGCGATGCTTCTCGGGCAGATAGGCCAGGAGCATTTCGCGGACCAGGGCCGGGCTCTTGGAGTCACGGATCATCAGGATTCCGTCGATGATCAGCGTCCGGTTGGTTTCCTCGTCCAGCAGCTTGCCATGCAGCTTGTCGGCGATCGGCAGACAGATCAGGTTCGACACCAACGCGCCGTACAGGGTCGCGAGCAGCGCGGTCGCCATGAACGGGCCGAGCTTCGAGGGGTCGGTCATGTTGGCGAACATCTGCACCATGCCGATCAGCGTGCCGACCATGCCGAACGCCGGGGCGCAGTCGCCGATGGCGCGATAGATCTTGCTGCCTTCGTCCAGGTGCATCAGGAAATTGTCGCGGTCGCGCTCGAGATTGTCGCGGATGAATTCGAGATCGTAGCCGTCGGCCACGTAGCGGATTCCCTTGGCGAGGAACGGCTCGTCGGTCTCGACCTTTTCCAGGCCGACCGGGCCCTGCTTGCGCGCGATCTCGGCAATGCGGGCGAGCTCGTCGACGAGCTCGCGGGCCGACAGGCGGCTCATGGTGAAAGCGTACTTCATTCCAAGCGGAACGCCGTGCAGCATGACGCCCAGCGGGAAGCGAATCATGGTGGCTGCGATCGAACCGCCGAAGATGATGATTGCGGCGTGCTCGCTGACGAACATCTCGAGATCGCCGCCCAGCAGCATCATCGTCGCGATGACGATCACGCCAGCCACGAGCCCCGCACTCGTCATAATATCCATGAGTCAACTCCACCCGCGTACGCAAACCACGGACCCTGCCGGACCGACGCGGTGCTTCTGGACCGCGTGTCACGACCCTAAATGTCCGCCATTAAGGACGAGTTACTGAATTCGGTAGGCATAATGAAAGGTAAACAGCAGCGCCGCAGACCACGCCGACCTCGCTCAAGCGGCTGACGCTCCGGACTTGAGCAGGTTAGCCGCGGCGAAGACGGCTGACTGATCGAATGATCGCTGCATCTTGTGGATCATCTCCAGCATCTGCGCCGGCTCCATCGTCGACGATCCGACCTCGAGTTCGCGCGACAGGCGCGACAGCGCCGAAAAACCGAACGTCGCCGACGAACTCTTGATCGAATGCGCCTCGCGCCTCAGTTCGAGGCGATCCTCGAACTTGGCGGCAAGCGTGCCGAACTTTCCCGAGGTATCGTCGAGGAACGTGCGCAGGACTTCCAGCGCATCCTCCTCGCCGAGCTCGGAGACCAGGGTCTGATAGACGGATTCGTCGAATTGCACCAAGTCGGTCATGCGAAGAGCCTTTCCTTGTGTGTAGCAGCGACCGCGCGAAGCAGAGCGGCATTCAGTCGATCGCGCGTGACCGGCTTGGTCACGAAGTCGTTCATGCCGGCCTCCGTGCACGCCAGATGATCCTGGCTGGTGGCGTTGGCCGTCAGGGCAATAACGTAGATGTCCTGGGCAGGCGGCGGCAGCGAGCGGATCATCCGCGTCGCCGTGAGCCCGTCCATCTCGGGCATCATCATGTCCATCAGCACGAGATCGTAGCTCTGCCTCTGCACGGCCGCGATCGCCTGCGTTCCGTTCTCGACGATGTCGTAGCGGTGACCGAGCTTGTCCAGGAGCTTCTTGACGACGAACTGATTGGTCAGATTGTCCTCGGCAACGAGAATCTTCAGCGGCTCGAGGCTGGCCGGACGTTCCTCGGCGATCGTCTCGCCGACCGGCGCGATGGTCGCTTCGTGCGCGCTGACCTGCTCGACGTCCGGCTGCGGCTGAACCTGGATCGAGAAGGTGAAGGTGCTGCCCTCGCCCACCTTGCTCTGCACCTTGATGTCGCCGCCCATGCAGGTGACGAGGCGCTTGCAGATCGCGAGCCCCAGACCGGTGCCGCCGAAGCGGCGCGAGATGGAATTGTCGACCTGCGAGAACTGCTTGAACAGCCGGCTGACGGCGTCTGCGGGAATGCCGACGCCGGTATCGGCCACCGAGAACACCAGCGTCAGGTTCGGCCCGGCAAGGTTCTCGGCACGGACATCGACATGGACGCCGCCCGATTCGGTGAATTTGAGCGCATTGCCGACCAAGTTGAACAGCACCTGGCGCAATCGCGCGGGATCGCCGACCACGTAGCTCGGCACTTCCGGCGCGATCGAGGTGGTCAGCTGCAGACCCTTTTCCTTGGCGCGGGACACCAGCAGTTCGGCGGTCGCCGTCACCGACCGGTGCAGGTCGAACTCGATGTGCTCGATCTCCAGACGATCGGCATCGAGCTTGGAGAAATCGAGGACGTCGTTGAGCAGCTGTAACAGGTAGTCGGCCGACTCGCGCAAGGTCGTCGCGATCTTGCGCTGCTCCGGCCCGAGGTCCGCCGACAGCAAGAGATCGGCAAGGCCGATGACGCCGTTCATCGGCGTGCGGATCTCATGGCTCATCATCGCCAGGAATTCGGAGCGCGCCCGCGTACCTGCCTCGGCGGCATCACGTGAGGCGGCAAGCCCCGCCTGATAGCGCGCGATCAGGATCGTGATGATGCCGATGACCACCGTCAGCAACGCCCCGACCAGCAGATCACGATCGCGGTTGAGCTTGAAGGCGCTGAAGATCTCCTCGGAGGCCTGACCGACAATGACCACCAGCGGCAGATCCTTGATGCGCTGGAACGAGTAGATGCGCGTGACGCCGTCGATCAGACTCTTGAAGGTGTAGAAGCCGTTGCTTCTGTGCTGAATGGCGCTCATCACCGGGCTGCCGGCGAGCGAGGATCCCACGCCTCCCGGGCCGGCCGAGGCCCGTGCGCGCACGATGCCGTCGAGACCGAGGAGCGTGACATTGCCCTTCTTGCCGAGATCGACCGAATTATAGAAGCTCGACAGATATTCGGGATCGAGCGAGACCACGACGACGCCGCCGAACGAACCGTCCGGCATGATGATGCGGCGGGTCAGCTGGATCGACCATTTGTTGGAGACGCGGCCGAAGATCGGCTTGCTGATGAAGAGAAAATCATCCTTTCCGCCGGCATGAACGCGGAAGTGCTCGCGGTCGCGCAGGTCGAGGCCGCGCATGTTCGGATCGATGTTGCTGGACAGCATGATGCCGTCCTTTCCGATCACGACGACCTGAAACGAGAAGTCGGACAGGAACTGGCTGTTCTTCGACCATAGCGACATGTCGAAGTTGTGCGGGTCCCTGGCATAGGAGTCGCGGACGTAGAGCAAGGTCTGATCTGCCGCGCGGATCGAGCGGATGATCTGCTCCTCGAACGCGCGGGCCAGGTTGGCGCCGTTCTTCAGCGCCGACTGCTCGGTGCGAGTATGCTCTTCGGAGATCGTGTAGAAGATGCCGGCCCACACCAGGGCGATCGCCGAGAGGCCGATCGCGGCGCTGCCGAAATGTCCGATCAGCCGAACCATCTTGTCGACGGTCCGGTCGAGCCGCCCGAACAACGGCCTCGATTTCGATATCAGCCTGCGCATGTCCTTCGCCCTCGGGCGACATGCCTATCGGGACAGGCTGGCCATCAGGTAAAGCTTGATGGATAAAATCTTCTCAACGAGCGACGGCCGCTTAACCTTCGGCGGATCCCGGCCTGTTTGCGGGTCATTCGCCACCACGCTGGACATTTTCCGCGGAAGCTCGGCCGTCACCCCGTAGTCATCCGGATGCGGTTGCAGCGTCGCAGTTCGGCGAGCGGCCCTGCGCAGGGCCCGAACCAGCCGGGCCGCACCGCCGAGCGGTACGGCTCTCGCTCATTGGGACCGGAGCGAAGCGAGGCTCAATGAATCTCCGCCGACCGCTTCAAGGCGGCCTTGAGCTTCTCGAGCGAGAAATCCGCCGACCGCGCGATCTCCAGGATCGGCGTTTCGCGGCGCGCGCACAGTTCGGCCGCCTCGGGAAGCTTCGCCGCGATGTCGGCCGGGATGACGATCGCACCATGGCGATCGGAGTGGATCAGATCGTCCGAGCGCACGGTCATGCCGGCGACGCGGACCTCGCCGCCGAAGCTCTCGGCATGCACCCATGCATGCGACGGACCGATCGAGCCCGCCAGAGCCTGGAAGCCGGCAGCCCATTGCGGAATGTCGCGGATCGATCCATCCGTGATCACGCCGAGGCAGCCGAGCGCCTTGTGGACATTGCTCTGCACCTCGCCCCAGAACGCGCCGTAGCCGATGTCGGGACCATCGATGTCCTGGATCACGACGATGCGGGGACCATGACCGGTGCCGACATATTCGTAGTAGTCTGTGCGCCGCCTCGCCTGCTCGTCCGCCGGCAGACCCGATTTGACGACGGACCGGATCGTCGCCGTCCGCGCGTAGCCGACCATGGGCGGCAGATCGGGGAACGGACACACCAGCGGCTTGGTCGTGTAGCCGACCAGGCGGCGTTCGGGCGCCACGATCTCCATCGCGTTGCAGATGGTCGGCGTATCGTAGCGCGCGAGCGCCTCGAGAACGGAAGCAGCGAGGGGCGCGGCGGCAGTGCTTGTCACGGGCGTTTTCTCCGGATGATGCGGACGGCATTCGCGGCCGTCCTTGGCCATCCGGTATAACTGAGGCGCCGAAGCCGGCAAAGCGCGCGCTGGGTCTTGGGGCCCTGCGCTCAGTGCAGCCGTTCCGGCGGCCGCTGCCCCTGCTCCGCCGCTGGCGCGCCGGTCGGCGCAAAAGCCGTCGCGGATGAAGACGAGGCGTGCGGCGCTGCAGCCGCGGCACCAAGAACCGCGGAGTGCCGCGCCGCCTGCTGCCGATACAGCCGCCAGCCGAACGGAAGGCTCAGGATGTAGAGGATCGATCCTGCCGACAGGATGTGCCAGGGATAGACCACCAGCAGCGCCACGAAGAACACCACCGAGGCGAACACTGGCAGCACGAGTTCGGGCGAGACGCGCATCCGCGTGGTCTTGCCGGAGAACACCGGCAGCCGCGACACCATCAGGAAGGCGATCAGCAGCGTGTAGAAAGCCGTCACCAGCGCCGGCGGCCTCGGCAGATCCAGGAACGCCAGATAGACCGGCAGCAGCACCGTGATGGCGCCGAGCGGGGCCGGCACGCCGGTGAAGAAATTGGCGGCGAAGGGCGGCTTGTTGGGATCGTCAATGCTGGCATTGAAGCGCGCCAGCCGCAGGCCGCCGCTGATGGCGTACATCATGGCGGCGATCCAGCCGCCGTCGCGCAGCTCATGGAGCTGCCAGAAATACAGGATCAGGCCGGGCGCCACGCCGAAATTGACGAAATCGGCCAGGCTGTCGAGCTCGGCGCCGAACTTCGACTGGCCCTTGATCATGCGGGCGATGCGGCCGTCGATGCCGTCCAGGAAGGCAGCGAAGACGATGGCGCCGACGGCGAGCTCCATCCGCCCCTCGGTCGACAGCCGGATTGCGGTCAGGCCGGCGCAGATCGCCAACAAGGTGATCATGTTCGGCACCAGCAGCCGCACCGGGATCGGGCGGAAACGGCGCCGGCGCAGTTCGGGAGAGTTCGGATCGAAGCTCATGATCACACCACGTGTGGGTTGGTCGAAACCTTGTGTCGGAAGGTGCCTCAAGGACCTTTAATGAGTCATCATCGGCCGGCGACGGTTCACTGGCTCCGGAAGGTCAGGCCGGGCACGGGCACGTCGAAATCGGCCAGGATCGTCTCGCCGGCAATGGCCGTCTGCCCCTCCGAGACCAGAACTTCCGTGCCGTCAGGCAGATAGACGTCGAGCCGCGAGCCGAAGCGGATCAGGCCGAAGCGCTCGCCAGCCCCGATGGTCTGCCCCTCGCGCACGAACGACACGATCCGGCGCGCCACGAGGCCGGCGATCTGGACCACGCCGATGCGGCCATGCGGCGTCGAGATCGCGAGCGAGTTGCGCTCGTTGTCCTCGCTCGCCTTGTCGAGCTCGGCGTTGATGAAGGCGCCCGGACGGTAGGAGATCTTCTCGATCCGGCCGGCCACCGGGCTGCGGTTCACATGCACGTTGAACACGCTCATGAAGATCGAGACCCGCAGCAGCGGCCGGTCGCCGAGGCCGAGCTCGGCCGGCGGCAGGGCGCGCGTGATCATGGAGATGCGCCCGTCGGCCGGCGCCACCACCAGCCCTTCCCGCTGCGGCGTGACCCGGATCGGGTCGCGGAAGAACAGCGCGCACCAGACGGTGAGCAGCGTGCCGATCCAGCCGAGCGGGGTGAATATCCAGAACAGGATCAGGCTGACGAGGGCAAATCCCC
This sequence comes from Bradyrhizobium sp. SZCCHNRI20481, assembly GCF_032485055.1. Classification (NCBI taxonomy): domain Bacteria; kingdom Pseudomonadati; phylum Pseudomonadota; class Alphaproteobacteria; order Hyphomicrobiales; family Nitrobacteraceae; genus Bradyrhizobium; species Bradyrhizobium sp. SZCCHNRI20481. Next base: position 115,406 of record NZ_JAUEUE010000008.1, read on the forward strand.
CGATGAAGGGATAGCCTTCCGGGTGGATCGGCGGGATCTGAGCGCGGATGGAATTGCTGATCGACATGGCCTGCTTCGTTGAGTGTTGTCGCTCTGACCTCAGAGCGGACCGTCGCCTTGACTAGGTCTATGGCCGGCGAAGGTCAAAATGAATCCTTAATGCATTCTTGAGTTCAGATCAGGGCGGTCCGCGGCATCATTCGGCGGCACTCGCCACCTGGCCGGTCCGATCGGGCCCGACCGCGTCCGGCTCGCTCCGATCCGGCGGATTGCGGTTCGGCGCCGCCGCATCGTCGCCGATCTGCGCCAGTTTTTCGCGCGCCTCCTCGGCCTCGCGCTGCCGGTTCCACATCCCGGCATACAGCCCGCCTTTGCCCAGCAGCTCGGCATGGGTGCCGCGCTCGGCAATGCGCCCCCGGTCGAGCACGATGATCTCATCGGCCGCCACGATGGTCGAAAGCCGGTGCGCGATCACGAGCGAGGTGCGATTGCGCGACACGCCATCGAGCGCCTCCTGGATCTCGTGCTCGGTATGACTGTCCAGCGCCGAGGTCGCCTCGTCCAGCACGAGGATCGGTGGCCCCTTCAGGATGGTGCGGGCAATCGCAACGCGCTGCTTCTCCCCACCGGAGAGCTTGAGGCCGCGCTCGCCCACCTGCGTCTCGTACCCCTTCGGCGCCATCCGGATCAGACCGTCGATCTGCGCGAGGCGGGCCGCCTCCTCGACGGCGGCGTCGTCGGCATCCCAGCGTCCGTAGCGGATGTTGTAGCGGATGGTGTCGTTGAACAGCACGGTGTCCTGCGGCACCATGCCGATCTGGGCGCGCAGCGACACCTGGGTGACGTCACGGATGTCCTGCCCATCGATCAGGATGCAGCCGCCGGAGACGTCGTAGAGGCGAAACAGCAGCCGCGAGATGGTCGACTTGCCGGCACCTGACGGACCCACGATCGCGACCGTCTTGCCGGCCGGCACCTCGAAGCTCAGGCCCTGCAGGATCGGCCGCTCCGGCTCATAGGCGAAGCGGACGTCCTCGAAGCGGACATGGCCGGAGGTCACCACCAAAGGCGTCGCCCCGGGTGAATCCTTCACCTCGGCATCGCGCGTGAGCACGCCGAACATCTTCTCGATGTCGATGATCGCCTGCTTGATCTCGCGGTAGACCATGCCCATGAAGTTCAGCGGCTGGTAGAGCTGGATCATCATGCTGTTGATCATGACGAAGTCGCCGACCGTGTTGCGGCCCTGGCGCACGCCCTGGGCGCACATCAGCATCGCCACCGTCAGCCCGATCGTGAAAATCACGGCCTGCCCGGCGTTGAGCACTGCGAGCGAGGTATAGGTCTTCACGCTGGCGCGCTCGTAGCGCTCCATGGAACGGTCATAGCGCTCGGCCTCGCGCGCCTCGGCGCCGAAATATTTCACCGTCTCATAGTTCAAGAGCGAGTCGATCGCCTTGGTGTTGGCGTCGGTGTCCGAGTCGTTCATGCGGCGCCGGATCTCGATGCGCCATTCGGTCGCGATGTAGGTGTAATAGAGATAGGCTGCGACCATGGTGAGCGTGACCAGCACGTAGCGCCAGTCGAACTGCCAGAGCAGCACCGCCGTCAGCAGCGAGACCTCGACGATGGTCGGGATCAGCTGCAGGATCACCATGCGCACGATGGTCTCGATCGCGTTGCGGCCGCGCTCGAGCACGCGGGTCAGGCCGCCGGTCTTGCGCTCCAGGTGAAAACGCAGCGACAATTCGTGCATGTGGACGAAGGTGATGGTCGCGAGCTTGCGCACCGCATGCATGGCGACGCGGGCAAAAATACCATCTCGCCACTGCGTCAGCACCGCCATCAGGACGCGCATCCCGCCGTAGCTTGCCGTCATGACGAGCGGTGAGGCCACCAGCCAGAACGCCCAGTTGGCGGGCGCAATCGGCGCGGTGTTGGCGCCGGTCAGCGCGTCGGTCGCCCATTTGAAGGTGAAGGGCAGGACCAGCGTCGCGACCTTCGCCACAATCAGCAGCACCACCGACCATAGCACGCGCATCTTCAGGTCGGCGCGATCGCTCGGCCAGATGAAGGGCCACAAATGGCGCAGCGTGCCGGCCAGCGTTCCCTGCTCGAGGGACGATGGCTGGCCGGCGGCTGGTTCGGAGGAGGAATCGGGCGGCATCTAACGTTCTGGAACAGCGAGTGTCTCGGCATGTTGTGATGCCGGCGTTGCTGGTCATATAGAGTGTCCGGGCGCCGGATGCACCCGTGCGTCGGCGGATTCCGTTGCCGCGGCGCAGTATTTGCATACTCCATTCCCAGGCAAATGGATCCATCCAGTCCGCATCATTCCGTGAAAGCCCGCGAATCCACGCCCTCCGCCCTCGTCTTGACGCCTTTCAACTGCAGTGTCACATCCGTCCAATGACTGAAATCCGCACCGTCTGTGTCTATTGCGGCTCCGGCCCCGGGACCAATCCCAGCTTCATCGAATCAGCGAAAGCGCTCGGCAAGGCGCTCGCCGAGAACGGCGTCAGGCTCGTCTATGGCGGCGGCTCCATCGGCATGATGGGCGCGGTTGCCAAGGCGGTGCTCGACCATGGCGGCGACGTCACCGGCATCATTCCGGACTTCCTTGTGAAGAAGGAAGTCATGATGCCGCTGAAGGATCTCATCGTCACGCCCGACATGCATGAACGCAAGCGGCTGATGTTCGAGCATTCCGATGCGTTCGTGGCGCTGCCCGGCGGCATCGGCACGCTCGAGGAGCTGGTCGAGCAGTTGACCTGGAAACAGCTCGGACGCCACGCCAAGCCGGTGCTGATGGCCAACATCGACGGCTTCTGGGAGCCGCTGTTCTCGCTGCTCGCCCATATGCGCGAGACCGAGTTCATCCGCCCCGGCTTCTCGATCGAGCTCTTGAAGGCCGAGCGCGTCGAGGACATCCTGCCGCGCCTGCGCGCGGCCGCCGCCGGCATCGCCAGGGAAGAGACCGAAATGGCACCGGAGATCGCCAAGCGGCTCTGATCCCTACTCCGCGGGAAATGTGACGGCTTCGATCCGGTTGCCGTCGGGATCGAGCACGAAGGCGGCGTAGTAGCGCACGCGATCATGCGGCCGTAGCCCAGGCAGGCCGTCTGAAACACCGCCCGCCTCCAGCGCCGCCGCATGGAATGCATCGACCTCGGCGGTGCTCCTGGCGCGGAAGCACAGATGCGAGCCGGTGTCGGACGATACCCGCGCCATCGCGGGACGCAGATTGATCCAGAATTCCGGATAGGCCTTGCCGAAGCCGATGGTCGCCGGGCGCGCGACCAGGCGCGTCATCCCGAGCGGCGCCAGCGCGAGCTCATAGAAGCGGGCGCTGCGGGCGAGATCGCTGACGCCGACGGAGACGTGGTCGATCATGCGTTACCTCCTGCCCTCTCCTCCGTCATTGCGAGGAGCAGAGCGACGAAGCAATCCAGACTCGATCCGCGGAAAGACTCTGGATTGCTTCGCTTCGCTCGCAATGACGGATACACCATCTCACCCCGGCGCGCCTGACTTCACCAGCTTGTAGAATACCGAATCCATCAGCGCCTGGAACGACGCATCGATGATATTGGGCGACACGCCGACCGTGGTCCAGCGCTCGCCCTTTTCGTCCTCGCTCTCGATCAGCACGCGCGTGACCGCCTCGGTGCCGCCATTGAGGATGCGGACGCGATAGTCGATCAGCTTCAGACCATCGATATAGCCCTGGTACTTGCCGAGATCCTTGCGCAGCGCGACGTCGAGCGCATTGACCGGACCGTTGCCCTCGGCCGCCGAGATCAGCCGCTCGCCGGCGACGTCGACCTTGACCACGGCCAGCGCCACCGTGACGCGCTCGCCAAGCGCGTTGTAGCGCTGCTCGACATTGACGTCGAACTGCTCGACCCGGAAGTACTCGGGCACCGAGCCCAGCGTGCGCCGCGCCAAGAGCTCGAACGAGGCGTTGGCGGACTCGTAGGCATAGCCCGCGGCCTCGCGCTCCTTCAGCTCCTCGACCAGCCGCGTCAGCTTCGGATCGCTCTTGGTGAAGGGAATGCCACCACGCTCCAGCGCCGCGATCACGTTGGAACGGCCCGCCTGGTCCGATACCAGCACCTTGCGACGATTGCCGACGCTCTCGGGCAGAATGTGCTCATAGGTTTGTGGATCCTTGAGCACGGCCGAGGCATGAATGCCGGTCTTGGTCACGAAGGCGCTCTCGCCCACATAGGGCGCGTGGCGGTTCGGCGCGCGGTTCAGCATGTCGTCGAGCGTCCGCGAGACCTTCATCAGCCCGGCGAGCTGCTGGTCGGAGACGCCAATCTCGAAGCGATCCGAGAACTCCGTCTTCAGCTTCAATGTGGGGATCAGCGAGCACAGATTGGCGTTGCCGCAGCGCTCGCCGAGCCCGTTCAGCGTGCCCTGGATCTGGCGCACGCCGGCACGCACCGCAGCCAGCGAATTCGCCACCGCCTGTTCGGTGTCGTTGTGGGCGTGGATGCCGAGGTGATCGCCCGGCACGTGCTTGACGACCTCGCCGACGATCGCCTCGATCTCGTGCGGCATGGTGCCGCCATTGGTGTCGCACAACACGACCCAGCGCGCGCCGGCCTCATGTGCCGCGCGTGCGCAGGCCAGCGCGAACTCCGCATTCTCCTTGTAGCCGTCGAAGAAATGCTCGCAGTCGAGCATCACCTCGCGCCCCGCAGCCTTTGCAGCCGTCACGCTGTCGCGGATCGAGGCGAGATTCTCTTCGTTGCTGGTCTCCAGCGCGACGCGCACCTGATAGGCGGATGACTTCGCGACGAAGCAGATCGCGTCTGCCTTGGCCTCCAGCAACGCCGCTACGCCCGGATCGTTGGATACCGAGCGTCCCGCCCGGCGCGTCATCCCGAAGGCCGTGAAGCGGGCGTGGCCGAGTTTGGGCTTGGCGGCGAAGAACTCCGTGTCGAGCGGATTGGCGCCGGGATAGCCGCCCTCGACATAGTCGATGCCGAGATCGTCGAGCATGCGCGCGATGGCCTGCTTGTCGGCCAGCGTGAAATCGACACCGTTGGTCTGCGCGCCATCGCGCAGGGTGGTGTCGAACAGATAAAGTCGTTCCCTGCTTGTGCCTGCCGTGCTCATGCCTGTGCTCCCCCGGAGCCGAGCGTCTTCTTCATCGTCGTGTTGGCGAGCCACTCGCCGTTGATGGAGACGCTGTTGCGCTGCTGCGCGACGTAGCCGCGCTTGCGGAAGAATTCGACCGCCGTGTCGCTGGCGTCGACCGACAGACCGGTCGTGCCGCGCGCGCCCGCCAGCTTTTCCAGCGCGTCGCATAGCAGGGCCCCGACGCCCTGCCCCGCCGCGTTCGGATGGACATAGAGCATGTCGATGTGATCGTTTCCCTTCAGCGCGGCGAAGCCGACCGGCGAGCCCTGCAGGGTCGCAATCAAGGTGAGCTCGGACGCCAACCTTTTGCCGAAGCCCGTCTCATCGTCCACAGCGGAAGCCCAGGCCTCCTGCTGCTCCTCGCTGTAATCGTCACCGGTCAGCTCCTGGATGCTGGCGACGAAGATCGCGGCCAGAACCGGCGCATCAGCGGGAAGAAACGGCCGCAGCGCGGGCCTCGGGAGAGCCTGTCCCATGCGTCACCACATGCCGTAGAGTTTCGTGACCAGCGCCACTGCGCCCGCGATCAGAACCAGCTTGAGCAGGATGTAGTACAGCCAGTGCCGCGGAAACGGCGTGTCGGGCTTGCTCATCGCGCGATCTCCCAGGTCGTCACCGGCTTGCCGTCGGCGCCCTTGCCATCCTTCAACACGACACCCATCGCCGCGAGCTCGTCGCGGAGGCGATCGGACTCCTTGAAGTCCTTGCGCGCGCGAGCCGCGGTGCGCTCGGCGATCAGGCTTTCGACCTTGGCGGCGTCGACGCCTTTGGCCTGCTGCTTTCGCGCCTCCCATTGCGCGACGGTTTCTGACAGGAAGCCCGCAAAACGAAGCGAGCCTGCAAAGGCAGCGCGATCCATCTCGCCGCCGGACGCCGCACGGCTCCGCAACGCGTGCAGCTCTGCGATCATCAGCGGCGTGTTGAGGTCGTCGACGAGGGCGGCGATGATCTCACGCTCCGGCTGCTCGCCCGGCGCATCGGCCGCGACGCAATACCAGTCGTCGAGCGTCTTGGCACTCTCCTCCAGGCCCTTGACCGTCCAATCCGCCGGCGAGCGATAATGCATCTTGAGCATGTTGAGGCGCAACACCTCTCCGGGCCAGTCCGCCAGCAGGTCTCGGATGGTGACGAAGTTGCCGAGGCTCTTCGACATCTTCGCGCCCTCGACCTGGACGAACTCATTGTGCAGCCAGTAGTTCGCCATCACGGACGTGCCGTGCGCGCAACGCGACTGCGCGATCTCGTTCTCATGATGCGGGAAGATCAGGTCGAGCCCGCCGCCATGGATGTCGAAGACCTCACCGAGAAAGGCCGCGCTCATCGCCGAGCACTCGATGTGCCAGCCCGGCCGTCCGCGGCCCCACGGGCTGTCCCAGCCCGGCTCGTCCTCCGACGATTGCTTCCACAGCACGAAGTCGGCGGGATTCTTCTTGTGCGCATCGACGGCCACGCGCGCGCCGGCGAGCTGCTCGTCGAGCCTACGACCTGATAGCGCGCCATAGTCCGGCATCGACCGGGTGTCGAACAACACCTCGCCGCCCGCCTCATAGGCGTGGCCACGCGCGATCAGCTGCTTGATCAGGGTCACCATATCCGCCTTGCCATCAGGGCGCGGCAGCACGAACTCGGTGGCGCGTGGCTCGAAGGTCGGCGGCAGACTGCCGAGCGCAGCCGCGTCGCTGTGGAACTGATTGGCCGTCACCTCCGTGACCTTGCGGATCGCCTCGTTCAGCGGCAGTCCGGGAAAGTCGCGCGCAGCGCGCGCGTTGATCTTGTCGTCGACGTCCGTGATGTTGCGGACGTAGGTGACGTGATCCTTGCCATAGAGATGCCGCAGCAGCCGGAACAGCACGTCGAAGACGATCACGGGCCGCGCATTGCCGATATGGGCGAAGTCGTAGACCGTCGGTCCGCAGACATACATGCGGACATTGTTCGGATCGAGCGGCACGAAGGAGCGCTTCTCCCGCGACGCGGTGTCGTACAAACGCAAGTCCATGGTCCGTCCCCGAATGCCCTGTGCTCACCGCCCCGCCGGACCGACAGTCCATGACGAAGCGCAACGGGTGTCCTACGCCGCACGACCGCCCGCGAGCGGGCCGCCACGGCACGAATCACGCTTCCGACCTGCCGGCCGGGCGTCCTGATCATCTCTGTTGAGAAAAGACGGCCTCAGCCAGCGAATCGCTAGCGCGTAATCTCGCGGCAAATGCAGCAGATGGCGAGGAAACCGTTCATGAAACTCACCATGCTGCAGCCGGCTGTCTCCGTCAAGAGCCGCAAAACGGCCGTTTTCACTGCCCAAATGCTCGCGCCCCGCCTCATGGTTAATCATTCTTAACCTTTTGGGCCTAACCATGAGTTGTCTCCTACACCCACCGGTGCACCATGCGAATCTCCTCGGCGCTGCTCGCCTGCTGTGTTCTCCTCGCCGCCGCGACCACCGCCACGGCGGAGAGCCGCATCTTCATCATCGCCAACGAAGCCGACGGCTACGGCGTCGACCAGTGCCTCGCCAAGGGCGACCGATGCGGTGCCTCGGCCGCGCGGTCGTACTGCCAATCACGGGATTTTGCACAGGCCTCCTCCTATCGCCGCGTCGACCCCGATGAAATCACCGGATCGGTGCCGAAAGCTGGCGCAAACTGTGCCCACGGCGGCTGCAGCGACTTCGTCGCGATCACCTGCCAGCGCTGAGACGGCCGGGAACGGCTGTTCCCGCCACCCCGGCGCCCCGGAAACGACGTGACGATGCCCGACAAAGCGGCTATGGGATGCCCGCCGCTGCCGCGATTTTTCCGAATTCTGTGCTAGTCCCGCGGCTGCACCCATGGACCGGAATACCGCATCTTGATCGCATCCTTGTCTCCGCGCCTGTTGGCCGTCTCTGCGCTGCTCGGATTGACCCTGACCGGCTCGCACGCCCTGGCGCAATCCAGCTCCGAGTCCTATGCGCAGATGCCGCCGGGCCAGCCCGGGCCGCAGGCCGGCGTCAATCCGATCTGCCCGCGTCTGGAAGCGCAGCTCGCCTCGATCGATCGCGGCGGTGGCGGCGATCCCGCGCGTGAGGACCAGATCCGGCGTTATCAGGACGCGGCCGCCAAGCAGCAAGGCGAGCTCGACCGCGTCAGCATGCAGGCCAAGCGCATAGGCTGCGACAGCACCGGCTTCTTCTCGCTGTTCAATGGCCGTTCCGCGGAATGCGCTCCGGTCAACAACCAGATCCAGCAGATGCGAACCAATCTCGACCAGATCACCAACAGCCTGGAGCGGCTGCGCGGCGGCGGGTTTGGTGGTGAGCGCGACAATCAGCGCCGCTCGGTGCTGGCAGCGCTCGGCCAGAACAATTGCGGCCCGCAGTACCAGCAATATGCCAACGCCAATCGCGGCGGCGGCGGCAACTTCCTGACCAGCCTGTTCGGCGGCGGCGCCGACAGCAATCCGGCCGCATCGCTGCCCCCGCCGAGCGCCGATCTCGCGGCGCCGCAGGGCACCTACCGGACCGTGTGCGTACGTAGCTGCGACGGCGCCTATTTCCCGATCTCGTTCGCCACCGTTCCCGGCCGCTTCGCCGACGACGAGCGCGCCTGCAAGGCGCAATGCCCCGCCGCCGACGCGACGCTGTTCACCTATCGCAATCCCGGCGAGGACATGAACCAGGCGGTCTCGGTCAACGGCCAGCCCTACACCGCGCTGCCGAACGCCTTCAAGTATCGCACCGAGTTCAATCCGAGCTGTTCCTGCAAGGCCGCGGGACAGACCTGGGCCGACGCGCTGAAATCGATCGATGACAAGGCCGCAGCCGAGCAGCAGGGCGACATCATCGTCACCGAGGAGAGCGCCAAGCGGATGCAGCAGCGCCAGACCGGTAAGCCGCCTGCGAACGCCGCCCGGAAGGGTGCCGCGCCGGCCGAGGCCGCAGCGCCCGCGACCGCGGACACCACGGGCGCCGGTGGCGACAAGCAGATCCGCACGGTCGGACCGACTTTCATCCCGGCGCGCTGAGCGAGATCGCCGGGTCATCGGGTCATCCTTCGAACGCATCTGAGAACGCGCGGCCAGCGAGATCGGGCGATATGACTTCGCCCGACGGTCCCAGCGCGTTCGCAGGCTTCCAACGATTGCGCAGCGCTGCGAGACGAACGATCTCGGCCTGGGACATGTCGTCGAATGGAGCGACACCGCCGATCGCGTCACCGATCTCACAGCCATATCGGTCCGACCTCTTGAGCGGCACGGCGGCGAGCGCACCGGAGAGGCTCGCCAAGCCCAGCAGCAGCGTGCCGCGCACGCGCGCCAGGAGATCGTGACGGGCGCCGCTCGCCAGCGGACCGGGCAGAACCGTTTCGAAGCCTGCCACTGCCGCCGTGATCGGCAACACCTCGGCGGTGACGCCGAGCCGCGCCGCGATTGCAATAGCCCGCGCCTCCTGCGGCATGTCGGGCCCGGACAGCACCACGCCGCGAACCCTCGCAGCTCCCAGCGCATCGACGGCCATCGCCAATGACAGCGCGGATTCGATGCCTCCGGTCAGGCCGAGCACGATGCCGGTGAAGCCGCGCTTCTCGACATGGTCGCGCAGGCCGAGCACGCGGGCCGCGTAGTCCGCCTCGTCGCCCTCGATCAGCGTGGTGACCGGTCCCCGGCACTGCCAGCCATCGTCTCCCCTGCTCCATGCCAAGGTCGTGACTTCAGCGACGAAGCCCGGGAGCTGTGCCGCCACCGAGAGATCGGCGTTCAGCGCAAAGGACGCGCCGTCGAACACCTCGCCATCCTGACCGCCGACCTGATTGAGCCAGACGAGCGGCAGATCGCTTTCGGTGACGCGCGCCACGGCGGCCGACAGGCGCCGGTCGCCGCCGCTGCGCAGGTAGCATGAGCGGCTCGGCACGACGATGAACTCGGCCCCGGTTTCCGCCAGCGTCTCGATGACGTTTTCGTCGTTCGAGGATTCTTCGATCGAGATGTCGTCGCCGATCGCGACGCCGATGCGAACGCCCCGCACGCTGAGCGGGCCGGCAGCCGGGCCGCGCGTGAACAGGCGCTTCTGATCACCATCGGGCAGGTTGGCCTTGAAGCGCGTCGCGGCGATGCGGCCGGCATCGAGCAGCGCGCAGGCGTTGTAGAGCTTGCCGTCCTCGTTCCAGGGCGTACCGATCAGCACCGCCGGCCCGCCATCGGCGGTCTCGCGCGCGAGAGCCTCGATCGCGGCCTGGCACGCGGCCTGAAATGCCGGCTGCAAGACGAGGTCCTGCGGCGGATCGCCCGCAATGAACAACTCCGGCAGCACCACGAGATCGGCGCCATCGGCCGAAGCCTTCGCACGCGCCTCGCGCGCCTTGGCGACGTTGCCGGCGATGTCGCCGACCGTCGGGTTGAGCTGGGCCAGCGTGACCCTGAAGATGTCAGCGACCATCGCTCAACTCATTCAAAGCAGCCCAAGCCGCTCGGCGATCGCGAACAGCCAGAAGCTGCCGGACATCAGCAGCGCGACGCCGACCGCGGCCGAGCCGAGATCCTTGACCCGGCCGATCTGCAGATCATGCTCCGTGGTGAGGCGGTCGGCGAGCTTCTCGATCGCGGTGTTGAGCAGCTCGACCACCAGCACCAGCACCACCGCGCAGACCAGCTCGACGCTGCGCATCGGCGTCGCGCCGACGACATAGGCCAGCGGCAGCGCCAGCAGGAACGCGACCACCTCCTCGCGCACCGCCTGCTCGGAGCGGAGCGCGAAGGCCAGGCCGTTGCGCGAGTTGACCGTCGCGCGCCACAGACGCAGCATCAGAAGCCCGCGACGGCCGGCATCGGTGCGGACTTGCCGCCGCGCTGCTGCTTCAGCAGCTCGGCGATCAGGAACGCCATGTCGATCGACTGCTCGGCATTGAGCCTGGGATCGCACACCGTGTGATAGCGGTCGTTGAGATCCTCATCGGTGATCGCCCGCGCGCCGCCGATGCATTCGGTGACGTCCTTGCCGGTCATCTCGAGATGGATGCCGCCGGCATGGGTGCCCTCCGCGGCATGCACCGCGAAGAACGCCCGCACCTCGGATACAATGCGATCGAACGGCCGCGTCTTGTAGCCCGAGGTCGAGGTGATGGTGTTGCCGTGCATCGGATCGCACGACCACACCACCTTGCGCCCTTCCCGCTGCACCGCGCGGATCAGTCCCGGCAGATGATCGCCGACCTTGTCGGCGCCGAAGCGGTTGATCAGGGTCAGCCGGCCCGGCTCGTTGTCGGGATTGAGGATGTCGATCAGCTTCAGCAGCTCGTCCGGCTTCAGCGACGGGCCGCATTTCAGGCCGATCGGGTTCTTGATGCCGCGGAAATACTCGACATGGCCGTGATCGAGCTGCCGGGTGCGGTCGCCGATCCAGATGAAATGGCCCGAGGTCGCGTACCAGTCGCCGGTGGTGGAATCGACGCGGGTGAAGGCCTGCTCATAGCCGAGAAGCAGCGCCTCGTGGCTGGTGTAGAAGTCGGTGGCACGCAGCTCCGGATGGCTCTCGAGGTCGAGGCCGCAGGCGCGCATGAAGTTGAGCGCCTCGGAGATGCGGTCGGCCAGCTCCTTGTAGCGGCGCGACTGCGGGCTATCCTTGACGAAGCCGAGCATCCATTGATGCACGCTGCCGAGATTGGCGAAGCCGCCGGTGGCGAAGGCGCGCAGCAGGTTCAGGGTCGCCGCCGACTGCCGGTAGGCGTCGAGCTGGCGGCGCGGATCGGGAATGCGCGCCTCGGGCGTGAAGGCGGTGTCGTTGACGATGTCGCCGCGATAGCTCGGCAGCTCGACGCCATTGATCTTCTCGGTCGGCGACGAGCGCGGCTTGGCGAACTGGCCGGCGATGCGGCCGACCTTCACCACCGGCACCGCGCCGGCATAGGTCATGACCACGGCCATCTGCAGCAGCACGCGGAAGAAGTCGCGGATGTTGTTGGCGCCGTGCTCGGCGAAGCTCTCGGCGCAGTCGCCGCCCTGCAGCAGGAAGGCCTGGCCGGCCGCCACCCGCGCCAGCGCCTTCTTCAGGTTGCGCGCCTCGCCGGCGAACACCAGCGGCGGGAAGGTCGCAAGCTGCGCCTCGACCTCGGCCAGCGCCTTCTGGTCGGGATAGTCAGGCACCTGCTGCACCGGCTTGGAACGCCAGCTCTCCGGGCTCCAGCGCTCGGTCATGGCTTCAACTCCCTTGCGAATACCGCGCGTTCATCCCCTACTGCGGCGCGCGCCTTATACACAGCCTGCCTCCGCGCCGCCACTTGGAATTTAAGGCGCAGACACAAGGGCTTGCACCGCAAGCCGAATTTGACTTTGCTGCGGCTCGGCGCGTGATGGGAGGACGAGGCGTGGGCGAGACGGGATCCAATGGCGTTTCGAGTGAGGATCTGACCATTACGGCCAGCGACGGCTTTGAGCTCGCGGGCACCCTGTTCGCGCCGCGCGGTACACCCGCGCATGCCGTGCTGATCAATTCCGGGGCGGCGATCCCGCGCCGAATCTATCGCGGCTTCGCAGCTCATCTTGCCCAACAGGGTTGCGCGGTTCTGACCTACGACTATCGCGGGATCGGCGGCAGCCGTCCCCTCTCCCTGAAGGGCTTTGCGGCCTCGATGACCGACTGGGCCGCACTCGACATCACCGGCGCGGTCGGTTGGATGCGTGCGCGCTATGGTGCGCTGCCGCTGCGCTATGTCGGCCACTCCTTCGGCGGCCAGACGCTCGGCCTGCTCGCCAACAACACCGAGGTGTCGCGCGCCCTCTTCATCGCCTCGCAGGCCGGCTATTGGAAGCTCATGGCCCCGGGCGAACGCTGGCGCGTGGCGACGATGCTCAACGGCGTTGGCGTCCCGCTGACTCATGCGCTGGGTTACACGCCGGGCTGGAGTGGCGTCGGCGAGGACCTGCCGAAGGGTGTCTTCCTGCAATGGGTGCGCTGGATCATGAGCCCGCGCTATCTGTTCGATGACGCATCGCTGCCGCTTGCCAACTACGCCAACTTCAAGAGTCCCGTCCGGGCGCTGTGCCTCGCCGACGATCCCTGGGCGACGCGGCCGGCGGTCGAGCTGCTGTGCGCTGGTTATACGGGCACGACGCCGGAGCTGCTCAGCATCGCGCCGCAGGACGTCGGCGCGTCCGCAATCGGCCATATGGGCTTCTTCCGCGCGGCGCATCGCGACACGCTGTGGCGCAGCGCGACGGAGTGGCTGCTCGAAAGCTGACGCGATTGGTTCGTCATGGCCCATGAGCGAGCGCTCCCGCGGCAGGTGCTGCCCGAGCTGTGCTGATGTCGTTCACCCTCATCAAGTCGGAGGGCGCAGGGAATGCCGGGTGAAGGCCTCACCCATGGCCCGCCTGCGGAAGAAAGTGCAGGCGGCAGGTACCACAGGTGCAGCCGATCAACCGGCATTCCCCGCGCGACAGTCTTAACGCTTATACGCAGTCTGCCTGGTGCGCCGGGCTTGTTGGCCACCATGCACGCAACGCGCTTACGCGCCTTGCGTGGGACACCAGCATCGGGGTGTCAGCACGCTGCGACTTCACGTCCGCGCCAAGCCGTTCGTCCGCGTGTCCGAAGACACGCTGCGGCTTACTCGCGGCCATCGCTCCCCGCCCCGCGTGTCGTGACGATCGCGCGCAACGCCCCTCCGAGTGAGGCGGGATGCGCACAATAGAGCATGATTTCTGATATTCGTAAAGAAGAATCTTCGTCGGAACGACCGCTTTTGCCGTCGACAGAACCGCGAGCGTAGCGACATCCGGCCTCGGCCCACTGATTGTCGTCCTCATCCGCAGCGTGCTACTGATCGTGCCAAGCGCCGATTTGACCATCAGCTTGCGGGCGCGTCTCAAAGTGCAGCTAAAGCGAACGGTTCATTGCATGGCAACGCCCTGCCCGCCGTTCCTGAACGGAGGCTCTCATGCGGTTTGCGGCCATCGCCGACATCCACGGAAATTGCGACGCGCTGGCGGCCGTGCTGGCCGACATCGCTTCGCTTGGCATTGATGACGTCGTCAATCTCGGCGACCATCTCAGCGGCCCGCTCGCGCCGATACAGACGGCCGAGATGCTGATGGCACGCGATTTCCCGTCGGTCAGGGGCGATCAGGACCGGCATATGATCGATCGGCATCGTGCCGGAGATTTGTCCCGCGGGGACGTACGTGCGCTCCGGCAGGAGCAAGTCGCGTGGCTGGCGGCACAGCCGGCGACGTTGCTGTATCGCGATGAGGTGTTCCTGTGTCACGCCGCCCCGGACGACGATGCGGCGTTCTGGCTCGAAGGGATCACGGAGGGCGACACACCGCGTCCAAGCAATCTTGCCAGCATCGAAGCGCGGGCCGCCGGCATCGATGCCTCGCTGATTTTGTGCGGGCACAGCCACATTCCGCGCATCGTCCGGCTCGGCGATGGCCGGCTGATCGTCAATCCCGGCAGCGTCGGGCTGCCGGGCTATCGGATCTCCACGCCCAAGCGCTATCACGTGCAGACTGGCACGCCGGACGCCTGCTATGCGATCGCAGAGCGCCGAGATGGATGCTGGTCATTGACGTTTCGCTACGTGCCTTATGACGGCACAGCGATGGCCGCCCTTGCCCGACGCGGCGGCCGGCCGGACTGGGCCAACGCCATCGCGACGGGATGGGTGGAGTGATCGGCCATCACCCGCAATGCTCAGCAAGCAACGACGTCCCTCCCGTCAGACGGCCAGCAGCAGCCCTGACGCCAGCAGAATGCTCAGGATGATCTTCCTGAACAGCGCGTCGTTGATCTCACGGAAGACAAGGACGCCCAGCGAGCCGGAAGAAGCGGGGTTGGTCGGCCTTTCTCCGCTCGTCATCCCGAACCGCCACTATGGCCGCCGACGATCGGAGAGCGCAGGCGAAAGGGCCGTGCGGAAGCGCAGCAACTCCAGCTTGCACCCGCTGTTCCGACACGCCGCGCAGAGAACATGCATCGATCCGTCATCAGGCCGACACGCGACAGATGATATCGCGCGCCCCGTTATCCGGCATCATCGAGGGGATTCGACCAATGACACTTCGCCTATGGGCGGGCGCAATCGCGCTTGGATGCGCCAGTCTGCTCGGCAGCGCGCTACACGCAGCCGACGGAACGTTCAGCACGCTGACCTACAACGTGGCGGAAACGCCGACCGCCTATAACGGCGGCAGCGACGCACATTCGCGCGTGATCAGCTGCTACCTGCGCCAGTTCGGCATCGTCAACGTGCAGGAGGATTTTCTCTGGCACGCCGCGCTCTATGACACCTGCGACAACCATCCGTATCGCACGCCGACCTCGGGCACGGCCGGAATCGGCGACGGCATGAACACGCTCAGCACCTACGCGTTCGACGATCTCGATCGCGTCACCTGGACCAAGCGGGCCGATTCCGACGCGCTGACGCCGAAGGGATTCTCCCTGGTCCGCACCCGCCTCGCCGAGGGCGTCTATCTCGACTTCTACAACCTGCACGCCCAGTCCGGCACGTCCTCCACCGATCTCGCCTATAGCGAGTCCGACGTGGTGCAGATCCTGAGCTACATCGAGGCGAATTCCGCCGGCAATGCCGTCATGGTGATGGGCGACACCAACACGCGCTACACGCGGGCCGGCCAGAACATGTGGGAATTCCTGCATCACGGCTTCAGCGATGCCTGGATCGAGACGATGCGCGGCGGCAGCGTGCCTCCGATCGGCGCTGCATTGGTCTGCGGCGATCCCCAGACGGCACGGCCGGATTGCGAGATCGTCGACAAGGTGCTGTGGCGCAACAACGGCGTCCTCAACCTGCAGGCCACGTCCTATGTCGACCGGCAGGACGCGCTCGATTCGAGCGGCGCGCAGCTCTCCGACCATCACCCGATCGAGGTGAAGTGGAGCTTCTCGACGGCCGCGAACCGCAGGCTGAGCGATCAGTTCGGCGGCCCGCATGGCACGAGCTACAATGATTCATCGGCGCTGCCCGCCGATCCCGCGGTCAGCAAGCTGACCATCCGCACCGGAAGCCGGGTCGACCAGGTCGAACTGACGCTCTCCAACGGCTATGTCTACAGCCATGGCGGCACCGGCGGCACGGCGCAGAGCCTGACGCTCGGCAGCGGCGAATATCTCACCTCGGTCGGTCTGTGCAGCGATCAGTACCAGGGCCATACGCGCATCTTCCGGATTGCGTTCACCACCAGCACGGGCCGCACGCTGGCGGGCGGCACGACCACCGCGACCTGCACCAGCTACGCCGCGCCGAGCGGCTGGCAGATCACCGGCTTCCATGGCCGGTCCGGTGACGGGATCGACAAGCTCGGCGTCGTCTACGCGCCGGTCTCCAGCGCCGCGCCACCATCGCGCCAGCCTGTCCGCATCGTCAACCGCACGTCCGCGCTGTGCATGGACGTCAATGGCGGCGCGATGGCCGACGGCACGGCCGTGATCCAGTGGTACTGCACCGGCGCCGCCAACCAGACCTGGAGCTACGACGACGCCAGCGGCATGATCCGCAGCATGCAGGATCCGCACTACTGCCTGGACAACAACGGCACCTATGGCGATGGTGCACAACTGATCATCTGGACCTGCACCGGCAACAACAACCAGCGCTTCCGCTATGATGCTGCGACCGGCACGATCGCGCTGCGCAGCTATCCGGTCGAGGTCGTCAGCCAGAACGGCACCTCGGTCGGCAACCAGCTGCTGACCGCCGCGGCAGCGGGATCTCAGCTGTGGACGCTGACGCCCTGATCGCATCGTGACGCAGCGGTGATCCGGGCGGCATGCCGTCCGGATCACCCGATCGATCATCAAGGATGAAGCTTGCGCTTGACCGATCGATAACCGTTCGGTTATGGATAAACCCATAACCAACGAGTTATGGATTGAATGCCGCGCTCTCCCGACATGCTGTTCCGCACGCTTGCCGACCCGACGCGGCGCGCCATCTTCGAAGGCCTGTGCCGGCATGGCGAGCAGACCGTCGGGGCGCTGACGGCCAAGGCCGGCGTGTCGCAGCCGGCGGTGTCGAAGCATCTCGGCCTGCTCAAGCAGGCGGGCCTCGTGCGGGAGCGTCACGAAGGCCGCCAGACGCATTACCGTGCGCAGCCGAAGGCGCTGGCGCCCCTGCTCGACTGGACCAGCCGGATGGCTGCGTTCTGGGAGAGCCGGTTCGACGAACTCGACACTCTGCTCAACAGGATGGATCAATGAGCTCACCTGCGCCAGAAACCCGCACCGTCGTCGTCGAGCGCGAATTCGCGCATCCGCCCGAAAAACTCTGGCGCGCGCTGACGCAGCCGCATCTGATCGCAGAGTGGCTGATGACGAATGATTTCGCGCCGGCGGTCGATCATCGCTTCAAGCTGAAGGCCGACTGGGGCGTCGTCGACTGCCAGGTCGTGACCATCGAGCCGCACAAGACGTTGTCCTACACCTGGGCGGCGGCTGGCCTCGACAGCGTCGTGACCTGGACGCTGACGCCGACCGCCTTGGGCACGCACCTGCGCATGGAGCAGACCGGCTTCGCAGCCGACCAGACCCGCGCCTATCAGGGTGCACGCTATGGCTGGCCGAAATTCTTCGATGCGCTCGAACAGAGCGTCGCGCGCCTCGGCTGAGGCGTGCGCATCACGACGTCATCAGGGGAGAAGCACTTGAACTGGAACAACACCGTCCGGCAGGTCCATCGCTGGGTATCGATCGCCTTCACGGTCGCCGTCATCGTCAACATCGCCGCGATGACGCAGACGCAAGCCCCGCTGTGGGTCGGCCTGCTGGCGCTGATTCCGCTCATCGTGCTGCTCGGCACGGGGCTGTATCTGTTCGCGCTGCCCTACGTCGCGACGAAGTTGACCGCCTCGCGGGTGGAGCGCTGAACGGGCAATCGCGCCCAGCGGCGTTTTCCGGGCGGGAGTCAAGCCTCTTGGCGATCCGGCAGGTCGAGCGTGCGTCAGCGAAGACGATCGCTGGCCGCCTCCAAGGAACGTCTTGCGTTCGCGGCCGAACCGCCCCCTACTGGCGCGTCTTCCGCCAACGAGGCCATTCTGACGTGAACGCTCTTACGCTCTTCAGCTTCGCCATCGTCGCCTTCATCGGGATCGCGACCCCCGGTCCGACGGTGCTGCTGGCCCTCACCAACGGCTCGCGTGTCGGTGTACGCCGCGCCTGGGCCGGCATCGCCGGCGCGGTGGCTTCGGACTTCATCCTCATCGGCGCCGTCGCGGTCGGCCTGGGCGCGCTGCTGGCCGCTTCCGAATTCTGGTTCTCGGTCGTGAAGTGGATCGGCGTGGCCTACCTCGCCTATCTCGGGCTCATGCTGCTGCGGTCCAGCGGGTCGATCGACCTTGCGGCGTCCGCAGACGGCAAGGACGGGTCACGACAGCCGCACGCGCTGTTTCTGAAAAGCTTCCTCGTCGCGATCACCAATCCAAAGGGCTATCTGTTCTTCTCGGCATTCCTGCCGCAGTTCGTGGTGCCGTCCGCGCCGCAGCTGCCGCAATATCTCACGCTGGCCCTCACCTTCGCGATGCTCGATGTCCTGATCATGCTCGCCTACGCGAGCGCGGGCTCGCAAGCGATGCGTTTCCTCAAGCGCTCCGGTGCCCTCTGGCTCGATCGCATCTGCGGCGGCGCGCTGCTGAGCCTTGCCGGCGCCCTTGCGCTTTACCGCCGAGCCGGCCCCTGACCCGGCCGCGCGTCGCGGTCGTCCACCTACTCCGCCGCCTGCCGCACGTGGCGCTCGGTCACCGTGCGCATCGTCACCAGCTCCTCCGCGGCCGAGGGATGCCTGGCGCCAACCTCAATCGCACGAGCTTATACGTCCGTCGCGGGAAGAGAAAAGCACGGCATCACGAAGGCCGGTCTCATGAAGCCCAGCCGGCGGTTCAAGGCCGCAACAACCAGCAGAATGCCTCGCGCAGGATCTCGGTGCCGTCGGTCCGGTGCCAGGCGCCATGGGCGATCACGATCCGCTCGGGGTGCCACCTTAGCATGGTCTCCACGGCCGCCCGCAACTCGCGTCGGTGCCGCCAGGTAAATGTCAGCCGGAGTTCGCGCGGCAGGCCGCCATGCGGCGGACCGACCCCCCCGATCCAGCTCAGGTAGCGCGCCAAGCCGGCGCCGATCTTGGCCGGCTCGAAATTCTCCATCAGATCGGTCAGGATCAGCGTGCGCGAAGGGCGATGGAAGAATACGACCTCCGTCATATAGCTGCCGACGACGGGCAAGGTCGCGATCTCATCATCCCAGGGATAGCCACCGCTGCGATCCAGCGGCCTGCCCTCGAATTCGATGCGGCCCTTCGCCTTCGCGCGAATGCCCGGCGCCAGATAGATCGCCGCGTCGGGAAAGGCCGCCTGCCAGTCGGGGATCCACCAATAGTGGATGCGATTCGGACCGATGATGTCGCGCACGCGGCCTTCCCGGTCGATCTCGGCCCGCAGCGCCGGCGTCAACGGCGTGGGCGAGTGGATGAACAGATCTCCGGAGGCGCATCGCACCACGGTCATGCGGGTGGGAAACGGAAATTTCAGCCCGGGAATACCGAAGCGGATCACGGGCCCGTCGACGATCCAGATGTTCTCGGCAACGGGCTTCAGGGTGTTCAGCGGCGGATAGGTCGCAAGGCAATCATCTTGGGACATGCTGGTCGCTCTCCAACCGCTGAACGGTTCCAACGGCAGCAAGCCCGATCGGCCACGGTGTGGACCGTCGTCAGACCATGAGCACCGGCCCACCGCAGTCGCTACGGACGCCGGCCGCGCACGAGCCCCAAAAGCAGTTGGCGCCCTACTCCGCCGCCTGCCGCACGTGGCGCTCGGTCACCGTGCGCATCGTCACCAGCTCCTCGGCGGCGGAGGGATGCAACGCGATAGTGGCGTCGAAATCGGCCTTGGTCGCCTTCATCTTGATGGCAATCGCCACGGCCTGGGTGATTTCGGCGGCCATGTCGCCGACGATGTGGCAGCCAAGCACGCGATCGCTGGCGCCGTCGACGACGAGCTTCATCAGCACGCGGGTGTCGCGGCCGGACATCGTCGCCTTGATCGGGCGGAAGTTCGTCTTGTAGATGTCGACGCGGTCGTACAGCTCGCGCGCCTGCGTCTCGGTGAGACCGACGGTGCCCACTTCAGGCTGGCAGAACACGGCCGTCGGAATGTCCGCGTGATCGACGCGAACGGTCTTGCCGCCAAACACGGTGTCGGCGAAGGCGTGGCCCTCGCGGATCGCGACCGGCGTCAGGTTGAAGCGATGGGTGACGTCGCCGATCGCGTAGATGCTCGGGACCGAGCTCTGCGAGAACGCGTCCACCGCGATGCCGCCGTTCCTCGGATTGATGGCGACGCCAGCCTTCTCCAGGCCGAGATTGGCCACGGCCGGATGGCGGCCGATCGCGAACATCACCTTGTCGGAGGCGATGCTGGAGCCGTTCGACAGATGCGTGGTGTAGTCCTGGCCGTGCTTGTCGACGCTCGTCACCGTGCAGCCGGTCAGGATGGTGATGCCTTCCCTCTCCATCTCGGAGCGGACGTGGCGGCGAACGTCCTCGTCGAAGCCGCGCAGGATGTTGTCGCCGCGATAGACGACGGTCACGTCGGAGCCGAAATTGGCGAAGATGCAGGCGAATTCGAGTGCGATGTAGCCGCCGCCCTGGATCACGATGCGGCGCGGCAGCTCGTCGAGATGAAACGCCTCGTTGGAGGAGATGACGTGCTCGATGCCGGGAATCGGCGTGCCGTGGTTGGGCGCGCCGCCTGTCGCGATGAGAATGTACTTGGCGCGGATGGTCTCGCCGGTCGTCAGCCGCACGGTGTGGGCGTCCTCGAGCACCGCGCGGGTCTTGACGATCCTGGCGCCAGACTTCTCGACGTTGCTGGTGTAGGCCGCCTCGAGCCGGGCGATCTCCTTGTCCTTGTTCCTGATCAGCGTCGGCCAGTCGAAGGTCGCGGTCGGGATCGTCCAGCCGAAGCCGGCGGCATCGGCGATCTCCTGGCGGACATGCGAGCCGATCACGAACAGCTTCTTGGGCACGCAGCCGCGGATCACGCAGGTGCCGCCCATGCGGTATTCTTCAGCGACCATCACGCGGGCGCCATAGCCGGCGGCGATACGGGCGGCGCGTACGCCCCCCGAGCCGCCACCGATCACGAACAGGTCGACGTCGAATTCAGCCATCTCTCCCCCGACCTGGCCTTTCGGCCGCAAGCCTCAGATCGGCTTGTTGCGCTTGCGCATCTCGGCGCGGAACTGCGCGGTGACGGTGTCGGAAAACTCCGCCGCCCACAGGTTCATCGCCTGCATGCTCATCTGGATCGCCTTCGGCTCCGCCGCAAGCAGCTTCTGGCCGATGGCTGACTTGTAGAAGGCGACGAGGTTGGCGATCTCCTGGTCGGAGAACTCGTTGCAGTAGATCTGCGCCATCTTCTCGCCGATCTCCTTCTCCTTGCCGGCATAGGTCTGCGCGACCGAGACGGCGACCTCGTCGAGGTCTTTCTGGTAGTTGAGATTGGACTGCAGCAGCGCCTGCTTGGTCTGCTGCACGATGCCCGGGACGGCATTGGCGTACATCGCAGCCGCGTTCTTCATCCCCAGAATCTCGCGCGCGCCGGCCATGCAGGCGGGCGAGGCCGGCTTCAGCGCCGGTGCCTGCCCCTGCGCAGCAACCGGGCTTGCCGAGGCCAAGGCCAGTACGATTCCGGCGGCCGGCAAGATTCTGAACACGCTCTTCATTCCAAGTCTCCTGTGAGTTGCCGCCCTGAGCACAGCCTCGTGCCGCGCTCAGGGCCGCTGGATAACGCGAATTCCCTGTGCGCCCGCCAGGATCGCCGTGCTGCCGAGGCCGATGAACAGCCCGTGCTCGACCACGCCCGGAATTGCGCTCAAAAGACCCGCCAGGCGCGGGGGATCCACGATCTCCCCAAGGCGGACATCGATAATCCAGTGGCCGCCATCGGTGACGAAAACGTGGCCGTCTGCGGACTTGCGCAGGCTCATCGGCCCGGACACGCCGGCCGTGGCGAAGGCGTCACTCATCTCGCGCTGGGTCGCGGCGAGGCCGAACGGAACCACCTCGACCGGCAGCGGGTAGCGGCCGAGCTGCGCCACCCATTTGCTGTCGTCGGCGATCACGATCATGCGATCCGAGGCGCTGGCGACGATCTTCTCGCGCAGCAGCGCGCCGCCGCCGCCCTTGATCAGGTCGAGCGCCGGATTGATCTCGTCGGCGCCGTCGATGGTGATGTCGAGCCGGTCGATCTCATCGAGCGTGGTCAGCGGCACGCCGCACGCTTGCGCCTGCGCCCTTGTCGCCTCCGAGGTCGGCACGCCCACGATCTTGAGGCCGGCGCGCACCTTTTCCCCGAGCAGATCGACGAAATGCTTGGCCGTCGAGCCGGTGCCGAGACCGAGCTTCATGCCGCTCTCGACCTCTTCCAGCGCACGCGCCGCCGCCTGCCGCTTCAATGCATCCATGTCGACCAAGGAACCCGCCCTTCACACCCCGAGACCCCCACGGACGGGGGCCGAAAGCCGGCGCATATCTAGCGATGTTTTGACGCGGGGCCTAGCTCTCGCCGGCCACGAAATCGGACAAAAAGCCATTGCGGGCCTCTTGCAAGGACATGAGCCGGCCGCTAGCGGATACCGATGCCCATCTCCAGCACCATCGTCTTCGATCTCGACGGCACCCTGGTCGACACGGCGCCGGATCTCATCAGCGCGCTCAACCACATCCTGCAGCGCGAGGGTCTGCGGCCGATGCCGCTGGCCTCGGCCCGCAAGATGATCGGGCACGGCGCCCGCAAGCTGATCGAGCGCGGGCTGGAGGCGGAGGGTCGCCTGGCCAGCACCGATGACATCGGCCGCCTCACCACCGATTTCATCGATTTCTACGCCGACAACATCGCGGTCGAATCGCGTCCCTTCGAGGGGCTGGAGTCGGCGCTGGACGACCTCGCCGCGCGCGGCTGCCAGTTCGCGGTGTGCACGAACAAGCTGGAATGGCTGTCCAAGCGGTTGCTCGACCAGCTCGGCCTGTCCTCCCGCTTCGCCGCGATCTGCGGTGCCGACACGTTCGGGGTCGCCAAGCCGGATCCGGCGATCCTGCGCCAGACCATCGCGCAGGCCGGCGGTGAGATCGGGGCCGCGATCATGGTCGGCGATGCCGGCACCGACGTCGGCGCCGCGCGCCGCGCCGGCGTGCCGGTGATCGGCTGCACCTTCGGCTATACCGACGTACCGATCGCGGAGCTCAATCCGGACCACCTGATCGACCACATGCGCGAGCTGCCGGCGGCCGTCACGGCCCTCAGCCCATCGCTCAGGATCGCCTGAGCGGACTTGCGATTCCACTGCCGCATCGCACCCTAACCCACTGCCCTGTCGACCTGAATCCGCACCTTGCGGTGCATTAACGTTCTGTTGAGAATAGGGTTGACCGCAGTTGCGCCGCTGTTCTGACGCTCCTATGGTCGCCCTGGGATTGCGGCCGATGGCCGCAGGGTTGTGGGGCGGACATCATGATGCGGCGTGTCATCGCAATTGCGGTTGCGGGAGCCGGCTTGGCCGGGTGCTCATCCTTCTCCATGGACAGCTTCAAGATGGCAGCGCCCGAGGTGCCGGTGCAGCTCGACTCGGTGCCGCCGGGCGCCGACGCCAAGACCTCGCTCGGACCGGGCTGCAAGACGCCGTGCTCGGTCTCGGTGCCGGCGCCCGATGCCGGCTTCAGCGTCACCTTCACGATGGACAGGTACCAGCCCGCGACCATCCCGGTGCAGGTGATCCGCAACACCGGGGATTTCAACAGTTCGCCGCCCGTCGTGATGGATCCGAGCCCGGTGGTCGCCGAGCTGCAGCCGATGCCGGGCGCGCCGCCGAAGGCCGTCAAGCACATGCGGCCGAAGAAGCCGAAGCCGCAGAAATCGGCCGCTGCGCCGGCGGCGCCCGCAACCACCGGTTCAGCCTTCCCCGCCCCCGCGCCGGGACGCCAGTAGCGGACCATCGTCCCGCGCGCCACCTGCCAGGGCGAAGCTGCATTGCAGCATCGACGGATCCACGTCGATGATTGTGAGGCGCGCCGATCATGATTAGATTGTCATGAGACCGACAACCGGCCGCGCTTGCGCGGCCGCCGCGTGGCATCGCCGCCACCTGGGCCGCCACCAGCCAAGGCTTTCCATGACCGCAGAGACGTTGAGTGACACCGCCCTGACGCGCCCGATGACCGACCCGTTCGGTCGCCGCATCAGCTATCTGCGCGTCTCGGTGACCGACCGCTGCGACCTGCGCTGCTTCTACTGCATGTCCGAGGACATGACCTTCCTGCCGAAGGCCGACCTGCTGACGCTTGAGGAGCTCGACCGGCTGTGCTCGGCGTTCATCCATAAGGGCGTCAAGAAGCTCCGGCTCACCGGCGGTGAGCCGCTGGTCCGGCGCAACGTGATGGGCCTGGTCCGCTCGCTGTCGCGGCATCTGAAGAGCGGCGCGCTCAACGAGCTGACGATGACGACCAACGCGACGCAGCTCGCCAAATATGCCGCCGAGCTCGCCGATTGCGGCGTCCGCCGCATCAACGTCTCGCTCGACACGCTCGATCCTGACAAGTTCCGCGCCATCACCCGCTGGGGCGATCTCGACCGCGTGCTGGCCGGCATCGAGGCGGCGCGCGCCGCAGGTCTCGCCGTGAAGATCAACGCGGTCGCGCTGAAGAACATGAACGAGGACGAGATCCCCTCGCTGATCGACTGGGCGCACGGCAAGGGCATGGCGCTGACCTTGATCGAGGTGATGCCGATGGGCGAGATCGGCGAAGGCCGCATCGACCAGTATCTGCCGCTGTCGCTGCTGCGCGCGCGCCTGGCGCAGACCTACACCATGACCGATCTTGACGAGACCACCGGCGGCCCTGCCCGCTACGTCCGCGTCGCCGAGACCGGCGGCACGATCGGCTTCATCACGCCGATGACGCATAATTTCTGCGAGAGCTGCAACCGCGTCCGCGTCACCTGCACCGGCACCCTGCACACCTGCCTTGGCCACGAGGACGCCTCCGACCTGCGCAAGCCGCTCCGTGCGTCGGCGAGCGACGAGGAGCTCAGCGCCGCGATCGACCGCGCCATCGGCCTCAAGCCGAAGGGCCATGACTTCATCATCGACCGCCGCCACAACCGTCCGAGCGTCAGCCGGCACATGAGCGTGACGGGCGGGTAATCGGCGTCCATAACCATCGGCTCTGCGATCAATCGCAGTCGGAACCTCATCGTTTCTAGGCTTGCGGCACATCCCCATGCGGCGTAGCTTTCAGCTGCAGATCGCGCATTCGAAAGCAATTTGTCGGTTCGGCCTAGCGGGAGACAGCGATGGCAGACCCAGTCGCATGGCACCTGTCCGGTGACTATTTCGAGAATTGCAGTTGCAGCCTGCTGTGTCCGTGCCTCATGTCGGCCGCCCCTCCCCTGACCGCGCAACCGACCGAGGGCTTTTGCAACGTGCCGCTGCTGTTCCACATCGAAACCGGCCGCTATGGCGACGTCGCGCTCGATGGCCTCAACGCGGCGGTGATGCTCCATGCGCCCGGCGTGATGGCGGAGGGAGACTGGTCGATCGCCGCCTATATCGATCAGCGCGCCGACGACCAGCAGACCGAGGCGATGGCCGCGATCTTCACCGGCGCCGCGGGCGGCCCGATGGCTGCGTTCACGCCGCTGATCAGCACCAATCTCGGCGTGCGCAAGGTCGCCATCACCTTCCGGATCGACGGCAAGACGCGGTCCGCCGACATCGCCGACATTCTGCACATGTCCGTCGATCCGCTGCCGACCATGCATCCGAGCGGTGAGATGTGGGTGAATATCGGCCATCCCGTCAGCCCCGACCGGATGGCGCTGGCCGTCGGCGCTGCGGGCAACACCTACAACGATCACGGCATGCGCTGGGACAATTCCGGCAAGAACGGCCTGTACGCGTCGATCAGTTGGTCCAACCAGGCCTGATGCGACGTGCGGCAAGGCCGCCAACCCACCTTGCAGATGACGGGCAGCGCCCTGGAAGCCGTACTGCGGCGTGATCGCTGGATCGTGGGCGGCGCGATCGCGATCATGGTTGCCCTGGCATGGGCCTATGTGCTCTGGCTCGCCAACGACATGGACATGGGCGGCATGGACATGACCGGCTTTCGCATGATCCCGGCCGGCATCGGAATCATGTTGCCGGCCAGCGAGCCCTGGCGCGCGATCGAATTCGCCTATGTGTTCCTGATGTGGGCGGTGATGATGGTCGGGATGATGGCGCCTTCGGCCGCGCCCATGGTCCTGATGTATGCCCGTGTGGGTCGACACGGCCGCGCGCAGGGCCAGCCGTTCGCGGCGACCGGCTGGTTTGCGGCCGGCTATCTGCTCGCCTGGAGCGGCTTTTCGCTGGTGGCGACCTGCCTGCAATGGGTTGTGGAGCGGACTGCGCTGCTGGATTCGCGGATGGCGATCGACAACCATCTGCTCGGCGCCATCGTGCTGATCGCGGCAGGCGTTTATCAGTGGACGCCGCTGAAGAGCGCCTGCCTTGCCCAATGCCAGTCGCCGCTAATGTTCCTGATGCGCCACGGCGGCTTTCGCGGCGACCTGCAGGGCTGCCTGCTGCTGGGCCTTCGACACGGCGGCTATTGCGTCGGCTGCTGCTGGGCTCTGATGGCGCTGCTGTTCGTCGGCGGGGTGATGAGCGTGATGTGGATTGCCATTCTGACCCTGCTCGTGCTGTTTGAAAAACTGACTCCGGCCGGACGATGGATCGCGCGCGCGGCCGGCATTGCTTGCAGTGCCGCGGGCGCCTGGATGCTGGTGTCCCCACCGCAATGACGCGCAACGACGCGATGCAGGTCGTCGCGAGAGTGGCGACTGCCCCTTGGCACGGGATGCGGGCAACATGGTAAGCAGGCTGCAGCGTGGCGACTCTGTCGCCTGGAATGCCGCAACCGAACTGACGCGAGACGCCCGTGATTCCCTGGAAGCTGATCGACACCGCAGACGTGCCCGGCGGCGGTGAGCCGCTGCGGCTGATGCAGCGCGGCAAGGAGTTCTCGATCAAGCTCGGTTCGAACGAGCTGATGAACAGCCGGCTGCACGGATCCGAAGAGGCGCTGGCGACCCTGAGCTGCGCCCGCATCAAGGCCGAGCCCGCTCCGCGGCTGTTGATCGGGGGCCTCGGCATGGGCTTCACGTTGCGGGCGGCACTGAAAGTGTTGGGTCCGCAGGCCCGCGTCACCGTCGCCGAGCTGGTGCCGGCCGTGATCGCCTGGGCGCGCGGGCCGATGGCCGAATTGTCCGGCGCCAGCCTTGCCGATCCGCGCGTCGACATCCGCGAGGCCGACGTCGTGAAGCTGATCGCCGCCGCACGCGGCGCCTACGATGCGATCCTGCTCGACGTCGACAACGGCCCGCAGGGACTGACACGGCAATCCAACGACGCGCTCTACGATCCCACCGGCCTGCGCACCGCCTTCGCCGCCTTGCGTCCCGGCGGCGTGCTGGCGGTGTGGTCGTCACATCCCGACGACCATTTCGCCCCGCGCCTGCGCAAGGCCGGCTTCGCGGCCGAGGAGATCAACATCCGCGCCACCGGCCGCGGTGGCGGCGGCGCCCGCCACGTGATCTGGATTGCCACCCGTCCAGCGTGACAGCGTCGTTGCCGCGCGTAGCTCAGCGCGGTGCTACTGGCCCGGAGAACTCTCTCCAGCGACTGGGTCACCTCGCTCACATCTCCCGTTCGGATCGGAGTGGTGACACGTCGGCCATCGTCCTATGATGCGTCAGCCTCTGCGAGGCCTGCGGATGCCCGCATCCACGCGCGAAAGCCTCGAGGATGCTCCATTCTCCGGCCCGCAGACTGTAGCTCTGCAACGAGAGCGCGCAGCTGAATGGGAGATTGCCATGGATGACCGCGCCACGCGCGCTGCCCTGCAGCACCATTGGGATGCATCGGACGCAAATGATTTTGAGGCCGAGCACGCCATCTATCGCGACGATGCCGTGCTGGATTATCCGCAATCGGGCGAGCGGATCCACGGCCGGCGCAACATTCAGAAAAGCCGCTTCGTGCAGCCCAACCACAAGCGCTTCTCAGTGCGGCGGATCCTGGGCAGCGGCGATCTTTGGGTGACCGAACTGGTCCTGACCTATGATGGCGCCCCCTCCTACGTGGTGAGCATCATGGAATTCCGCGACGGCGGAGTGGCGCACGAGACGCAATATTTCAGTGATCCCTTCGACGCAGCGCCCTCGCGCGCGCATCTCGTCGAGCACGTCGGCGTATTTCGATGACAGTGCACTTTTTACCCGCCCGCCGCGTCGCTCCAGCGGCGCACCCGCGCCTCCCGCCACGCAGCAGAAGGCGCCATACCATCTCAGGTTGATTTCTCCCCCGCGCGGTTTACGCTTCCGCTCCTCGGCTCTGAATGTCGAGCGGGGTCCTTTGCATGGCGAGTCCCAAGATCATCATCCTGTCCGACGGGACAGGCAACGCCGCCTCGAGCGTGTGGCGAACCAACGTCTGGCGCATATTCCAGGCGCTCGACCTGCAGGGCAATGCCCAGGCGGCCAAGTATGATGACGGCGTCGGCACATCGTCGTTCGTTCCGCTCGCCCTGCTCGGCGGCGCGTTCGGCTTCGGCCTCAAGCGCAACATCCTGGATGCCTATAAGTTCGTCTGCCGCAACTACGACCACGCGGACGGCTCGAAGATCTATTTGTTCGGCTTCAGCCGCGGCGCCTTCACCGTCCGGGTGCTCGCCGCGCTGATGCTCGATCAGGGGCTGATCGTTGCCGACACCGAGGCTGAGCTGCACGACGGCGCCGTGAAGGCCTATCGCGCCTATCGCGCCAAGGGATACCATTCGATCTGGCGGATCGAGGTGCTGTTCCGCTGGCTTCGCGACAAAATGCTGGTGCCGGTGATCGACCGCATCATGGGCCGCAAATCGCTCGACCTTATCGTGCGAAAATGCCTCCCGGCGATCGCGTTCATCGGGCTGTGGGACACCGTCGCGGCCTATGGACTTCCGATCGACGAGATGACGCGGGGCATCTCCAACTGGGTGTGGCCGCTCGAGCTTCCCAACCGCGTGCTCAGCCCGCGGGTGACATGCGCGCGCCACGCGCTCGCGCTCGACGACGAGAGGACGACCTTCCATCCGGTGCTCTGGACCGAGGCGGGTGAGACCAAGCCGCAGGATGCCAAAACGATCGATGACGAAAGACTGGTGCAGGTCTGGTTCGTCGGCATGCACGCCAATGTCGGCGGTGGCTATCCGGACGATTCCCTCTCCTACGTCCCCCTGACCTGGCTCGTGGACGAGGCCGTCAAACGCGGCTTGGTCTTCAAGACCGCGCCCGAGGCCGATCCGGATGCGATCAAGTCGATCGTCACGTCACAGGACAAGGACGGCCGACTCTACAACTCGCGCTCCGGGCTCGGCTCCTATTATCGATACGGCCCGCGCAAGGTGTCGGAGCTGTGCAACGACCCGGCGGCGGGCGTCCAGGTGTCGATGCCGAAGATTCACGAAAGCGTCTTCGACCGCATCGACAGCGGCTGCAATGCCTATGCGCCCATCGGCTTGCCGGACAACTACGTCATCGTCCGCTACGACGGCACGCTGGCGCCTCTCGGGCCGACCACGTTCGAAACGCCGGCCGGAGCGGCCGCCCGGTTCGCGGCCCAGGAAAAGCTGTGGAATCTGGTGTGGTTCAGACGTCTCGCTTATTTCGCGACGCTGGCGGCCTCCCTCCACCTCGCGGCCTTCTGGCTGTTCCACGACCTCGATCGCACGCACGAATACGACTCGCGCATCAGGATGGTCTCCGAGGCGGTCCGGCTGGTCGAATCGTTCCTGCCGACATCGCTGCACTGGTGGACGGACTGGTATGCCGCCAATCCCGAATGGTTCGCCGGCGGGATCATCATCCTCGTCGCGCTGACTGCGGCCGGGACATTCCTCAGCGACCGCATCAGCGACCTGATGCGCGTGATCTGGCGCGAACGAGCAGCGCCCCCGATGCTGTCCGGCCCGATGCATCAAGCCATCTACGCCCTCCGGACCAATCGCGCCTATCAGTTCGCCATCAGGAACGGCAAGCGGCATGTCGGCCCGTTGCTGCTCGCGCTCGGCACCGTCTGGCTCGCGGCCACGCTGATCAGCCATGTCCTGTTCAACGCCGCGGACTCGATGGGCGCCTTCTGCCATGGCACCCCTGCCCACGAGCTCGTCGCGGTCGACAAAGGCATTCCGCAGGATGCCAGGGATTTCTCGACCGATGCGGTTTGCGCTCCCACCGGGTTGAGAGTCCGTCCCGGCTTCTCCTACGAGATCGTCGTCACCATGACCGACCCGTGGGAGGACGCCGGGCATCCGGTCACGCCCGCCGGCTATCGCACCTCGACGGTCCGGGGCTACGCCCGCGGGACGTTCTACGCAGGCATCCTGCTGCGCCGCGTTCTCTTCCGGCCCTGGTATCGGCTGATCGCCAGGGTCGGCGAGACGGGAGTCGACGAATATTTCCTCGACCCCGTTCCCGCCCCCAACACCACGCCTCAGGCCTACAAGGCGAGGTTCAAGGCCGAGCGCGGCGGTGAGCTGTTCCTCTATGTCAACGACGCCGTGATCGGGCTGCCCTGGGTGTACGATGCATTCTATCCGAACAATACCGGCAAGGCGAAGGTGACCGTCAGGCTGCTCTGAATCGCTACCGCCGCCAGTGCGCCGGCTCGTCGATATCGCGACGTCCGTCGATGCACGGACGAGGTCGTGATCGATGTTCGCCTGCCAACCGCGGCGCGACGCGCTTGGGACACTGGCAAGCGCGCCACGGCGGGCGTGCGCGCGTGTCGCTGGATCCTGACGGGATCTCGCGTCCATCGCTGCCGACACTGCATCGCATCACACAGGCTGCGCGTGGCGTACCGGAACCCCGACCAGCCGGCCGAGTTGCAAAGGCGGAGCATCGAACGATGAGGCAGAAAACTCCTCATCGAATCCCGCTCCCCTTTTGGCTGTTCTTGGAAAGAGAGGCGACAATGAAAGCACCCCTTCTTCTTGCCGGCGCAGTGATCATCGGATCGGTCGCGCCAGTGCTCGCGGACGAATACTACATCGTGCAGGGACCGAGCCATCGCTGCACCATCACCACCACTCGCCCCGCCGACCGCGAGGTCGTCACGCAGATCGGACCGATGGCGTTCACCAGCCGCGTGGAAGCCGAGGACCGCATCCGCCAGACCAAGGTCTGCGAGGACGAAGGCACGGTCGGCAGCTCCACCAGCACCACCACGGTCATCAAAGAGAAGTAGTCGGCGGCGTCATTGCTATCGGCGCTTGCCGCGACAAGGCCGCGTCCATGTCCGTGGGCGCGGCCGTTCTGTTTTCCACAGATCATATTGCGCTCGCGGCAACGCCGCGCCCGGCGCATTCGCAACGGCGATGAACCGAGGATATCAGCTTTTCCGATAGCGAGCGGCCGGCAGCGGAGGTTGCGTTCCGCCGCAGCGTTGAGTACCCCAGCGCGGGATCGGATCAGGACATCATGGCCTCGCAATCGCTCAAGCTCGCCATCGGCAGCCTCGTGGTCGGAACGATCGTGCTCGGCCTGAAGTATCTTGCCTATTGGATCACCGGCTCGGTCGCGCTGTACTCGGACGCCCTCGAGAGCATCGTCAACGTCGTCACCGCCGCCGTCGCGCTCGTCGCGGTGCGCATCGCAGCCAAGCCCGCCGACGCCAACCATCCGTTCGGCCACCACAAGGTGGAGTATTTCAGCGCGGTGATCGAGGGCGTCATGATCGTCGTGGCGGCGCTGCTCATCATCCATGAGGCTTACGGGAATTTCTTCAATCCGCGGCCGTTTTCGGCGCCCGTCGAAGGGCTCGCCGTGAATGGGCTGGCGAGCGCGATCAATGCGGTCTGGTGCTGGCTGTTGATCACGCGGGGAAAGCGGCTGCGGTCGCCGGCGCTGGTGGCCGACGGACGCCATCTGCTGACGGACGTCGTGTCCTCGGGCGGCGTCGTGGTCGGCCTCGGCCTCGCGGTGATGTTGCAGCTGCCGATCCTCGATCCCGCACTGGCCGTGCTGGTCGCCGTGAACATCCTGTGGTCGGGATGGCAGGTGCTGAAGGAATCCACCAGCGGGCTGATGGATGAAGCGGTCCCGGACGCCACGCTGGCGCGCATTCGCCTGATCATCAGTCAGCATGCCGGCGGCGCACTGGAGGCGCATGATGTCCGGACCCGCCATGCCGGCAAGCTGACCTTCATCGAGTTCCACCTCGTGGTGCCCGGCGAGATGTCGGTCAACCAGGCGCACGAAATCTGCGACCGGATCGAGGCCGCCTTGCGCGAGCACGACGAGCACAGCTGGATCACCATCCACGTCGAACCCGAGAACAAGGCCAAGCACTCCGGCGTGGTGGTGCTGTAGCGCCGCACATCAGGCGGCGCGGCCGGTTTTTTTGATTTTTGAGGAGGCTCGCCGCCTCGGGTCAGGCCCCTGGCATCCCCAGATGCCTGCGGGTTCGACGGTGTCGGAGTGCCCGCCGCCAGCGGTCACGAAGCCATTTCACTTCTCCT
This sequence comes from Bradyrhizobium sp. SZCCHNRI20481, assembly GCF_032485055.1. NCBI lineage: Bacteria > Pseudomonadati > Pseudomonadota > Alphaproteobacteria > Hyphomicrobiales > Nitrobacteraceae > Bradyrhizobium > Bradyrhizobium sp. SZCCHNRI20481. The sequence continues at coordinate 148,147 of NZ_JAUEUE010000008.1, forward strand.
GGAGCGCGTACTGCTTCGACAGATGGTCTCCAATCTGGACCAACATGGCGACGCATTCGGGATAGCCGGGCCTGCCGATCGTCTCCTGATCGGCACTGGCGCGAAACTCCCAGGAATTTCCGTCCCGCACGACCGCGATGAGAATGCCCTCGGCGTACTCGGTATGAGCCTTCAGCTCGGCCACCGCCATCGCGATCAGTTCGGCTTCGGTCTTGCTCGGCTTGCTCATCCGGTTGGTCCCTGCATCAAACGTCCACGACGACGCTTTTATCCAGCTTGTGGCCCCACGCCAACATTCCCTTGGCGGGGATCAGACGCCTCGCCGGATCACCACACCACATTCTGATCCCGCGCTCCGCCCCAGACAGCCCACGCGACCATCCTCCACGGCCGCCCCCATCGGAGCGATGGACGGCCGGCAGCGAACTGCCCGCTCTTTCGGCAGGCCGGACGCCGCCCCCCGAACCCGGGTTTAGCCAGCGCCGCCAGACTGTTGCCGGCGCGTCAATGTGTCCATTTTCCGATTGACGGCAGGACGGCGCGCTGAAATGGTGCCCCCGCTTTCAGGCCCAGCGCGGCCGATGGGCGCTCGCCCTTCATACAAGCGCCGAACAAGAGCTGAAGGCATCGAGGGGGAGGACGTTTCGTTGGATTCGCTTCAAGCGCGCCGTCATGACGACATGCACGTTCTGCGTGATCGCGAAGCCGTGCCTCCTGAGAGCTCAGGCGCGCTCGTCTGACAGCGCCCGCAGCGGAGACAATGATGCGCCCCTTGTTGGCAATCAGTAACGCCATCGATCAGCTCAACGAAAAGATCGGTTACGTCTGCAATATCATGGTGCTGCTGGCCTGCCTGGTCAGCGCGATCAACGCCATGATCCGCTACGCCTTCAGCTACTCGTCGAACGGCTGGCTGGAATTGCAGTGGTACATGTTCGCGCTGCTGGTCATGTTCGGCGCCTCCTACACCTTCCGGCGCAACGAGCATGTTCGGGTGGAGCTGCTCTATCTCTATCTGTCCGAGCGCGGCCAGCTCTGGCTCGATCTGATCGGCACGCTGTTCTTCCTGATCCCGACCTGCCTGCTGCTGGCCTACCTGTCCTGGCCGTTCTTCATGCAGTCCTATTCGGTCAACGAGATGTCGGCCAATGCCGGCGGCCTGCTTCGCTGGCCGGTGAAGTTCGCCATCCCCGCGGGCTTCGTGATGCTGGCGCTGCAGGGCCTCTCCGAGGTGATCAAGCGCGCCGCCGCGCTGCGCGGTGAAGTGACGATCGACGCCAAATACGAGAGGCCGACGCAATGATTACGCTGGAGATGATGCCGCCGCTGATGTTCGGCGGCCTGGTCCTGGCGATGCTGATCGGCTTCCCGGTGGCGTTCACGCTCGCCGCCGTCGGCCTGTCGTTCGGCTTCCTCGCCATCGACTTAGGGTTCTTCGACCTCAACTTCCTGCAGGCGATTCCGGGCCGCATCTTCGGCAGCGTGCTCGCCAACGACCTGCTGCTCGCGATCCCGTTCTTCACCTTCATGGGTGCGATCCTGGAGAGATGCGGGCTCGCCGAGGACATGCTGGATTCGATGGGCCAGCTATTCGGGCCGATCCGCGGCGGCCTCGGCTATTCCGTCATCATCGTCGGCTTCATCCTCGGCGCCATCACCGGCACGGTGGCGGCACAGGTGATCGCGATGGCGATGATCTCGATGCCCGTGATGATGCGCTACGGCTACAACATGCGCTACATCACCGGCGTGCTCGCGGCGTCCGGCACCATCACCCAGCTGGTGCCGCCGTCGCTGGTGCTGATCGTTCTGGCCGACCAGCTCGGCAAATCGGTCGGCGACATGTATCTCGGCGCCTGGGGCCCCTCGATCTTCCAGGTCGTGCTGTTCGCCGGCTACACCTTCGTGCTCGGCCTGGTCAAGCCGGGCCACCTGCCGCCGGTGCCGAAGGAGGCGCGTACGCTGACCGGCTGGGCGCTGTGGAAGAAGTGCCTGATGGGCATCATTCCCTCGGCGGTGCTGATCTTTGTCGTGCTCGGCACCATGATGATGGGCCTGGCCACGCCGACGGAAGCCGGCGCCATGGGCGCGGTCGGCGCGATCGTGCTGGCGGTGATCCACCACAAGGAGTTCACCAAGAGCGATCGCAGCATCCTGATCGTCGGCGTCGTCGCCGCCGGCATCGGCACCATCATCGCGATGCTGTTCACCGAGAACCTCGCATTCAAGCTCTCTTTCGCGGTCACCTATCTCGCGGTTGCCTGGCTCTGCATCCGCGCCGTCGCCCTCCCCGACCTGCGCGACCTGATCAAGCAGGGCTACGAGACAACCATGCGCATCACCTGCATGGTCACTTTCATCCTGATCGGCTCGACCTGCTTCTCGGTGGTGTTCCAGGGCGTCTCCGGCGGCGAATGGCTGGAGCACCTGCTCACCTCCCTGCCCGGCGGCGTCTGGGGCTTCCTGATCTTCATCAACGTCTTCATCTTCTTCCTGGCCTTCTTCCTCGACTTCTTCGAGATCGCCTTCATCATCCTGCCGATGATCGCACCGATCGCGCAGAAGATCCTGGCGCCGGTGGTCGGCCCGGAGGCCGCCCTGATCTGGTTCGGCGTCATGCTGTGCGTGAACATGCAGACCTCGTTCCTGCATCCGCCGTTCGGCTTCGCGCTGTTCTACCTGCGCGGCGTCGCGCCGAAGGAAGTGAAGAGCTCCGACATCTATTGGGGCGCGATGCCATGGATCGGCCTGCAGGCGATCATGGTGCTGCTCGTAATCGCGTTCCCGGTCACGGTGACCGGCCTGCTCGACAAGCCGGTCCAGGTCGACCTCGACAAGGTCAAGATCGAGGTGCCGCAGATCGATCTGCCGCCGCTGGATTTCGGCGCGCCGAAGCAGTAGACGGCGGCTCCGACCGAATGAAGAAAGCCCCGGAAGCTCCGCTTCCGGGGTTTTTGTTTGGGGCCGCCTCTCTTGTTTGGGACCTGTTTGGGACCGTCTCTATCAGCGCGTCATTGCGAGGCGACCTTGCGCCGAAGCAATCCAGGGGCACGCGCGCAGCCCTGGATTGCCTCGCTGCGCTCGCAACGACGGAATCTCGCTCAGCTCTGCGACCGCCGGGCCATGAAGTTGTCGTAGCCGACCTCGGCGACCTGGAACCAGGAATAGCCCGCACCCGAATAGGCCGTGAGCGAGTCCAGCGCCTTCTTGAAGTTTGGATTGCCGGCGGCGACCTCGGCATGCAGTTCCTTGGCGGCCTTGAACGAGGCTTCCATGACCGGGGCCGGGAACGGATGCAGCTTGGCGCCGCCGGCGATCAGCTTGCGCAGCGCCAGCGGGTTGGCGGAATCGTACTTGGCCATCATCCAGTTGTTGGAGTAGTGGCCGGCCTGCTCAAGCAGCTTCTGATAGTGCTTGGGCAGCGCGTTCCACTTGTCGAGGTTGATCATGGCGAGCAGCATCGGCCCGCCCTCCCACCAGCCGGGGAAGTAGTAGTGCGGCGCGACCTTGTAGAGGCCGAGCTTCTCGTCGTCATAGGGACCGACCCATTCGGCGGCGTCGATCGTGCCCTTCTCCAGCGCCGGATAGATGTCGCCGCCGGCGATCTGCTGCGGCACCGCGCCGAGCTTCTGCAGCACCCGCCCGGCAAAACCGCCGATGCGGAATTTCATGCCGTTGAGATCGTCGACGGAGTTGACCTCCTTGCGGAACCAACCGCCCATCTGGCAGCCGGTGTTGCCGGCCAGCAGCGAGGTGACGTTGTAGCTCTTGTAGAACTCGTTGAGGATCTCCTTGCCCCCGCCCATCAGGTACCAGGCCTGGTTGATGCGCATGTTCGGGCCGAACGGCACCGACGAGCCGAAGGTGAAGGTCGGGTCCTTGCCGAAATAATAGTAGGACGCGGTGTGGCCCATCTCGACGGTGCCGTTCTGCACGGCGTCGAGCACCTGCAGGCCGGGCACGATCTCGCCGGCGGCGAAGGTCTGGATCTGGAATTTGTTGTCGGTGGCCTCACCAATCATCTTGGCCATGATCTCGGCGCCGCCATGCAGCGTGTCGAGCGATTTCGGCCAGCTCGTGGTCATGCGCCATTTGATCTCCGGCATCGATTGCGCGATCGCGGGCGATGCGATCGCGGCGGCGCCTGCAGCGCCGAGCCCGGTGACCTTGATGAAGTCTCTCCGCTTCATGCTCTTTCCTCCCTTGTGGTGATTGTGTTCGTTTCCTGGGCAGCCTTCTTGCGAGGCTTAGTTCCAGTGTGGATCAAAGTGCGTCGGAGTGCCATTGCAAAACGATGTCGCAATGCAACGCAAAAGCCCGGCCTCTTGCGAGGCCGGGCTCAATGTCTATCCGCCGATCGAAATGCTGAAGATCAGCCGCGGGTGCGCGAGCGGATCATGAAGCTGTCGTAGGTGTATTCGGCGACCTGCCACCACAGATATTCGTCCGAGCGGTAGGCCTGCATGGCATCGATCGACTTCTTGAAGTCGGGATTCTTGGCCGAGATCTCGCCCCAAAGCTCGTTGGTCGCCTTGAGACAGGCTTCCAGCACCTCGTTGGTAAACGGGCGCAACTGGGTGCCGCCGGCGACCAGGCGCTTCAGCGCCGACGGGTTCTGCATGTCGTAGCGCGCCGCCATCCAAGTGTTCGCGGCCATGGTCGCGTTGGTCAGGATCGCCTGGTAGCTCTTGGGCAGCGAATTCCACTTGTCCAGGTTGGTGTAGGCATGGACGGTCGGACCGCCTTCCCACCAACCCGGATAGTAATAGTACTTGGCCACCTTCTGGAAGCCGAGCTTCTCGTCGTCATAGGGGCCGACCCACTCGGCCGCGTCGATGGTGCCCTTCTCCAGCGCCGGGTAGATGTCGCCACCGGCGAGCTGCTGCGGCACGACGCCGAGCTTCTGCAGCACCTGGCCGGCGATGCCGCCGATGCGGAATTTCAGGCCCGAGAGGTCGGCGGCGGTCTTGATCTCCTTGCGGAACCAACCGCCCATCTGGGTGCCGGTGTTGCCGCAGGGAAAGCCGATCACGCCGAACTTCTTGTAGAACTCGTTGGCGAGCTCGTTGCCGCCGCCCTGATACAGCCAGGAGTTCTGCTGCCGGGCATTGAGGCCGAACGGCACCGAAGCGAAGATCGCGAAGGTCGGGTCCTTGCCGACGTAGTAATACGACACCGTGTGGCACATCTCGACGGTGCCGTTGGCGGTCGCGTCCAGCGCCTGCAGGCCGGGAACGATTTCGCCGGCCGCGAACACCTGGATCTGGAACTTGTTGTCGGTCATTTCGGCGACGTACTTGGCCAGCTCGGTGGCGCCGCCATAGATCGTGTCGAGCGACTTCGGGAAGCTCGAGGTCAACCGCCACTTGATCTCGGGCGACGACTGCGCGATCGCCGGCGAGGCGATGGCCCCCGTCGCCGCGGCACCGGCGGCCGAAACCTTCAGAAAATCACGACGCTTCATATTAGGGCATCTCCTTGTTGGGGGCGTTTCCCGTTGAAAAAGCATTTATCCGCCGATGCGATTGGCCGCACACGGTCGAAGGCGATCCGGGCCGGGCTTTAGCACGGAACCGGTTAAGCGAAAACGCGACGTTGGAATGACAAACGGTCCAATAGTCGCACGCGCTTCGCTGCAGTGCATCAAGCAGCGGCGATGGCGTCCTTGAGCTGATCCCGCACCGACGCGGCGATGCTCCGGTAGATCGCCGCGTGCGGACCGTTCGGCTCGCTCTCGACCAACGGGTTGCCGGCGTCCGACGTCGAGCGGATGTCCATGTGCAACGGGATCTCGCCGAGGAACGGCACGCCGAGCCGCTCGGCCTCGTGGCGCGCGCCGCCATGACCGAAGATGTCGGACCGGGCGCCGCATTGCGGGCACTGGAAGTAGCTCATGTTCTCGATGATGCCGAGCACGGGCACGTTGACCTTGCGGAACATCGCAAGCCCGCGGCGGGCGTCGATCAGCGACAGGTCCTGCGGCGTCGACACGATCACGGCGCCCTTCAGGGGCACGTTCTGCGCCAGAGTCAGCTGGGCATCGCCGGTGCCCGGCGGCATGTCGACGACGAGCACGTCGAGCGTACCCCAGGCGACGTCGCGCAGCATCTGGTTGATGGCCGACATCACCATCGGGCCGCGCCAGATCATCGGGCTGTCCTCGTCGACGAGAAAGCCGATCGACATGATCGACAGGCCGAACCGCGACAGCGGAATCATCTTCTTGTCGTCGGTGAGCTTGGGCTTTTCCTGCAGGCCGGTCAGTCGCGGCACCGAGGGGCCGTAGATGTCGGCGTCGAGCAGCCCGACCTTGAGGCCGAGATCGCGCAGGCCCAGCGCGAGATTGATCGCGGTGGTCGACTTGCCGACACCGCCCTTTCCGGAGGCGACGGCGATGACCGCCGCGATGCCCGGGATCGGAGCCTGCCGGGACATCGGCGAGTCGGCCGGATGCTGGTGCTGATGCGGACGATGCGCCGCGACCGGCTGCACGCCGCCCTGCCGCGGCGGCGGGGCGGCAGCGCCCGCCTTGCGCTCGGCGGTCAGCGCGATCATCGCCATGGTCACGCCGGGAATGGCGCGCACGGCGGCTTCGGCTTGCGCGCGGGTGTCTTCCCAGGCGCGGGCCTCGCTGGCCTCGACATTGATCGAGAAGAACACCTTGCCGTCATTGGCGGTGATCGGCGACAGCACGCCGGCGTCCGGCAGCGCCACGCCGCGCGGCGAGCGGACCCGCTTGAGTGCCTCGATAACCTGCTGCTGCGTCACGCTCACGGCGCGTCTCCTGAAGAAGTTCAGAACGCGCCACATCGTCGCGCCCTATCCTGTTGGCCGGACATGATCTTCCGTCGTCGGCGACGGGACCGTTCCGACCCTGCGTTGCGCTGCTTCATAAGGCCGGCCGGCTCAAAACGCCACCTTGGTTCCGATGTCGGATGCGGTCTCCACCGGCGCATCCTCGGCCTGCTCCTTGGCCGCCTCGTAATTCAGCTCGATCGTCACGCCGTTGGGGTCGCGCACGAAGATCTGCCACAGGTCCCCACCCGGCACCTGCCGCGCGTCGAACGGCATGCCCTTGGCGGCGAGCCGCGCCTTCATGCCGGCAAAGCCGCGGCTGACAAAGGCGACATGGTGGACGACGCCAGAGTCCGGCTTCTGTGCCTCCGAGGTCGGCGAGATGTCGACCAGGTGCACCACCGGGCGGCCCTCGCTGTACATCCAGGCGCCGGGAAAGGCGAAGTTCGGCCGGGCGCCGTTCTCGAGCCCAAGCACGTCCTCGTAGAAGCGCACGGTCTCGGCGAGGTTGCGGGTCCGGATGTTGAAATGATCGAGCACGCCGACGCTGACGCCCATGCGAGATACTCCCTGGCTGGTTCGTTGGTTGACTGGATTTCGTTGCCGGATGACGGCTTTGCAAGCCGTCATGATGATGCCTCTTTAGCACGGGCGGACGTTTTCGCATCCGTCACGAAGCCGTTGCCCCTGTTTCGCAAGCGGCTATGGTGCGGCGTCCAGCGCCGCCGCCGGAACCCGGCCGGCCGCTGATGTTTTCCGTCAAGAATGGCCCGGCCCTCTCAAGGCTGTCGGCAGAACCCCAAGGTCAAGGTAGCTCATATGGCTAAAGTCGCTTTCATCGGTCTCGGCGTCATGGGTTTCCCCATGGCAGGACATCTCGTGAAGAAGGGCGGTCACGAGGTCACGGTCTACAACCGTACCGCGGCCAAGGCGAAGGAATGGGCTGACAAGTTCGGCGGCAAGACCGCCGCGACGCCGAAACAGGCCGCCGAGGGCCAGGACTTCGTGATGTGCTGCGTCGGCAACGACAACGATCTGCGCGCGGTGACCATCGGCCCGGACGGCGCTTTCGCCGGCATGACCAAGGGCGCGACCTTCGTTGACCACACCACGGCCTCGGCTGAAGTGGCACGTGAGCTCGATGCCGCAGCCACCAAGGCCGCCTTCAAATTCATCGACGCACCGGTGTCCGGCGGCCAGGCCGGCGCGGAGAACGGCGTGCTGACGGTGATGTGCGGCGGCACCGCGGACGCCTATGCGGGCGCCGAGCCGGTAATCGCGGCCTATGCCCGGATGTGCAAGCTGCTGGGACCGGCGGGCTCCGGCCAGCTGACCAAGATGGTCAACCAGATCTGCATCGCCGGCCTCGTGCAGGGCCTGTCCGAGGGCATCCATTTCGCGAAGAAGTCGGGCTTGGACGTGCCCGCCGTGATCGAGACCATCTCCAAGGGCGCCGCCCAGTCCTGGCAGATGGAGAACCGCTACAAGACCATGAACGACGGCAAATACGACTTTGGTTTTGCGGTGGAATGGATGCGCAAGGACCTGTCGATCTGCCTCAGCGAAGCGCGCCGCAACGGCGCCCATCTGCCGGTGACCGCGCTGGTCGACCAGTTCTATTCCGAGGTCGAGAAGCTCGGCGGCAAGCGCTGGGACACGTCGAGCCTGCTGGCCCGCCTGGAGAAGTAATCCGCGATCGCGATCCGATGAACGTGCCGCCGCGCGCTTCGAGCGGCGGCACGTTTATTTCTGCCCCGTGACGACCAACTGGCTCGTCACCGCCGTCGGCCGGGACCTCGCGCGCCCTGTCTGACCCGTATCAGCCGGCGCCATTGCGCACCCTCCGACTCGCTGATACCCGTTGCAATCGCCAATCGTTCGCATGTGTTGCCGAACAGAGACAGGCTTGACCAGAAGAGAAGATATGTAATGTTATAACATTACATATTCAGCGTTCTGCGTTAGCTCTCGTCCCGGTCACAAGAGCGCTGGAGGGGGCGCGGACACCGGCATGGCCGGACCGCGGGTGGGGGAATCGGAATGAGCATGCGGGACGTCCGGGGTTTGATTGCGTTGGCGGGGCTTGTTGCGGCGGTCTTCTGCGCGGCCGTTCCGCTGGCCCATGCGCAGCAGGCAGCAAATCCTGGCGTGAGGCCGGCGGCCGACACGCTGCTGCCAGACGTCACCGTCGATGCGCCGCGCCAGCGACAGGCTGCCGGCCGTTCGCCGTCACCGGTCAGAACAGCCAGCGGGACGGTACACCCCATGCCCCGAGGGACAGCGACGCCACCGCCGGCAGTCGCGCCATCGCCCCACGCCTCCGCCTCCCCAGCGGCGACGCCGCTCAACGGCAATGCGGCTCCGGCGGTTGGCGGCCGGCTGGGCCTGATCGCGCGCGAGGCGCCAGCATCGATCGAGGTCGTGGGGGCAGCGACGCTGCGCGAGCAGGGCTATCACACCACCGTCGATGCGGTGAAAGGCGCGACCGGTGTCAGCGCCGGCGATGCGCCGAACGATGTCGGCTATGCCATGCGCGGCTTCCAGGGCAACCAGGTCAACGTCCTTTACAACGGCATCAACATCGGGCCGACCGGCTTCACCGCGCTGACGATGGAGACCTTCAACCTCGACCGGGTCGAGTTTCTCAAAGGCCCCTCCTCGCTGATCTCCGGCCAGGGCGCGGTCGGCGGCACCATCAACTTCGTGACCAAGGCGCCGCACAACGGACCGGTCCAGAACGAAGCCTTCGTCGGCTTCGACCAGCGCGGCACGTTCCGCAGCGGCTTCGGCTCCGGCGGCAGCACCGCGATCGAGGGCCTCGACTATCGCTTCGACATCAGCCGAACCAGGGAGGTCGGCTTCATCGACGACACCGAGTTCAAGAACGTCCATGTCTCGGGCCAGCTCGACTACCGACTGTCCGACAGCTTCAAGACCTTCTTTGCCGCCGAGTTCAAGGACTACAAGGCCAAGCCCTACGAAGGCACGCCGCTGGTGCCGGTCACCTACAGCGGCGCGAACGCGACCAGCGGCATCGTGTCGGGCACCAAGATATCCGCCTACAACGGCAGCGATCTCGGCGCCGTCACGATCGACGGCCGCACGCTGTCGACCAACTACAATGTCGTCGACGGCCACAAGACGATCAAGGAATCCTGGGTGCGCAGCGGGTTCGAATGGGACCTCAGCAACGACGTCAAGCTGCGGAGCCAGATCTACAACTACAATGCCAGCCGCGACTGGTACAACAACGAGGTCTCGGCGTTCAACGCGACCACCAACACGGTCGATCGCGAGCGCTTCTTCGTCCACCACAACCATAACATGGTCGGCAACACCACCGACATCACCTGGAACGGCAGCATCTTCGGCCTTTCCAACCGTCTCGTCACCTCGGTCGAGAGCTCCCATACCGACTTCACGCGGCCCGGCGCGGCGAACTTTCCCGGTGACTCGGTCCCCCTGGTCGGCTTCGACCGCGGTGTTTATGGCCAGCTCGGAACGCAGTTGCAGACCGCCACGATCGACAGCGTCGCCCTGAACCTCGAGGACCGGCTGAAGCTCACCGACACGTTCGCCCTGGTCGGCGGCCTGCGCTACAATCCGTTCACGCTCGATCGCAACTCGATCGACAGGAATGGCGCGGTGAAAAGTGGCTTCCCCTATTCGAAGAGCTGGCAGCCGGTCACCGGCCGCATCGGCTACACGTGGGAGGCGCTACCCGGCACCACCTTCTACAGCCAATATGCGACGGCCACCGACATCTCGGCCGACAGCATCTTCATCTTGAGTCCGACGCAGAACCTTGCGCTGTCCGACTCCCGCAGCTACGAGACCGGCGTCAAGCAGCTGCTGTGGAACGGTCGCGCGGAATGGACCTTCTCGGCCTTCGACATCGCGCGCAACAACGTCTACAGCGCCCAGGCCGGCCAGCAGCTCAACCTCGCCGGCAAGGTGAAATCGCAGGGCATCGAGGTCGCGGCCGCCGTGCGGCCGACGCCGGAGAGCAAGCTATGGGGCAACGTCGCCTATGTCCGCGCCCGCTATGCCGACTATGATCTCGCGGGCGGCGGCTCGTTCTCGGGCAACACGCCGCCCAACATTCCCGCCATCATCGTCAATGGTGGCGGCTCCTACCGCTTCCTCAATCCCGGCTGGTGGCCGGTCGAGCTCGGCTTCTCGGTTCGTCACGTCGGCGACCGCTGGAGCACCGATGCCAACACGGTGAAGCTAAACGCCTACACCACCGCCGACCTGTTCGCCTTCGTCGATCTGCCGAAGGTGCCGATGTTCGCCACCGCGACCAGCACGCGCCTCGCCTTGCGCATCCGCAACGTCACCGACAGGCGCTACGCGGCCTGGAGCGATCCGTTCTATCCCGACCAGATCTTCCTCGGCGCGCCGCGCACCTACGAGGTCGAGGCCTCGTTCAAGTTCTGATGACAGCATGATCCAGGCGCTGATCCTCATGCACCGCTGGTTGAGCATCCCGCTCGGTCCGCTGTTCGTGCTGTGGTTCGCGACCGGGATCGTGATGCACTACGTGCCATTCCCGGCGCAGACCGAGAGCGATCGCTTCGCCGCGCTGCCGGTGCTCGACATCGCCGTGTCGCTGCGCAGTCCCGCGGAGGCCCTCGCCGCTGGTGGCATCGATCATCCCGCCCGCATCCGGCTGTTTCAGCGCGTGGATGGTCCGGTCTATGTCATCTCGGCCGCCGGCCGCAGCGCGGCCTTTCATGCCGACACGCTGGCCGCAGCCGACGTGAACGATCCCGGTCTCGCACTATCGGTGGCACGCGCAGCAGCCCAGCGACGCGGGCTCGAGGCCGATCGCGCCGCCATCGCAGCGCTGGACAGCTACGATCAATGGACGGTGCCGAACCGGTTCGATGTGCATCGTCCGCTGCACCGGATCGCGCTCCACGATCCCGACGGGACCGAGCTGTACGTGTCGTCGAAGACCGGCGAGGTCGTGCTCGACACGACACGCTTCGAACGCGCCTGGAACTACGTCGGCAGCGTTGTCCATTGGATCTATCCAACCGTCCTGCGCAAGGACTGGGCGGCCTGGAACGTCGTCGTGTGGTGGCTATCGCTCGCGGCCGTCATCGCCGCCGTGACCGGCGCCCTGCTCGGTCCGATGAGGCTGCGACCTCGCGAGGCGCGGCTGTGCTCGCGCTACCGCGGCTGGCACCTGTGGCATCATTGGGCTGGTCTGCTCTGCATGCAGTTCGTGCTGACCTGGATGGTCAGCGGTTGGCTGTCGATGGACCATGGCAGGCTGTTCGCGACCGGCCATCTGACGCCGTCCGAGGAAGCCATGCTGGTCGGCACACCGGATTGGAGCCGCCTGACTGCGGTTGCACTCGCGGCGGTGCATGGCGAGGCTCGCGAGATCGAGTGGTTCGCCTTCGGCGGCCGCCTCCATCAGCGCACCCGGCGAGCGCCGGGCCAGCAGCAGATTTCGGTGCTGGACGGCGCTTCGGCAAGGATCATCGGACGCTTCCTGCAGCCGGCCGACGTCAATGCCGCAACGTCCCGCCTGGGCCACGATTGCGCGCGCTCGACCGAAGTCGAGCCGGGCGACGACTATCCGTTCGTCTCCGATGTGCCGGGCGCGCCGGTCCATCGCGTGATCTGCGGCGACACCTGGTATCATGTCGACGCCGCCTCCGGCGCGGTGCTCGAGAAGCTCGATCCGTCCCGACGCGCCTATCGGTGGCTCTATCAGGCGCTCCACACGCTCGACTTTCCGGCCCTGCTCGCCCATGCGGCGCTGCGCACGGTTCTCATCGTCGGCCTTTGCGCGATCGGCCTCGTCTTCAGCATCACGGGCGTGGTGATCGGCTGGCGCCGCCTGCGAATGAAGCTCCGCTGAGCCTCGCCACAATCGTTAATTTAACGCGCGGTTAACGCAAATTTTTCGTTGTCTATAATCCGTCTTAAGGATTTGGGCCCAGTTATAGACAATGCAGAAAGCAGCCCGTACCTCGCGGGCAGGATTTGTGTTGTTTGATGAGTAAACCCGCTGAAAAGCCTGAGGTCGTCGAGCTTCCGGCAGATCCGCCGGCGCTTGCACCGGCAAGCCAGCGCCGGGCCGCGCAGCAGCGGGTGCGCGAGGCGCGCGACCGGTTAACGTCGACATCGGGAACGCGTCCGGCCTTCGATCGCGAGCTGCTGCGCCAATACGCGCAGACCCGCATCTCCGCCTCCTACATCGTCGTGCTGCTGGTGGTCGCAACCGGCCTGATGCTGAGCGCCTGGCTCCATACGCTGGCGGCCGGCGCCTGGACGGCCGGCGTGCTTTGCATCCACGCTGCGATCGTCCGCAACTGCTCGAACTTTCTCGCCGACCAGCCGTCGATGGCGGCGACGCGGCGTTGGCGCACGCGCTTCGTGCTGCTCGACCTGCTCTACGGCGTGTGCTGGATGGCGATCCTGATCCACCCCGCACTCGCGGCGGTGTCAGGCACGCTGATGATGTTCCTGATGCTGCTGGTGATCGCCGTCTCCAGCATGCTCGCTGCCAACCTGCCCGTCGCAGCCGTCGCGGTCACCGCACCAGTCACGGTCGCGATCACCCTCAGCCTCGTGCTGTCGGGCACGTTCGACAATTACCTGCTGGCCGGATTCGCGGTCGCAGCAGAAGGCTATTTCGTGCTGCTCGCCCATCAGCTGCATTCGACCACGCTCGCCACGCTCGAAGCACGCGCCGAGAAGGACGCCCTGATCGGCGAGCTCGAGCAGGCCAAAGCGATCTCCGACGAGGCGCGCTACCGGGCAGAAGCGGCCAACGTTGCCAAGTCGCGCTTCCTCGCGCAGATGAGTCACGAGCTGCGCACGCCGCTGAACGCCATCCTCGGCTTTTCCGAGGTGATGAAGAGCGAGATCTTCGGAACGCACGCGGTGCCGGTCTACAAGGAATATTCGGCCGACATCCACAATTCCGGCGTCCACCTGCTCAACCTGATCAACGAGATCCTCGATCTCTCGCGCATCGAGGCCGGCCGCTACGAGCTCAACGAGGAAGCCGTGGCGCTCGTGCACGTGATCGCCGACTGCCATCATCTCCTGAAGCTGCGCGCCACGAGCCGCGGCATCACCATTCACGAGGTGTTCGAGCGGAAGATGCCGCGGCTGTGGGCGGACGAGCGCGCGATCCGCCAGGTCGTGCTCAACCTGCTCTCCAACGCCATCAAGTTCACGCCGCAGGGCGGCGACATCTGGCTCAAGGCCGGCTGGACAGCCTCGGGCGGGCAATATCTCAGCGTCAAGGACACCGGCTCGGGCATCCCCGAGAACGAGATTCCGATCGTGCTCGCCTCGTTCGGCCAGGGCTCCAACTCGATCAAGTCGGCCGAACAGGGGGCCGGGCTCGGCCTGCCGATCGCCAAGAACCTGATCGAGATGCATGGCGGCACGTTCACGCTGAAATCGAAGGTCCGCATCGGCACCGAGGTGATCGTCACCTTCCCGCCGGAGCGGGTGATGTCGGCGCTCGCTCCGCTGTCGGACGAGGCCCCGCCATTGCAGCCGGAGCATGCGATCGCCCCCGCTAAGGAGAAGCGCCGGGTGCGCAAGCCGATCATGAATGCCGGAACGGGACTGTGAGATGATTGCACTTGCACGACAGTGGCAGAACCTTTCAAACTCGCTCCATGAGTCAGGATACGCCCTGCATCGCCGTCTGCATGATCGACCCGAAGACGAAGCTCTGCTTCGGTTGCGGACGCACGCTGCCGGAGATCGCCCGCTGGGGCCGCATGTCGCGCGACGAGCGGCTGGCGCTGATGGACGGGCTGCCGTCCCGCATGCACGACGCCGGCCTGCCCGCGCTGGCGCGTCGGCACGCCTGAGCGCCTCCGTGCCGACGGGAGGCGCGGCATGAACAAGATCGCGCTCGTTCTCGTCACCATGGTGCTCACCGCGGGCGCCGTGATCGTCTACAAGGATCCCGAGCAGGCGGCGCTCGCAAGCGACACCGTGTCGGAGGTTCTGCGCAGCCGCGTGCTCAGAGCCAAGGCGAGCCCTCCGACCAACGCGGTCGAGATCGAGCGCACCAGAGGCGGTGAGTTCGCGTTGCGCGCCAAGATCAACGGCGTCACCGCGCCGATGGTGGTCGACACCGGCGCCACATCGGTAGTTCTGACCTACGAGACCGCCAAGGCCGCAGGCCTGCCGCTCGAACTGCTCGCCTACGACGTCGACGTCGAGACCGCCGGCGGTCACACCAAGGCGGCGCGCCTGACCTTGGACCGGCTTGCGATCGGCAAACTGGTGGAACGCTCGGTTCCGGCCTTGGTAGTGCCGCACGGCCAGATGAAGACCAATTTGCTCGGCATGAGCTTCCTCGACCGGCTGGAGCGCTGGGAAGTGCGCTCCGACCGGCTGATGCTGCACGGCTTTCCCGACCGCAGCTGAGGCCCAGCGCCTCGTTGCAGCCCTGCCGGAGGAGAATGCGCTCGCGCGACAGACCGTCACCGAGTTGCTGCCGCCGGCCTGATCCGCTCAGGCGAGCGCCGCAACCGCCGGACGATCCTCGACCATTGCCACCGCCTCGCGCAGCACCTCGATGCCGGCGTCCGGCTTGACTCCACGTTCGGCAAGATGGCGGCGGAAGGCGCGCGCCCCCGGCACCGCATGATAGGCCCCGACGAGATGCCGCGTCATCGCGTGCAGCCGCGTGCCCTGCCCGAGCTGATGTTCGATATAAGGCTCCAGCGCCGCCAGCGCCTCTTGCATCGACAGATGCGGCGCGGCCTCACCGAACAGCATGGGATCGACATCGAGCAGCCGCCACGGCTCCTGATAGGCAGCTCGCCCGAGCATCACGCCATCGACATGCGCGAGATGACCTTGCGCAGCCTCGATGCTGCCGATGCCGCCATTGATGATGACCGGCACGTGCGGCAGCCTCGCCTTCAGCCGGTACACCCTGTCGTAGTCGAGCGGCGGGATGTCACGGTTCTCCTTCGGCGACAAGCCGTCCAGCCACGCCTTGCGCGCGTGCACGATCAGCGCGTCTGAGCCGCTGTCGACGACCGCATCCGCCAGCACATCAAGTGCGATTTCCGGATCCTGATCGTCGATGCCGATGCGGCACTTCACCGTGACGGGAATGCGAACGGCGCGCTTCATCGCGGCGACGCAGGCGGCGACGAGCGCAGGCTCGGCCATCAAACAGGCCCCGAAGCGGCCGTCCTTCACCCGGTCCGACGGGCAGCCGACGTTGAGATTGATCTCATCGTAGCCGAACTCCTCGCCGATCTTGGCTGACGTCGCGAGATCGCCGGGATCGGAGCCGCCGAGCTGCAGCGCCACCGGATGCTCGCTTCGATCGAAGCCGAGCAGCCGCTGGCGGTCGCCATGAATCACGGCGCCGGTGGTGACCATCTCGGTGTAGAGCAACGCCCGGCGCGACAGCAGCCGATGGAACACGCGGCAGTGCCGGTCGGTCCAATCCATCATGGGCGCCACGGCAAATCTATGTGATTGATATTGCTTCATTTTTCGAGCATATTCAACTCGTTAGGTCGCCTCGTGTGCACTCTATTCTACGCCACAGCGCGATGTTTTTTTTGGCTTTTTGCCGCCTCAGTGCACACGGAGCGCACACGCGTGGCAACTATCACCAGACTGAAATCCGGCTCTTGGAGAGCCCAAGTCCGACGAAAGGGGGAATATGTCAACGGGACGTTTCTCCGCCGAAAGGATGCCGAGGAATGGGCCATCGATATCGAGCGGCGGATCGATCGCCAAGAACCGACAACGACGCAAAAGTCCCGCGACGTCCAACTCTTCGGCGATCTCGTCACGCTTCATCGTCAAGATTTGGCCGAGGTGGGAAAGGACATTGGTCGCTCCAAAACTGCGAGCCTCATCTTCCTGAACGAAAGACTTGGGCATCTTCGTCTTCCAGAGCTTGATCGAGAGCGGTTCATCAAATTTGGAAAAGAGCGCGCGATGGAGGGGGCCGGCCCGGTGACCGTCGGTATCGATCTTGGATACATCAAAACGATTCTGTCTCACGCCGCCGCAGTACACGGCATCGTTGTTTCAACCGAACCACTCGACCACGCCCGGATCGCTCTTCGACGTCTCGGGCTCGTCGGAAAAGGGCGATGAGCGCAACCGCCGTCCCACGCAAGACGAACTCGATCGTATTATCTCAGCGTTCGAATTAAACAGTCGGCAACAGATCCCAGTCGGTCGTGTGATCCGATTCGCGATCGCAACGGCTATGCGGCAAGATGAAATTGCAAGAGTCGAATGGCGCGACTTCGACGCCGGCAACCGAATGCTCCTCATTCGCAATCGGAAAGATCCCCGACAGAAGAAGGGCAACGATCAGCGAATTCCCCTGCTGGACGATCCGTTGGAACGGCATTTCGCCGTCAGTGCCAACAATTGAAGATCGATGACCTACATTTCCACGATCTGCGCCACGAAGGCACGAGTCGTCTTTTCGAGGCAGGATTTTCCATTGAACAGGTTGCACTTGTCACCGGACACAAGGATTGGAAAATGCTGCGTCGCTACACGCATCTAAAGCCAGAGACTCTCCATTCCATCCGTTCGGTGCGGGTTGCCTGACAGGCGCCGAAAACAAGAAGAAAGTGAAAACTTCATCTGGAGCGATGAAAGGTCGAACATCGTACTCAGCTTGGAAGGGTTTCGGCATTTGAATACTTTCAAGGTGCGTTCGGACAAAACGCAGCTCTAGGCGCGATTGAACTGACATAGCTTTTCTGGATTGTCCGATTGATTGAAGCGGGCCCAAAGATCGCCCCTCGCCTACGGACCAGAGATAGTCACTATGCCTGAAAACATGGTTGGCGCGCCCGCGATCCAACATGTAGGAGCCACCATCTTGAGGCATCGGTGGTTCGAGTCGGGGGTCCGCTACATCGCTAGACCCACTATTTCGGAAGCCCTGTTTTCTTGTCGGCGGGCAGCCCAAATGCCAATGAACAAGTCCCAATCCCGGGGCCCGCGACACCAATTCTTGCGATCGGTGGAACGGATTCCCGGGCTCGTCGT
Organism: Bradyrhizobium sp. SZCCHNRI20481; assembly: GCF_032485055.1. Classification (NCBI taxonomy): domain Bacteria; kingdom Pseudomonadati; phylum Pseudomonadota; class Alphaproteobacteria; order Hyphomicrobiales; family Nitrobacteraceae; genus Bradyrhizobium; species Bradyrhizobium sp. SZCCHNRI20481. Next base: position 165,982 of record NZ_JAUEUE010000008.1, read on the forward strand.
AGCGTCACGTTTGGTTAAGGCGAATGCATAAGGCCGCCGCCTCAATGCGTTCACATCGCCTTGGCGAGCACGAACAACCGGAAATCCTCGAGCGCCGCGTGCCGATGCGGGGCGACTTCGCGCTGGTAGGTCTCGGTGTCGACGATCGAGCGGAAGGCGGCGAAATCGCCGTATTCATTGATCGCCGCTTCGTCCCAGCGTTTGCCTTGCGGGCCGACCAGGCTCGCCAGGACCGGCCCGGAAAACATCCGCACCAGCGGCTTACCGGCTGCGAGACGCCGGAAGGCCGGTCTATAGCGTTCGTTAAAGGCTTCGCGGCCCGAACAGGGCGCGGCGTCGAAGCCGTCCTCGTAACGCGCATACGCGCGGTAGCGCAGCAGATTGAGCATGTAGACCGGCTGGCCGGGGGGAATCGCGCGCTCGGCGGCGTCGAGGGCTTGCAGCGTGATTTCGATGGCGTTCATGGGACTTCTCGCGGTTTCTAGCGGCGCAGCATGCGCGCTAACGCTCCCCATTTGGCCCATCGGAACGGCCTCTTGTAGCGACCCCGTCGCCATGACTATGTGGACTGAATGTCCACAACAGCCTTGCCTCCCGACCTCTCGCGTCTCCTCGCCTTCGTCCGCGTCGTCGAGGCGGGCTCCTTCGCCGAAGCCGCGCGGCGGGCGGGGACAACCACCTCGGCGATGTCCAAGGCGGTCGCCCGCCTCGAACAGGCTCGCGGAATACGGCTTTTGCATCGCACCACCCATTCGCTGGCGCTGACCGAAGAGGGCGAGCGGCTGATGGCGGCGGGACGCGCGCTGGCCGAAAGTCTCGATCGCGTCCAATCCGCGCTCGGCGAAGCCGCGCGTAACGATGGCGGACGGGTGCGAGTGACCGCCCCCGCCTCGTTCGCGCGTGCCTGCATCCTGCCGCGACTGCCTGCGTTCCTGCGGGAGCGGCCGGAAATCGAGATCGAGATCAAATTTCGCAACGAGATTCTTGATCTCGCAGCGGAAGGCGTCGACATCGCCATCCGCTCAGGACCCCTCGATCGCGCGCCCGGTCATCTGGCGCGGCGGCTTTGCACGTTCTCCTGGATCGCTTGCGCCTCGCCCGCCTATCTGAACGCGCGCGGCGCGCCGGCGACTCCATACGAGCTGTCCGAACATGACCACGTCGGCTTCCGCAATCCCGCGAGCGGGCAGATCCTGACCTGGCGCTTCACCGACCCGCGCGGCAAAAAACTCGTTCGCGTCGCGCCCAAGCCCAAGCACATTTGCGACGACGCGCACGCTTCGGTCGCTTTGATCGCGAATGGGTTCGGCATTGGCTGGGGCCCGGCATGGCTCGTCCACGACGACTTGCGCACAGGTCGGCTCGTCGAAGTGCTTGAGCCGTGGCGCGCGCCGGCGGAGCCCCTATGGATGCTGCGCACCTCGGACCGCCGGCCGCCCCTGCGCACGCAGCGCGTCATGGCGTTCCTCGCTACGCTTCCCGCCGCGTTCAGCAACAAATCGGGATGAGGCGTCGGCCGTCAGCTGGGCTTTGCGGTCGGCGCGTAGGACGCCAGCCGGCTTGGGAGGGGAAATCGGGGACAGACCACGATTTCCCCGGCTTCCTGGGCTTCCGCCTTGGCTCGGTCAGCAATCTGCAGCATGCCGGCAAGAACGGGCTGCGCGTCGTCTCTCAACTTCGTCCATCCGTGCTCAGTCAATTTGAGATGGGTCAACATGCAGACTGAGCACATCTGAGTTCACCTCGACAGAAGGACACGGCAGTACCTACCCCGAGACGTAGGAGGCACCGGGGGCGCCGTGCAAGAAGCCGTTGGCGAATGGAACGTCCGGATAGATCTCGCGCAAGCGGCCCCTGGCGGCCTCAGCTTCCACGCGGCCCGCCAGGACCGCCTGGAATTGCTCGGACACCGCGACCATGTCGCAGGCCTGAGGTGACAGCCGCAGCGATCTCACGCCGCTCTGCGTCAGACGATCGAGATCGCCGAGCAGGTTGCAGCAACCATGCGACAACGTCTGCACGCCATTCATGGTGAGGAACGCTTCATTGTCCAGCGTCGTCACGACGAGGCCGTCCGGATCCTGCTCGCACACGAAGCGGCAATTGTCCTTGGCGAGCTTGTGCAGGCGGGCGTGATAGCAGCGCGCGGAGATCGCGAGCGGCACACGGCCGAAGGCGAACACTTCGATCGCCACCTGCGGCACGGCGCCGGCGATCGCGGCAACCGAGGACAGTGGCAGCTCCGGCGGGAGGCAGATCCGGGTAGCGCCCTGGGCGGCATGAAACGCGGCGCTGGCCTCGTTGTAGATGTTGACGAATGGCCCGATCGCATGCGGCCTACCGGCGATCGATTTGAGGCAGGTGAGGTCGTTGACCTCCACCAGACCGTGGCCAAACTCGGCGAGGCTTGCCGTCTGCCGGCGCTCGCGTCGCAACGACACCAGGACCAGCGAACCCAGCAGCACCTGCTTGCCGGCAGCCATAAGCCGCTCGATGACTTCAGGCAAATGGGGTTCGAAGAACGGTGCGCGCTTAGAGCAGACGACCTCGCCGACCACGACGCGGTCGAGCGGGGCCTCGTCGGCCATGCGAAAGTAAAAATCACGCCAGCGCTCGGGCTGCCAATTGTAGAGCACGGGCCCCAGAGTGAGCTGCATTCGGCCTGCGCCTTGTTCCGCCATTGTCATGTCGTCCTAGCGCCAGGTCTTGCGGTAGGCGCCCTGCGTGGTGGCCTGCCCTTCGGTGAACGCCGTGAGGTCGGACGCGTCGGCGGACCGGCCGGCATCGAGCGCTGCCAGCACGCTGCGGAAATGCCGCACGACCCCGTCGACATAGGCGCGGCCGCGCTGGCGGCCCTCGATCTTGAGCGCGGTGACGCCGGCTTCGCGCAAGCCTGCGAGCAGGGTCGTGGCATCGAGGCTGACCGGATCCTCAAAGATGTAGCCAGAACCCTGTGCGGTCGAGAAACGCCCCTTGCACAGCGTTGGATAGCCGGCAGGTTCGTTGCGTCCGAAACGGTTGATTGTGAAAGCGCCAAGCCGCGAGGTCGTGCCCAGTATCGTCTCCTGATAGACGACATGACTGGCCGGCGAGCATACCCCCTGCATGTTCGGCGACTTGCCGGTGGCGTAGGAGGACAGCGAGCAACGCCCCTCGGCCATAACGCATAGTCCGCCAAACACGAACACTTCGGTCTCGCATGCCGTCTCACGGGTGATATCGGCGATCTCGGGCACGCTCAGCACGCGCGGCAGCACCACGCGGCGGGCGCCGAAATTCTCGACATAGAACGCAATCGCGTCGACATTCGCCGCCGCCGCCTGCACCGAGACATGCAGTCGCTGTTCGGGATGGCGCCGCGCGGCATAGTGCATCAGCCCGACATCGGCAAGGATCAGCGCGTCGGCCCCGGCCTCGACGGCATCGTCGACCGCGCGACGCCACAGCTCGACGGCGCCGGCGCGCGGGAAGGTGTTGATCGCAACCAGCACCTTGGCGCCGCGCCGATGCGCGAACGTTACTCCTTCGCGCATCTGCTCGCGGCTGAAATTCAGCCCGGGAAAGTTGCGGGCATTGGTCTCGTCGGCGAAGCCGCAATAGACGGCATCGGCACCGGCTTCGACCGCGCTCTTCAGCGCCGCCGGCGTCCCTGCCGGGCAGATCAGCTCCATCGTCGCATCCCGCTTTCGTTCGTCGTTGATCTCAGCAGCGAGTCACGCGCGGCCGCCAGCAGGCGTTGCGCGGGCACGCCGAACGGCCCCGAAAGCGCTGCGATCTCGCCGACCAGATCCAGACCGGCATCGTCGATCGCATTGCGGAGCGCCAGCACCGCCTCGATATCGCCTTCGATGACGAGCTGACGCGAAAACATCAGCGCATCGCCGTCGAGCCGGCCCTCGACCAGCGCCAACAGGCTCACGATCGACGCGGAGATGGAGGCATCGAGGCCGGTGGGCAACTCGCGCACCGCCGCGAGTTGCGGCTGCTGTGGGCCCGCCTGAATCACGAAAGCGAACGGCAGATCGGTCGGCTTGATGCCAAAGCGCTTTCCGCGATGCGACCCGAGCCGGTCGAGCAGATGCGGATGCCGGCGCAAGAGCCCACGCAGGAAAGCGCCGAGCGCGATCTGCAGGGGCAGCAACGGCAACGGACGCAGCACCTGCCTGAGCAGTGGCGGCAACAGGGGCAGTGAGGTCGAAGACGCGTCCTGAAGAGAGCTCATGGCACAAGCTCTGGCCGGATCGGCGGGGGAAGTATTTGACCCGGAACAAAGATCACACTGATTGTTCCAGCTACGAGGCGTTTTTTGAACGGAGCCTATCGTTGCGACGTGATGTCCCTCGCTTCCGCGAGCTGTCGGATTTCCTGCGCTTTCTCGACGAGCGGGGACAGCTGCGACGCATTCGCGACAGCGTCTCGGTCGTCCACGAGATCACCGAGATCCATCGCCGCGTCATCTCCGCCGAAGGGCCCGTGCTGCTGTTCGAACGACCGATCAAGGCATGCGGATCGCTCTCGGCAATGCCGCTCGTCACCAATCTGTTCGGCACCGTGGAGCGAGTGGCCTGGGGCATGGGCGTGCAGCCGGAACGATTGGCGGAGCTCGGCGAGATGATGGCGGAGTTGCGCGCCCCCCAGCCGCCGCGCGACATCAGGGAAGCGCTGCAGAAGCTGCCGCTGGCACGCGCAGCGCTGTCGACCCGGCCGAGGCTGCGATCAGCCGCGCCGGTGCATGAATGTGTCACGATGGGCGATGACATCGACCTGACCACCTTGCCGGCCCAGATCTGCTGGCCGGGCGAGCCGGCGCCGCTGTTGACGTGGCCGCTCGTCATCACCGTGCCGCCGGACGCGTCCGCCGGCGAGCAGGAAAATGTCGGCGTCTACCGCATGCAGGTGCTCGGCCGCGATCGCGCCATCATGCGCTGGCTCGCCCATCGCGGCGGCGCCCGCCACCACCAGCTGTGGCAGGCGCAGGGGCGCGACATGCCAATTGCGATCGTGATCGGGGCCGATCCCGCCACCATCCTCAGCGCCGTGTTGCCGTTGCCCGAGACCATCTCCGAGCTGCGCTTCGCCGGCATCCTGCGCGGCGACCGTCCCGAGCTGGTCGAATGCCTCACCGTGCCCCTGACGGTGCCGGCGGCAGCCGAGATCGTGATCGAGGGCATCGTGTCGGCCACGGAGACCGCGCCGGAGGGGCCCTATGGCGATCACACCGGCTACTACAACGCCGTCGAGAGCTTTCCGGTGCTTCAGGTCACCGCGATCACCACGCGTCGCAGCCCGCTCTATCTGTCGACGTTCACGGGACGCGCGCCGGACGAGCCGTCTCGAATTGGCGAGGCGCTGAACACGCTGTTCGTCCCCTTGATCCGACGACAATTCCCGGAGGTCGCCGACTGCTATCTGCCGCCGGAGGCCTGCTCCTACAGGATCGCCGTGGTAGCGATCGAGAAGCGCTATCCGGGCCAGGCCCGCCGCATCATGCTCGGCCTGTGGTCGATGCTGCCGCAGTTCAGCTACACCAAGCTCCTCATCGTGGTCGACCAAGACATCGACGTCCGAGACTGGCGCGCGGTGATGTGGGCCGTCGCGACGCGCAGCGACTCCTCGCGCGACCTGCTGCCGCTTGCCAACACGCCGATCGACTATCTCGACTTCGCCTCGCCAAAATCCGGCCTCGGCGGGAAGCTCGGCATCGACGCCACAACCAAGCTCGGGGTCGAGACCGAACGCCCCTGGGGCGAGGTGCTGGCGATGAACCCCGCTGTAGCCGCGCGCATCGACGCGATGTGGCCGAGCCTCGGCCTCGGCGACGCCATAGCCGGCCGGACGGCCTCGGCATGAACGGGCGGCATCACGTCATCGTCGGCATCAGCGGCGCCTCGGGCGCCGCGATCGGTGCGCGCATCGTCGAACGGCTCGCGGAGCAGCCGCAATGCGCGGTCCATCTCGTGGTGTCGGACGCTGCCGTGCGCACCTTGCACGAGGAGGTCGGCCAGGGCGGCCTGGCGCGGCTGCGCGATCTGGCGGCGCATGCTCATGATGTCGCCGACATCGGCGCGAGCATCGCCAGCGGCTCGTTTTCTGCAGCCGGCATGATCGTGGCGCCCTGCTCGATCCGCACCCTCTCGGCGATCGCCTGGGGCCAGCTCGACAACCTGCTGGTCCGCGCCGCCGACGTTCAACTCAAGGAGCGCCGCCGGCTGATACTCCTGGTGCGGGAGAGCCCGCTGCATCTCGGTCATCTCCGAGCGATGACGCAGGCCACCGAGATCGGCGCGATCATCGCGCCGCCAATGCCGGCGTTCTACCTGAAGCCCCAGTCGCTCGATGACGTCATCGAGCAGATCGCCTGTCGCGCGATCAACCTGCTCGGCGTCCCCGGGCTCCACGCCAACGCGCGGGAGTGGCTTCCAGACCGGACGACCGAAGCAGGCAACCTTGTTGAGATAGGGAAGCAAGACAGACGATAGGATTTGAAGACAGAACACGACAGACGCACTCGGGCGATGGGCCGAAGGCGTCCACGGCGGTTGACGTGTTCTTCGACGAGCGGGCGTAACGACGCCGCCTCTCCGGCCGAGCCGCTGCCAGCTTTCGTTCGGTCAGTTGACGTTGTTGAAACCCAGCGCAGCACGAACGGCCGGATCAATTCTGGATGGGGTCCAAGGCGGATCGAATGTCAACGTCACGTCCACGGCTTCGACGCCCGCAATCTCCGCAATGCTGCTTGCGACCCCTTCCTTGAGAAAACCTGTTGCGGGGCACCCGGGCGTTGTGGCCGTCATCGTGACATGCACGACGCCATCCGTCGCCGTGATCTCATAGATGAAGCCGAGATCGACCACGTTTTCCCCCAGCTCCGGATCGATGACCACGCGCATTGCGTCGCGGATGCGGTCGATGACGTCGCGGCTCATAGCGGAGCCCTCACCGACAGTTCGTAGGTCGATCCATCCGGCGTAAACCCGCCGAGCCAGCGAAAGCCACGCTTCTCAAGTTCAGGGAACAGGAAGACCGGCTCGCGGCCCAGAAGTGCCGACAAGGTCTCTCCAGGGCCCAACTCCTCCGCGGCCGCGAGGATGCGCACCATCGGCTCGGGTGGGTCGAGCTCTCGGTTGTCGAGCGTGACTACGGGATCTGGCCATCGCTCGAATGCGAGGCTGGCACCAGCGTCTTCCTGACCGGCGTCCTCGGCAGCCAACGGCGAAAACAGCACTTCCCAGTCGCCATCGTCGAGCGGTCGATCGGTGTGGGCGAAGCCCTTTCCTGCCATGACGGAGAGCAGCGGAACCGGCCTGAAGCTCGCGATCAGCCGCACACACTGGCCTGGCGCCAGCCGGTCGACCGCGTCCATGATGATGGAGAACGGTTCGCCCCCGGCCCTGAGAATCGGTCGGACGTCGACGTCAATGTACGCGGTCATGGCTCTCCTCCTAGTTTCTGGCGAACAACAGGCTTGGCGCGATGGCTCCGGCCGGAAGCCTCCGGGAGCCCGCAACATCGGAAAGACGTCGGACTCGCACAAGCTCGTGTATGATTCCAATACTGCCCACGGCCATGACCGCCGCGGCGCCGCGAAACGCCTGGCCCTCGCCCATCATCAACATGATGGTCGCCGCCCAGACGCCTAGAAAATAGATGATGAACCACTTCTCGGACCGACGTTCCACCGCCAGGTCCTGAACCCGTGGCGTCGGGGCGCGCCCCATCACGGGACCGTAGGTTTCGAGCCAGGTCAGAAAGGCGACAATCTTGTAGAGCTTCGCGAATATGAGACCAGACAGCCAGCCGAACACGGCCAAGAACGCGAACGCGCCGACATGAACGCCGACCTTTCCGGTGACGATGATGACGGTGCCGAGCGTCACCGTCGCCGCCAGATTGGCGAAAGACACGGTTGCCATCCGCATGTTCAGCTCGAGCTGGCGCCGTTTGCGGGAGCGATAGATCGTCGCGATGTCCCGTCCATAGAGCGCAAGCGAGATCACCCCAAGAACGGCAGCGAGGATGAGCACGGCTCCGAGCTCGGCCTCGAGGCCGATTGCGAACAATCCGCCGACGACTGCCACCGATAGGGCGAGCGCACCAAATTTCAGCGCGGATGTGCTCTGTCGGTCGCCGAGGTCCGCCGAGAGCATGAACATGGCCAGCAGGCGATAGCTCACCCCCATGGCGGTCAGGGTCAGCCAGCCTCCCAGCCCGGCAATCGCATGGATCGGAATCGCCGCGGCCAGGAGCGCGTCGCCGAAGGCGCCCGCCGATCCGGCGAGAGCAAACGCGAACGCGGCGCCGAGCGCGACAGTTGCGCATAACGCGCCAAGTCCGGCGATGACAAATAGAGCAGATCCCTTCGGCTGGCTGAAGAGAGTCAGGCCCAGATCGAGCGCGACCATCGCCAGACCCGCGCCGAGCACCACGCTGCCGGCCGGCAGAAGCCAAACGGCTGGAGCAATTCGTCCGGCCAGTGAGAGGAAGCCCAATATCAAGCAGACCAGACCGACGTTGATGAGGAACAAGGCCGGCAAGGCCCATTTGTCGAAGGGGAGCGGCCTTGCGACGAGAACGGGAACGAACTGGAACAAGGCGCCGCATACCGAGAGACTGAGCCAACCGATACAGACCGCATGCACAACGACAAGCGTATCGGGAGCGCCGAGCTCTGCGGCGGGGTAACCGAGTCCGCCGACCAGCATTGCCAAGGCAACGAGCAGCCACCCCAGCGCTGCCGCGAAATAGCTCATCGTCCAGCGCGAGATTTTCGCCCCAATCATGAGCGGCTCCAGTTCTTGATCGCGGACGCAGCACTCGCGACGACGATGCGCCATTCGGCAGTTGCCGTCGCCCGGAGGAACGCAGCCAAGGGGACGCGAACGTTGAGCTTGCGCCATACAATCCCCGGCGATCGGAAAGATGCTAAACTGGCCCGACCGGCCATTCTTTGTCGGAGCGCAACATTCTGCGTCATCAGCGTCGTGATGACCACTCCAGCTCGACCGGCGGACTCCCTGTCGCGTCGAGGAACATCCATGTCAGCCGGCAGACATCTTCGGGGGTCTGGCTTGGCAGTTCTGTGTCCCCCGCCCCCTCGATTGCTCGCAATCGCAATCAGCGCAGCTGGCTGGTTGAGTCTATAGTTCGATCCTGCCGAACACTTTCCAGCCACCGCTCCACGTCTCCGCGGGCTTCGAGCTCAACCCCCATATCTCCGGCGAAACCTCTCCAGGCATCGATATTGCTGCGCGGCACGCCGACAAGCGTCGGTATCGCAAGGTCCAACGCGCGGGCAATCAGATCAAGCGTTCCGCCTCCCCCGCACTCTGCCTTACCAAATTTGTTCAACACCAGGATGTTTGGACGCGCATCCAGGCTGGCGAGGACTCGAACTGTCACCTCTGCCAGCGCCGATTCATCCAGCCGGCAACCTCTCGCTCCCGATCCACGATCCTCGAAGATCGGCGTTTGATTTGCCGTGTCGATCTCCTCGAGCAGGACGTCGCACCTGCGATTTTCGTCGAGGAACAGCCTTCGCTGCAGTGCGCCGGCGACCTTCAATCGCGCTCGACGCGAGTGATCCACGAGGTGATCGAACGTCTCGTAGGGATACTTCCCGTCGTCGTATACGAGCGCCACCAGCGGCGCGGCCGCAACGCCGACTTTCTCTACCGTCTCATCGTGCATGCGAATCCCAACATCAATTTGATGCCTCGACAATTTTTAACCCGCCCCTCCAGCACAGATGGCCTGCGGTGGATCCGTTCTAGGAGTGATCGATTTCATCCCTCTGCAGCGACCACTTGATCATGGACGTCAGACAGACGATCGCGGGGTCGGCGGCGCCGTCGATAGAGCTCATCAACCCGAGCCAATCCTCGTTCTCTGCGAGATTTGCAAAGCGCCGGACAGCAGCCGACGCATACTCACCGACTTCCTCGCCGAGGCGATCCGCGACAGAGCTGATGCGCACCAGGAGCGTGAGGTCGCCACACCCCTGCAACACCGCACTCGACTTCGCGTCGTCACTGAGATCGTGAATGAGATCCCCGAGCAGCATGATCGCCCCCTCTACTGCGGCAGTACCGATTGCGGCGCCGGCAACGTCACGCCAACGATCTCCGCGCGGCCTGCCAGATTGGCTACATATTGCGCGAGCGCCTGATGCCGCACACGCTCGGTGAGATATTGCGAAATGCGCGCCCTTGCCATGTCGAACGGCAGGACTTGTCCAAGGGCCCGTCGGTCGAGGCGCACGACATGGATACCAAAGCGTGTCTCAATCAGACCGACCTCTCCAGCCGACATCCGGGCCAGCGCGGCGTCGAACTCTGCGGTCGTCTGCCCACGCGACAGCTGCCCGAGCCTGCCACCATTCTCCGCCGAGACCCTGCAACCGGAGCGTTCGCGCGCGATGGTCTCGAACAGCTCCGGGCTTCTCCGCACGGCCTCCACGATCGTCCGCCCCTCGTCTCGCGCAGCCGATCGAGCCATCGAATCGCTGCTCGGCGCGATCAGCAGGATGTGAGACGCTTCGTAGAGTTCACCGACCAGAAACCGCTGCCTGTTCTGATCGTAGAAGCGACGGCACGTCGATTCGTCCGGCTCGTGTATCAGAACCTCGCGTGCGATCAGCGCCCGCATCGCCGCTTCTTCCTCGGTTTCGCTGCGACCTTCGGCATCGCGCAGGGGAGCGGCCGTTATGCCGAGCCGCATGACCTCCTGTCTCAGCAATTCGCGCACCGCAAGCGCGCGCGCCGCCGCTTGCCAGGCGAGGATCGGCTTGTCCGACGGATGGTTCTGAACTTCCCGGGCAATGACGTCGCGTTCGATCACGACCCCGTTCACACTGACCGGCTTCGGCTTTGGAAGCGCCGCGCCCAATGAACAGTCCATCGGCTACTCCGCGGGCTGAATTGGTTGCACAAGATGACGGCGCCCGTCGCGGCTGCGCACCACCTGATAGCCGCGGCGGCCGAGATACCACACCGGCGCACTCCAGATGTGGACCAGGCGGGTGAAGGGGAAGAGCAGGAAGATGGTCATTCCCAGGACCAGATGCGCCTTGAAGATCGGATGGACGTCGACAATGTTGGCGGCGATTCCGGGCTGCAACGTGAGAATGCCCTGCGCCCAGGCCATGAACTTGACCATCTCATGACCATCGAGATGACCGAGCGACACAGGGATGGTCGCCAAGCCAAGCAGCAGCTGGACGAACAGCACCAGAAGGATACCCGTGTCAGCAAAAGACGACGTCGCGCGAATCCTGGGATCGAAAAGCCTGCGATGCGCGAGGAGCGAAATACCGACCAGGCACATCAGTCCGGCGCCGCCACCGGCGACGATCGCGAGCATCTGCTTGAAGCCGTGGGACACGCCGAGCATGTCAAACACCCAGATCGGCGTCAGCAGCCCGACGAAATGACCCGCAAAAATGAAGAGGATCCCAACATGGAAAAGGTTCGAGCCCCAGATCAATTGGCGCCGCCGAAGCAGCTGACTCGAGCCTGAGCGCCACGTGTATTGCTCGCGGTCGAATCGAATCAGACTGCCGACCAGAAAGACTGTCAGACAGAGATAGGGATACCAGCCGAAGACGATGGCATTGAGCGTTTGCATGGCCAATCCCCTCATTGCAACTGTGACGGCGGCGCGTTGACCGCACGTTTGGCGTGGCGCAGTTTTGCGATCAGATTGTCGTGCCCACAGGCTGCCTGGTCGCCCCCTCCCGGGCCAAACCTGACCTCTTCATCCTCCCAGGCCGCGTCGAGCGCGTGCAGGTCCATCGGATCCACGTCCGCCGCCTTCAGCAGCTCATCGACGATCTCCACGCGGGGCTGCTCCGCGGCGATCTGGAGCAGCGCATCGAACACCGCCCTATAGCTCGACTGCCGACGCCCCAATCGTTCCGCGAGCGCGGCGATGATGTGACTGGTATGGCCGAGCAACTCGCGCGCGTCCGCAAGCTCCCGGGTGGCGAGGAATTCGAGGAACAGCGGCAGATAATCCGGCAGCTCGTTGCCGGCGATGACGAGGTTCGCACGGTCATACATGGCCCGCAGGTCAACCATGGCCTGGCCGCGGTCGCGGCCTTCGCCATGGACGTGCTCGAACAGATGCAGCGCCAGGGTCTTGCTGCGATCGAACAGCAGGCCGTAGCGCTCCTGCAGGTCGTAGACGTCGCCCGTGGCGATCTCCTGCAGCAGCACATCGAGCTCCCGGCGAATGCCGGGCTGGACGAGGCCTTCCTGGTCGAGCACCCGCGCGAGCTCCGGGATGGCCGTGATCAATTCCCCGCTCGGATAGTTCAGCAATGCCGACAGCACCTTGAACGTCTTCATCAGGCGACCTCCATCGGGTTCTTGGCCTTACGCGGCGATCCGAACAGGTTGACTTCGCTTTCGCCCCCGGAGCAGCCGTTGCCGAACGAGAAGCCGCAGGAGCCGCGGATATCAAACGCGTCGGCACCGAGCTCGCGGTGCGCGGTCGGGATCACGAAGCGGTCCTCGTAGTTGGCGATCGCCATGATGTGGTACATGTCGTCGATCTGCGGGCCGCTCAGGCCGACGCGCCTCGCGATCGCCTCGTCGACCACGCCATCGATGGTCTTGGCCCGCATATAGGCACGCATGGCCAGCATTCGCTCGAGCGCCAGCGTCACCGGCTTCTCGTCGCCCGCAGTCAGCAGATTGGCGAGGTACCGCATCGGAATGCGCAAGGATTTGACGTCGGGCATCTCGCCATCGTGCCCGATTTTGCCAGACGAGGCCGCCGACGTGATCGGCGACAGCGGCGGCACATACCAGACCATCGGCAGGGTCCGATATTCCGGGTGCAAGGGGAAGGCGACCTTCCATTCCATCGCCATCTTCCAGATCGGCGACCGTATCGCCGCCTCCAGCCATGCATGAGGGATGCCCTGGCGCTCGGCTTCCGCAAGCACGTTCGGATCGTTCGGATCGAGAAAGATGTCGAGCTGGGCCTGGTAGAGATCGCCCTCGTCGGGCTTGGCCGCGGCCTCTGCGATGCGGTCCGCGTCATACAGCACGACACCGAGATAGCGAATGCGCCCGACACAGGTCTCGGAGCACACGGTCGGCTGCCCCGCCTCGATCCGAGGATAGCAGAAGATGCACTTCTCCGATTTTCCCGAGGACCAGTTATAATAGATCTTCTTGTATGGACAGCCGGAAACGCACATTCTCCAGCCGCGGCACTTGTCCTGATCGATGAGGATGATGCCGTCCTCCTCGCGCTTGTAGATCGCGCCGGACGGGCAGGATGCGACGCATGCCGGATTGAGGCAATGCTCGCACAGCCGCGGCAGATACATCATGAAGGTGTTCTCGAACTGGCCGTAGATCTCCTTCTGCACGCCGTCGAAATTGACGTCCTGAGAGCGCTTGGCGAATTCGCCGCCCAGGATCTCTTCCCAGTTGGGTCCCCACTCGATCTTTTCCATCCGCTCTCCAGACACCAGCGAGCGCGGCCGTGCCGTCGGCATCGCAGATGCCTCGGGCGCACTTTGCAGGTGCTGATAGTCGAAGGTGAACGGCTCGTAGTAGTCATCGATCTCGGGGAGGTCGGGATTGGCGAAGATATTCGCCAGAACCCGCCACTTGCCGCCGATCCGCGGCTGGATCGACCCGTCGCGATTGCGCGACCAGCCTCCCTTCCAGCGGGACTGGTTCTCCCAATCCTTGGGATAGCCAACGCCTGGCTTGGTCTCGACGTTGTTGAACCACGCGTATTCCATCCCCTCGCGGCTGGTCCAGACGTTCTTGCAGGTCACGCTGCAGGTGTGGCAGCCGATGCACTTGTCGAGATTGAGCACCATTGCGATCTGAGCACGGATCTTCATTCTGCAGCCTCCGAGGGAGTCGTGGCCGACCGGTCAGCAGTCGGCTGGTCCAGCCAATCAATCTTCGACATCTTCCGGACGATGACGAACTCGTCGCGGTTGGCGCCGACCGTGCCGTAGTAGTTGAAGCCATAGGCCTGCTGAGCGTAGCCCCCGATCATGTGCGTCGGCTTCGGAACGACACGCGTGACCGAATTGTGGATGCCGCCGCGCTGCCCCGTCTGCTCGGAGCCCGGCACGTTCACGATCTTCTCCTGAGCATGATACATCATGCACATGCCCTGCTTGACCCGCTGCGAGACCACGGCGCGCGCAACCAGCGCGCCATTGGTGTTGTAGGCCTCGATCCAGTCATTGTCGGCGATACCGGCACCCTTTGCGTCGATCTCGCTGATCCACACGATGGGACCGCCGCGCGACAGGGTCAGCATCAGTAGATTGTCGGTATAGGTGGAGTGGATGCCCCACTTCTGATGGGGCGTAATGAAGTTCAGGATGACGGACGCATTGCCATTCGGCTTGCGATCGATCACCGGCTTGACGGTCTTGGTATCGATCGGCGGCCGATAGACGCAGAAGCCCTCGCCGAAGGCCCTCATCCATAGGTGATCCTGATAGAGCTGCTGCCTGCCGGTCAGCGTCCGCCACGGGATCAGCTCGTGGACATTGGTGTAGCCGGCGTTGTAGCAGACCTTCTCCGACTCGAGCCCCGACCAGATCGGCGACGAGATGATCTTGCGCGGCTGCGCGACGACGTCGCGGAACCGGATCTTCTCATCCTCCTTCGGAATGGCGAGATGAGCATGGTCGCGGCCGGTGAATTGCTCCAGGGACGACCACGCCTTGACTGCGACCTCGCCATTGGTTTCCGGCGCCAGGCTGAGGATCACCTCGCAAGCGTCGACCGCACTGTCGATGCGAGCCAGCCCCTGGGTCGGCCCGTCGTCAGCGACGACGCCGTTGAGACGCTTCAGGAGCTCGACCTCATGGTCGGTGTTCCAGGCCATCCCCTTGCCGCCATTGCCGAGCTTGTTCATCAACGGTCCAAGCGAGGTGAAGCGCTTGTAGAGATTCGGATAGTCACGTTCGACCACGGTGACCGCTGGCATGGTCTTGCCGGGGATCGGATCGATCTCGCCCTGCTTCCAGTCCTTGACGTCGAACGCCTGTGCGATTTCGCCCGGACTGTCATGCATGATCGGGGTCAGCACGACGTCCTTCTCGACCCCGAGCACTTCGGGCGCGACCCTGGAGAAGGCCTCGGCGATCCCCTTGTAGATGTCCCAATCGCTGCGCGATTCCCACACCGGATCGATCGCCGCCGAGAGCGGATGGATGAAGGGATGCATGTCGGACGTATTGAGGTCGTTCTTCTCGTACCAAGTGGCCGTCGGCAGCACGACGTCCGAATACATGCATGTGGTCGACATCCGGAAGTCGAGCGTGACCAGCAGATCGAGCTTTCCTTCCGGGGCCTCTTCGTGCCAAGTGACCTCGACCGGTCTATTGTGGCCCTGGTCGCCAAGATCCTTGCCGATCACGCCATGCTTGGTGCCGAGCAGATGCTTGAGGAAATATTCGTGGCCCTTGCCTGAGGCGCCGAGCAGGTTGGAGCGCCAGACGAACAGGTTGCGGGGCCAGTTCTTCGGATGATCGGGATCCTCGCAGGAGAGCTTCAGCTCGCCCGACTTCAAGGCCTTCGCGACGTAGTCCTTCGGCTCCAGGCCGGCGGCGGCGGAGCGCTTCGATACCTCGATCGGATTGGCCTGCAGTTGCGGCGCGGACGGCAGCCATCCCATGCGCTCCGCGCGGACATTGTAGTCGATCAGCGCTCCGTCCCAAGAACCGGCCGGTGCGGTCGGTGAGAGAATCTCGCTGACATTGACCGTCTCGTAGCGCCATTGGTCGGTGTGAGCGTAAAACGCCGAAGTCGAATTCATCTGCCTCGGCGGGCGCCCCCAATCGAGCGCAAAGGCGAGCGGCGTCCAGCCCGACTGCGGCCGCAGCTTTTCCTGACCCACATAATGCGACCAGCCACCGCCGGACTGGCCGACACAGCCGCACATCACCAGCATATTGATGATGCCGCGATAGTTCATGTCCATGTGGTACCAGTGGTTCAGACCGGCCCCGACGATGACCATCGAGCGCCCCCGGGTCTTGGACGCGTTCGAGGCAAACTCGCGGGCAACCGCGATGATCTGGCCGCGCGGCACGCCGCAGATCGCCTCGGCCCATGCCGGAGTGTACGGTTCCAGATCGTCGTAGCTCCTGCCGAGGTGGTCGCCGCCGAAGCCGCGATCGACGCCATAATTGGCGGCGAACAAATCGAACACAGTGGCCACGACCGCCTCGCCATCGGCAAGACGAAGTCGCTTCACCGGCACGTTGCGGGTCAGCACATCCGGATGATTGGTGCCGCTGAAGTGATCGTGCTGACGGTTGCCGAAATAGGGGAATCCCACCGGCGCGATGTCGTCCTCGATGCCGGCCAGAGACAGCCGCAGCCGAGTGTCGTTGTTCGCCGAGCTCTTCTCTTCCAGGCTCCACTTGCCTTTTTCGCCCCAGCGGAAGCCGACCGATCCCTTGGGCACGACAATGGCCCCGCTGATCTCATCATAGGCGACGGTCTTCCATTCGGGATTGTTGGCCTCGTCGAGCGATGTGGCGAAATCCGAGGCGCGCACGAACCGCTCAGGAACGAGCCGTCCCTCGGATTTCACCAGCCGCACCAGAAATGGCATATCCGTATACTGGCGCACATAGTCGTTGAAGTACGGCGTCTGCCGGTCGATGTGAAACTCCTTCAGGATCACGTGACCCATCGCCATCGCGAGCGCCGCGTCGGTGCCCTGCTTCGGCGACAGCCAGAGATCGGCGAATTTCGCGGCCTCGGAATAATCCGGACAGACAACGACGCTTTTGGCCCCCTTGTAACGAACCTCAGTATAGAAATGCGCATCCGGCGTACGCGTCTGTGGCACGTTGGAGCCCCACAGCATCAGGAAGCCTGAATTGTACCAGTCCGCGCTTTCAGGTACGTCGGTCTGCTCGCCCCAGGTCTGTGGCGAGGCCGGCGGCAGGTCGCAATACCAATCGTAGAACGACATGCAGACGCCGCCGAGCAGCGACAGATAGCGCGCGCCGGCCGCGTAGCTCACCATGGACATCGCCGGGATCGGCGAAAATCCGAACACGCGGTCCGGACCATGGGCTCTGACCGTATAGGCATTGGCTGCCGCGATCAGCTCATTGACCTCGGCCCAACTCGCCCGCACGAAGCCGCCCAGTCCGCGCGTCTGCACATAGTCCGAGCGCTTGCCCGGATTCTCGACGATCGACTTCCAGGCTGCGACCGGCGTCATCCGCGCTCGCGCCTCGCGCCACAGCCTGAGCAGCCGCGAGCGCACCAGCGGATATTTCACCCGGTTTCCGGAATAGAGGTACCAGCTATAGCTCGCGCCGCGGGCGCAGCCGCGCGGCTCATGATTGGGAAGATCAGGGCGCGTCCGGGGGTAGTCGGTCTGCTGGGTCTCCCAGGTGACGATGCCGCCCTTGACGTAGACCTTCCACGAGCAGGAGCCGGTGCAGTTCACGCCATGCGTCGAGCGCACGATCTTGTCGTGCTGCCAGCGCTTGCGATAGCCCTCCTCCCAGGAACGGTCCTCGGTCGTCGTCACGCCGTGTCCGCCTGCGAACTCCTCCTTGGCTCGGGTGAAGAAGGTCAGCCTATCGAGAAAATGGCTCATCGTTTACGTCCTCATTCAGCGGGTTGGGCAGCGGCCGCGATCGCCCGGCGCCGTTCGACGTCGTGCAGGACGCCGCCCTTGCGGGTGTAGACGGCCCAGGTGATCAGCACGCAGGTGACGTAGAAGCCGAAGAAGCCCCATAGGGCGGCCTGCACGCCGCCGGTGAGGTCGATCGAGGTGCCGTAGGATTTGGGAATGAAGAATGCGCCGAAGGCGGCAATCGCGGAGGTGAAGCCGGTGATGGCGGCGGATTCCTTCTCGGCCTGGCGCAGCCGAGTCTCCGCGTCCGCGGTCGGCATGAGCCGGGTCATTTCCTGGCGCATGATGTTGGGGATCATCTGGAAGGTCGATGCATTGCCGACGCCGGTCGCGAAGAACAGCAGCAGGAACATCGCGAAGAAGCCCCAGAATGCACCGGGCTGATCCTTGATGCCGAGGAAGTAGAGCACCCCGAGCACGCCGGCCATCATCAGCAGGAACACCCCGACGGTCACGCGCCCGCCGCCCCATTTGTCGGCCATCCAGCCCGTCGCGGACCGCGACAAGGCACCCACCAGCGGCCCGAGGAATGCGAACTGCAACGCGTCGACGGCCGGGAACTGGGTCTTCGCCAGCAGCGGGAAGCCCGCGGAATAGCCGATGAACGAGCCGAACGTGCCGGTGTAGAGCCAGCACATGATCCAGTTGTGCCGCCGCTGGAAGATGACGGCCTGATCAGCGAAGGACGCTTTCGCGGAGGCGATGTCGTTCATCCCGAACCAGGCGGCGAAAGCACTGGCGACGATGAACGGCACCCAGACGAAGCCGGCGTTCTGAAGCCAGATCGGCATCGGCTGCGACCCGCTCGTCGCCATCGCCGGATCTCCGCCGAACCAGCCGAACACGCCGACCGTGATGACGATCGGCACCACGAACTGGACCACGCTGACGCCGAGATTGCCGAGGCCGGCATTGAGCGCGAGCGCGTTGCCCTTCTCGGCGCGGGGGAAGAAGAAGGAGATGTTGGCCATCGACGAGGCGAAATTGCCGCCGCCAAAGCCGCACAGCAGAGCCAATATCAGGAACACCGGATAGGGCGTTGCGGGATTCTGCACCGCATAGCCGATTCCGATCGCGGGTATCAGCAGCGACCACGTGGCCAGCGTGGTCCACAGCCGGCCGCCGAAGATCGGCACCATGAAGGAGTAGAAGATGCGCAGAACTGCACCGGAGATCCCAGGCAGCGAAGCCAGCCAGAACAGCTCATCGGTCGTGAACTTGAAGCCGACCGAAGGCAGCTTCGCAACCACGACAGACCAGACCTGCCAGACCGCGAAGGATAACAGCAGCGCCGGAATGGAGATCCAGAGATTGCGTCGCGCGATGGCTCGGCCCTGCTCCCTCCAGAACGTGTCGTCCTCAGGCCGCCAGTCGGTGAGAACCGCGCCGGACAGGGCTCCGATGTGCTCGGGCCGGTGGATCTCCTCCATTTCCGGCAGCTCCGGCAGCCTCTTCAGCGCCTCGCCGGCAACGCCGCGCTCCATCTGCCGGATCGAGAGATGCATCCAGACCAGCGCGCCCCCGACGAGCAGGAAGAGCAGCATGAAGCAGCTGGTTCGCAGACCGGTGAGATCGACCAGCGCGCCGAACGCGATCGGGAGCACGAATCCGCCGAGCCCGCCGATCATGCCGACCAGGCCGCCGACGGCTCCGACATTGTTCGGATAGTAGACGGGGATGTGCTTGTAGACGGCGGCCTTGCCGAGCGCCATGAAGAAGCCGAGCACGAAGACGATGACGACGAACGGGACGAGCCCCATCTCCAGATGAAAGCCGACCTTTCCGTTGACGGTCGTCACGACGTAGTCCGTCGGCGGGTAGGACAACAGGAAGGTCGCGGCGACACCGACCAGAAATGTCCAGTACATCACGCGACGGGCACCGAAGCGATCGGACAAGTGTCCGCCGTAGGCGCGAAACACGCTGGCCGGAAACGAGAACATGGCGGCCATCATGCCGGCCGACTGGATTCCGACACCGTAGACCTTGATCAGGTATTGCGGCAGCCACAGCGACAGCGCGACGAAGGCGCCGAAAACGAAGAAGTAATACAGCGCAAAGCGCCAGACCTGGATGTTCTTAAGCGGCGCGAGCTCGAGCCAAGCGCTGCCGGCCTTCTGCTTGCGCTGCCTTCGCGAGCGGACCACCGGGTCCTCCTCGGAGAACAGCCAGAAGACGATCGCCATGACGCCGATCGCGAGCGCCCATATCTGGGCCACGGTCTGCCAGCCATAGGCGACCAGCACGAACGGCGCGACGAACTTGGTGACGGCGGCGCCCACATTGCCGGCGCCGAAGATTCCAAGCGCAGTGCCCTGCTTGGCCGTCGGATAGAACCGCGACACATAGGCGACGCCGACCGCGAACGAACCACCGGCGATTCCGACGAAGAGCGCGGCGACGAGAAATTGCGGATAGGTATGCGCCCAGGTCAGGAGATAGGTCGCGACCGCCGCGGCGAGCATCACGACGGTGTAGACGCGGCGCCCGCCATACTGATCGGTCCAGATGCCCAGTATCAGCCGGATCAGCGAGCCGCTCAGGATCGGGGTGCCGATCAGGAGACCGAACTCGGTTTCGTTCAGATCCAGCTCTTGCTTGATCCGGATGCCGATGATCGAGAAGATCGTCCACACCGCAAAGCAGATCGTGAACGAGATTGTTGAGAGCCAGAGTGCTCGCGTTCGGTGCTCAGGGCTGAAATCTACGGCGTCCATGGTGGCCTCGACGTATGGCTTCGACGCCACAGCAGTTATTCGGGGCACCAGGGAAAGGTTTTGCGATGCATCAACCGGACGGTCCGGTCGGCCACAATCTGCCAAATGTCTCAGATCGGATTGTCAGACTGCACGTATGCAATTGACTTTTGTCACGGTTCGGCGCGATAGCGGGTGAGTGACTCTTGGAGCTTCGCTTGCGCCCCGACGAACTCGCCCAGTTGAAGACGCTGCCGCTGTTTGCGGACCTCAGCGAGGAGAACCTGAAGCGGTTGCTCGGCGCGGCTCTGCTGCAGCAATTTCCGGCCGGGGTGCGGTTGGCTCGCGAGGGAGATCAGGCCGACTTCCTGCATGTGCTGATTGGCGGGTTGGTGGAAATCTACACCGAGCAGGACGAGGCCGAGTGGGGCATCTCACTGCTTCGTCCCGTGTCGACCTTCATACTTGCTGCAGTCGTGGTCGATCAGGCGTATCTCAATTCAGCCCGCACGCTGACGGAGTCGCGGGTGCTGCTGATCCCCGCCCGCGATGTAAGGACACTCTTCGACGAAGACATCGCATTCGCACGGATTGTTGCTCAGGAGCTGGCGTATGCCTATCGCGCTTCTGTCAAGAAACTGAAGGGCACCCTGGCCCGGTCGAGCATCGAGCGCCTCGCCAACTGGATCCTCGCCGAAGCCCAGCGCGAACCGGGGCATGCGAATATCGTCATCCCATTCGACCGCGGCACGCTGGCCTCCCACATCGGCACGACGCGCGAAAACCTGTCACGCAGTCTTGCCCAACTTACGAGCCATGGGATTCGCGTCCGCGGACGAGAGATCGTCATCGACCACAAGGAGCGGTTGGAGCTGTTTGCCCGGCCAAAGCCCCTGATCGACGATCCCGGCTCGTAGGCTTCTTTGGCGATCGGTCCTGCCCCTCTGTTGGGAACGGCAAATCAGCAGAGTACGGAAACGGAGCGTCGATATAGTTCTTCTCCGCCGCACACCCACTCCGCGTGACAGGCGCTGAGACGCCCCGAAACCGATCGGCCCTGGAAAGTGCGGCCGGCAACGCCGTGATCGCGGGCGACGCTGAGCCTTGTCCACGAACTCGTCGATCTCGATCGTACGCGTGGACTCCAGGGCGATCTCCTCGAGCTCCTCCTTCGAGACCTCGATGTACTGGCCCTTCTCGAGCTCATAGCCCTTGACGATGTCTTCGTGGGGGACCTCTTCGCCCGTATCGGCGTCGACCTTGACGTACTTGATCCGGTGGCCAGTTGTCGGGTTCAGCTGATTGAAGCTGATCTTCTCGGACTCGGAGGTGGCCGGGTAGAGGGCCACCGGGCACGTAACGAGCGACAGGCGCAGGAAGCCTTTCCAATTGGCGCGGGGGGCCATGTACGCGGAACTCCGGTTGAAACGGTCCGGACTCAAGACGAATGGCGGCGCCGGGTTCCGACGGGCGGCTTTGGTACGCTTCTAAATGACTGACGTCTCAAATAAAATAATGAAATCAACGCTTTGGTGCTTCTCCGTGGCGCCGATGATGGGTCTGGTCATCGTTCCCTGACGGGCCTCATGCGATACAACCGTCTGCGCCGAACGGCTGCTCCCGCAGCTTCTGTCAAACCACCGTCACGTAACGCGAACACAAGGAAACGATCCCGACCTTGGCGGCCGGGGCAGCCGAGCTTGATCCAGTGCTCGGAGCTGCGCCCGCACGGCGCGCTGCATCCGAAGACCGATCGCAGGAATTGCGGGTACCGAATCTTGACCGAAGCAGGCCATGCAGGCCCGTGCGACAATGATCTGATCGCGGAGAAGCAAGGCGTCGGGTCTCTCGGCGTCGGTCCCGTCGCCTGCCGGAGCACGGCTCGGCTGAGGGCGCTGAAGCTGCTGATTGCTGCATCCGGGCTCGCCGGGCTGGGCTATGAGATCGTCTGGACGCGCCAGCTCGCCCTCGCCCTGGGGACGGAGATGATGGCCGTGCTCGGCGCCATCGCAGGATTATTCGCCGGACTGGCGGTGGGCGCCTTCGTCCTCGATGGCCGGATCCGCCGCGCCGCCAATCCGCACCGGGTCTATGCCGTCCTCGAAGCGGTCATCGGACTGTGGGGGCTGTGTGCGATCTGGCTGCTTCCCGCGTGCGCGCGCGCCCTCGCGCCGCTGCTCGGCACGGCGCCCTCCCCCGTCTTGTTATGGAGCGCGAGCTTCCTGCTGCCGACGCTGGTGCTGTTGCCGGCGACGGTTGCGATGGGCGGGACGCTGACCGCGCTGGAACGGATGATGTCCGCGGCGCGTGGCACGCGGCCCGTCAGCGCCGGCGTCTACGGCGCGAACACGGCCGGCGCCGTCGCTGGCACGCTGCTGTCCACCTTCGTGCTGATCCCCGCGCTTGGATTGTCGACGACGCTGCTTTGCCTGGCAGCCGTCAATGCGGCCTGCGCGCTGGCGTCGCTTCGCCTCGGCCGAGCCGTGCAGGTCGACCCTCGGGCGGGCGATGATCGCGAGCCTGCTGTCGCCGACCTCCGCCTGACAGGAACGCTGTTCGTCACCGGCCTGCTCGGCATCGCGTTCGAAGTGCTGGTCGTGCGCCTGGCCGCGCAGATGATGCAGGACACGGTCTATAGCTTCGCCTGTCTGCTGGCGGCCTACCTGCTGGGCACCGCGATGGGCGGCATGATCTGGCAGCGCGTCGGGCCCGCGGTTGCGCTCGGCAGAACCGCGTTGATCAGCAGCACCGCGCTCGTCTGCCTCGGCACGGCGCTCGTGACGCCCTTGCTTGGCGACGTCGCTGACAGCGCGGCGAGCCTCGGTGTCGCCGGCGAGCTCGGAATCGCGCTGGCGCTGTTCCTGTTGCCCGCGATGGCGATGGGCGCCTTGTTCGGCCAGCTCATGCAGGATGTCCGCAACGTCAGGGGATCAGTCGGCTGGGCCGTCGGCATCAACAGCCTCGGCGCAGCCGTTGCGCCGCTGACCGCGGCACAGCTGCTGATTCCCGCTTTCGGCACTTGGAGAACATTGGTCCTCGTTGCCGTCGGATATCTTCTGCTGCTGCAGCCCCAACGCGCTGCGCTGCGCTGGGCGGCGGCGCCCGCTCTGCTTGCACTCGCGCTGCTGTGGCTTCCCGCCCCCCTGCTCATCAAGGTCCCGCCGGGCGGCAAGCTTCTGGCCGTGCGCGAGGGACCGATGGCGACCGCGAGCGTCGTCGACGACGCCTCAGGAGCACGCTATCTTGAGGTGAACGGCCACTTCCGCATGGGCGGCACCAGTTCGGTGCGATCCGATTTCCGCCAGGCCATGCTGCCGCTGCTCTTGCATCCGGCACCGCGCAGCGCCCTCTTCCTCGGTGTCGGCACCGGCGCGACCGTGCTCGGCGCGGCGCAGATGCCGGGCCTCGACGTGCGCGCAGTCGAGCTGTCCTCCGAGGTCGTCGCGCTGCTGCCCTGGTTCGACAACCCCGCGGCCGAGAAGGAAAGGCCGCCGATCTCCGTTGCCGATGCCCGGCGCTTCATCATCGCCGATGACGGACGCTACGACGTGATCGTGGCCGACCTGTTCCACCCGGCGCTCGATGGCAGCGGCGCGCTGTACACGGTCGAACATTTCGCGGCCGTCAAGCGGCGACTGGCGACCGAGGGCGTGTTCTGCCAGTGGCTGCCGCTCTATCAGCTCGATACGCCGTCGCTGCGCGCGATCGTCAGAAGCTTTCTCGCAGTCTTCCCACAAGGGTCCGCCTGGCTGAACCATTACAGCGTGCGCACGCCGATGCTGGCTCTGATCGGATCAGGCGCCCCGAGCCCGATCGACCCCGAGTTCGTCGCCGCACGGTTCTCCGACCGGAAGCTTCACCCGGTCATTCAACCTCTCGGCTTCGATCAGCCGATCGATCTTCTGGGCCAGTATGTCGCCGGCGCGAAAGCGCTCGCGAGCTTCGCCGGTCCGGGACCGCGCAACACCGACGATTTCCCGTTCGTCACGTTCGACGCGCGCAGCAATGTCCACGCTCTCTCCGCGGCCCCATGGCAATTGCTGCTGACGGTCCTCAGCCAGACAAAGACCGACGCGGTCGATTTGCTGGAAGACTCGAAACGCGGAATGTGGGAGGAACGGCTCGGCGCCTATTGGCGGGCCCGCAACCGATTCATCCAGGCCGGCGCCGCGCTGACCGGCGAACCGCGCGGGCCGGCGCTCATCGCAGCCGCCGCACCCGGTCTCCTCGATTCCGTTCGCGCCAGCGCCGAGTTCGAGCCGGCCTATGCGCCGCTGATGAGCATGGCAAAAGCGCTGCTTGCATCGGATCGCGCGGCTGCTGAACGCCTGCTTCGGGCGATCGACGCCGCCGCGCCGTCGCGACGCGACGCACGCGATCTGCTGTCGCGCGAGTTCGAACGGTAGCGCGTCAGGACGAGAAGCTGACGCGGTAGCCCCAGCAGTCCAGATGATCAGGAATCGCGTTGAAGGCGATCGTGATGCGCTGATCGCCCTGATTGCGCGGCACCTCGTGATAGAGATAGCTCGGGAACAGCACGAGATCGCCCGGCTCCGCCTCGGGCAGCACGTATTTGCCGGCATTGAACGGGCCGACTGCGGCGCTGCGCGTGTGATGGCGGAACGAGAAATCGCTGCCACCGGGCGGCCGCACGAATACGGTGCGGCTGCCGGGATGCGACGGCGTCAGATAGAAGATGCCCGAGATGAAGCTGTTGGCGTGGGCGTGCAGGGTCTGGTTGCCGCCGGTCTCCAGCATGTTCGTCCACATCTCCTTGACCGTCCAGCGCAGCTTCTCGCCGAACAGCAGCTCGCCGAAATCGACTAGCTTGGGCACGGCGAGTTCGGCGATGGTCTGAAACAGATTGTTGGCGCGGGGATCGGCGACCTCGGTGTGGAACAGCTGTCCGGACCGCAGATTGTTCTCGATCTTCGAATTGCGGATGGCTGCCACCGCCGCGTCCTTGAGCTCGGCGCTCAAGAGCCCGGGCGAACGCAACAACGGTATCGGGAAAAGAGCTTCGATCTGGTCCATGTCTCAAGGCCTTGCACGCGCCGCAACAGGACAGACAAATTGCCGACTTGCATGACAGCCGGATGACGAGAGTGGAGACGCGGCGCGCGCCCGTCAGCGCGTCGGCATTTCGTCGGCACGAAGAATGTTGAGCCGCTCGCCGGGCTTCAGGCTGTGGGGCCGGTCGCGCACTTCCAGCACGGCCCGCTCGGCCTTCTCGACACAATCATCGAACTCGCCATTGCCGGCCTCGACCAGCGCCTGCTGAATGTCCCGCTCGGCGAAATAGCGCGAGACGTCGTCCGCCGGCAAGGTCGCCGCCTGCGCACGTGCCTCGGCCACCGCGGCGTCGCAGGCCTCCTGCGTCGGCTCCTCGTCATGAGCCGATGCGACGACGGTCGTGAGGGCCAGGACGGCGAGAATCACGGCGGACAAGCGAGGCATCACGTCGACAAACCCCAGGGCAAAACAAGTTGCAAAGACGAAGCGCCGGTTCGCAAGCCGGCGCTCGGAGTGAGCAGGATCCGGCGGGACGATATCGTCCCGCCGGATCAATGCCGATCAATCAGTCGCGGTTGAAGGCCCAGCGACCCCAGTGGCCCCAATGGCCCCAATGATCCCAGTCGTGCCAGTGGTGATGGTCGTGGGCCAGCTTTCGCGCCAGCTCCTTGTTCTTCTCCACCAGCAGCTTGGGCGCATCGTACGGACGGACGAAGATCGGGTTCGCATAGAACCAGACGTTCGACCAGGCCTGCACGTCGTTGGTCACCTTCTTCACGCCGCCGACCGTGCCGAGGTGCGACGGACATGCCGGATCCGTGCAACTGACGGTGGCGTTGCTGGCATCGAGGAGCGGATTGCCGGCGCTGTCGGACACGTTCGGCGTGGCCGGCGGAATGTTGGTGCCGCGGGCGCGGATGTAGAACGGTGTCTGGCCGGCGATGAAGGTGGTCGTGAAGCTGAGGCGGGTCGAACCGTCGCGCAGCTTGCGGCTCCGCATCTTGGTCGCCTGGATCTGCTTCGCGATCTTGGCCGACGGGTTGTAGACGATGGCCGCACCATCGACACCCTTGGCATTGGCCACCGCATAGCCCGGGGCGCCCGGCGCGATCGGACCGGTGATGTCGCCGGTAATCAGATCGACGTGGTCGAGATAGGGCTTGTTCAACGGCTGCTTGATGCCGACCGGCAGCAGCAGCGGATTGTTGAAGCTGTACGGGCTGTTGTTGGAGGCCGGAACGGTCATCTCCATCTCGAGCGTGACCTTCTCGCCGGGACGCACGACCAGCGTCTCGCCCATCGTCTTCCAGTCGTCGTCCCACTCACCCTTCGCACGGAACTCCATGTCGGAGTCGATGATGTGGGCGTTGACCGAATAAGAGTTGCCCGAACGCATGCCGTCGATGATGGACTGCTGGGAGAAACGCCGCTCGTTCGGCACGTAGAGCCTGGTGTACTCGCCGGGGATGAAGTCCGCTGTCGTGCCGGGATCGCGCGCGCCATAGACGCCGCGGCTGTGCCAGTCCGAGCTCTGGAACAGGAAGAAGTTGCGGCCTTCGCCGAGCAGACCATCCCACAGCCCGCCGACCTTGGCGGTGTAGACGCCCTGCATGCCGTAGGTGCCGCCCCCGACTGCGCCTGAGCCATAGGAGCCCGAGCCGCCGTTCACGCCGCCCTCGGCCATGTGACCCGGGGCTTCGATGCCGAACGCGACCGTCGGGCCGGCATTGTTGAAGTCACGGAAGTGCTCGATGTTGTAGCCGGCCGAGCCGTTCGGGTTGAACGGTCCCTGCCGCTCGGTATGGGTCGGCACCACATAGGATTGCAGCGGGTGGTTCGCCTGCAGCCAGGCGATGCCGGCAACGGCCTTCTGGTGGCCGGCCGTGCCGGAATTGTTGACATTGTCCTTGCCGGCCCAGACCGGGTTGTTGCTGGCATCGACCGGACCGATCGCGTCGGTGTCCCCGCGGTCGAAGCGATATTCGAACTCGGCCATCTTGTCGGCATTGCCGTAGCCGCGCGGGTTCTGGCCGGCGATCACCGCCACGTCGCCATGCTCGTGGCCGGGCAGGATCCACTCCAGGCCCTCGACCAGCACCTTGTTGTAGGTCGCGGTGCGATTGACGATGGTCGGATACTCGATCTCCTTGATCGACTGCCAGCGCCACATCTTGGCGCTGGTGCCGGTGCCGTTCGGCGTGCCCTTCAGGCTGGTGATCGTGATGCCGTCGATGGTCTTGCCGAGCGTCTGGCTCCAATACGTCGTCGTATTGTCGCCCGGGATGTTGGCGCTCGCATCGCTGAAGCGGCAATCGCGGTTGCCCGAACCGCCGTGGTTGCCGAGCGTGAACCAGTCGAGATCGAAATTGGTGCCGCCAGCCGCCGCGGTGCCCTTGCCGACCGAGCGGTCGATCGCATAGCCGGCTGCAACCGAACCGTCGGTGCAGGTGTTGTGGTTGTGCATGTCGCCGGCGACATACGGACTGTTCTTGCTCGTTTCCCCCCAACGCTCCCCAGCGTCGGCGCTCTGTGACAGGGCCAGCGAGACCGAGGCCGCTGTCAGCAGGATTGTCTTGGTAGATGGAACCATTATCGTCGCCCCTAAAGAATTCGATCGATCTCCAAACCGAGATGACAACGCGACCGATGCGCCGTTATCATTCGCGGCGCGAACAAACCAAAACTCGGAGACAGTTTGTTGAAGGATTTATTTTTGCCGGTGCCTTCCCCACGAACATCGCGGTCCGCAGTCGTTGCGAAATTTTTGTGACACTGACGTTTGCCCGGTGACAACGGCAAGTGTGCCGTTGCATATACGCGCCGCGCAACGAGCGCGGTCCGAGTTGTAAAGAACGTATGTCAGCCCCTGCCATGTCGAATGCGGCGCAGACCTTCGAGAGCGCCTCTGCACGCTCCAATCAGCAAGATGGCAACAGCTCTTCCCCTGCGCGATCATCATCCGTGACCGCCCTGCGCGGGCTCAGCAGGGAGCCACTCCTGCACTTCCTTGTTCTCGGTGGCCTGATCTTTGCGGCCGATGCCATCATCCACCCGCCGGCGAAGGACGAGAAGGTCATCACCGTGACCAAGGCACTGCGCCAGTCCTTCGTCGACACGTTCGACGAGGACAAGCAGCGGACCCCGAGCGAGGCCGAGCTGCAGAAGATGGTCGAGGCCTGGGTCGCCAGCGAAATCCTCTATCGCGAAGGCAAGATGCTCGGCGTCGACCGCGGCGACGAGATGATCCGCGACCGAGTCGCGTTCAAGCTGCAATATCTGATCTTCGATCAGGTGCGCGTGCCACAGCCGAGCGAGGAGCAGTTGCGCGCCTGGTTCGCCGACAATCATGCCCGGTTCGACGAGCCCGAGCGTGTGAGCTTCCTCATGACGCCACCCAGCGACGAAGCGACGGCGCGGCGCTACCTGGACGACATTCGCGAGCAGCGCGAATCCGAGGAGCTGCGCGATCAGACGCGCGCGGTTCTCGACCGACCGGTGCCGAGCCTGGCCACCGGCTTCGGCGACGGCTTCAGCGACGGCCTGCTCAAGGCGCCCCTCCAGGAATGGACCTTGCTGCAGTCGAAGGACGGGTGGCACGTGGTTCGTCTCGACGCCCGGACGCCGGGCGCTCCGGCAAAACTCGAGGACATTCGCGCCGAGGCGGCCAAGATCTGGCACACCGAAGAGACGCGGAAGCGGGCCTGGGAGGCGGTGAGCCGGCTCAAGGCCAACTACACGATCAGGTACGAGCCGTGACCGGCGCGCGCGCCCTGCTCGCCATCGTGCTCGCGCTCGCGGCGCTGCTGCCTGGGCGGCCGGCGGCTGCGCATCAGGCGACGATCGCCGTGCTCGAGTTTCGCGAGATGCGCTCCGGCGTCTATATCGGGCGATGGACGACCTTGCCGAAGGATGGCGTCAACCGCATCGATCTCAAGATGCCCCCGCATTGCTACCTGCGCCTGCCGGAGCTGAATTGCGGCGACAAGGGCCTCGTCGGACAGATGACGATCGCCAATCTCGGCGAGGACATGTCGGCAGCCATCATCCGTGTGACGTCCCTGGCTGGAGAGACGCGCAGCTACACGATCTCGGCGGCCAATCCGGTCGTGACGGTGCTCGGCACCGACGCGCCGACGCTCGAGACCTGGCTCGAGCTTGCGAAGACCTATGTCAATCTCGGCATCGACCACATCCTGCTCGGCGCCGATCACCTGCTGTTCGTGCTCGGGCTGATCTGGATCGTCCAGGGCGGCTGGCGCCTGCTCAAGACGATCACGGCCTTCACGATCGGCCACAGCGCCTCGCTCGCCGCAACGGCGTTCGGATGGATCGGCGTTGCCGAGGGGCCGCTCAATGCCTGCATCGCGCTCAGCATCGTGTTCGTCGGCGTCGAGATCGTCAAACAGCAGTGCGGCGAGACCGGGCTGACCGCCCGCTATCCATGGGCCGTCGCCTTCAGCTTCGGTCTCGTGCACGGCATCGGCTTCGCCAGCGCGCTGGCCGGGCTCGGGCTCGAGCGGCGGATCCTGCCTGCGGCGCTGCTCTTCTTCAATGTCGGCGTCGAGATCGGACAGATCCTGTTCGTGCTGCTGGTGCTGGCGCTGATCTGGGCGCATCGCCGCCTCGGCGCGGCGCTGCCGCGATGGGGCGCCGAGCTGCCGGCCTATGCGATCGGCTCAGTGTCGATGTTCTGGTTCCTGGGCCGTCTGGTGCGGGTTCTGGCGGCCGCATGATGACGAATGGGACGAACATGATCGCGCGCAAACTCCTGCACGCCGTGTTGGGTGCGGCGCTGCTCTCGCTGCTGACAGCGAATCCGAGCCTTGCCCACGAGCAGACGGGCGTCGGCGGCGGGCTGGCCAGCGGCCTGCTGCATCCCTTGACGGGGCTGGATCACCTGGTCGCGATGGTTGCAGTCGGCATCTGGGGCGCGCAGCTCGGCGGCGCTGCGATCTGGATCCTGCCGGTCGTCTTCCCGCTGGTGATGGCGTTCGGTGCCGTCCTGGGAATCCTCAAGATCGGGTTGCCCGTCCCGGAGCTCATCATCGCGCTCTCGGCGCTGGTCCTCGGGCTTGCGGTCGCGCTGCGCATCCGTGTCCCGTTCGCGACTGCGGCCGTCATCGTTGCGATCTTCGCCATTTTCCACGGTCATGCCCACGGCGTCGAGCTTCCGACGGCGGCGAATCCCCTGGCCTATGGCTGCGGCTTCGTGGTCGCGACCGGCCTTCTCCACGCCTGCGGCATCACCATCGGCGCGCTCGCGCGCTGGCCGGGCGGAGAGCGGATCATCCAGGGCGTCGGGGCAGCCATCGCCGCGCTCGGCGGCTACTTCCTGGTCTCCAGCCTGGGAGTCGCTGCATGAGCACGTTCCGCCGGACTGCGCTGCTCGCATCGGTGCTGCTGCTGACGCAAGCGCAGATCGCCGATGCCCACATCGTATCGGCCCGGCTCGGCGACTTCTACGCCGGTGCCCTGCATCCGCTGCTCACCCTGCAGGACGTCGTGGTCTGGGTCGCGCTCGGATTGCTGGCCGGCTCGCTCGGCGCGGCGAGCGGACGCTGGCTGGTCGTGGTGTTTCCGCTCGGTCTGTGGGCGGGGCTTGCGCTCGCCGCCGGCTCGGGCGTGACGGCAGTGTCCCCGTTCGTCGATGCCGCGACCATTCTCATTCTCGGGCTGCTGCTGGCAACGGCCTTGCGCATTCCTGTGGTACTACTGAGCGTGGTTGCATTCGTGCTCGGTGTGATGCGCGGCGCCGCGAACGCCGGCGAGCTCGTGCCGCAGACCGACCGCCTCCTCTACGCCGCCGGGCTCGCCGGTGCGGGCTACGCCACCATCACCCTCGTGATGGCGCTCGCGCTCAGCTTCAGGCGTCCCGACACCGAGCCGCTGTCGAGCTGGCGCGGGATCGCCGTGCGCGCGGTCGGCGGCTGGGTCGCCGCGATTGGCCTGATGATGGCGGGACTATCGCTCGCATCCTGAGCCGCCTATGCTCAGGCGATCTGACACCGCTAGTCCCCACATCGCGTGACGAACGCCATCAACATCCTCTCCATCCTCGTGTTGCTCCTGACCTGCGCCGGCCTGATCTGGACGGATCTGCGCAGCGGTCTGCTGCCGGACTGGATGAATGCGCTGGTCGCCGCCAGCGGCTTTCTGAGAACCGCGACGCTCGTCGATCTGCCCGAGGCCCTATGGACCGTCGCTGCGGCCCTTGCCGTCGGCTTGGCCCTGTTGCTGCTGCGCCGACTCTACGTGATGGCCCGCGGCCGCCACGGGCTGGGCCTCGGCGACGTCAAGTTTCTGATGGCTGCAACGCTCTGGGCCGGCCTGCCGAGTCTGCCGATCCTGCTGCTCGTTGCCACGACGACGGCACTCGCCGCGGCGCTCGCGCTCCCCTTCGCGGGCCGCCGGCTGACAGCCCAGACGGCACTGCCGTTCGGTCCGTTCCTCGTCCTCGGCCTGCTTGCCGTGCTCGTCCTGCAAGCCAGCAGCAGTGAGTTGATCGTGACCTTCTGAATACCGTGGGACGATATCCTCATCGCGCGCGCCGCGCCATCCGCTCGCGTCCGCCCGGTGGCATGGGCGGGGTCATAGGCGCCGCCTGCACGTCGCTGTTTGCCGTCGTGCCGAGCTGCGGCATCTGCAAGGTGACTGTCTCCAGTGCCTTCAGCAGCGAGGCCTCGCGCGGTCGCAGCGACTGCAGCACCCATCCCTCATGCGAGGCGCCGACCCGCAAGCGCAGCGATGCCTGCGACGAGGCATCGACGAAGATGCCGAAGCTCTCCTCATCCCCGATGACCGTGCCCACGAGTTGCAGGTTTGGTCGTTCCGGCTCTCTCGGCGGCGGAGGCGGCGGCGCGCGCATCACCATGACGGGTGCGGCAACCAGCGGCGGCCGGCGCGAGGCCGAGAAGATCGGACGGTCGCGCGTCGCCGAGAGAGCGCTGATGGGAACCCCCCACAGCGGATTGGCGCTCGTGCCAGCCGGGACTTGCACGCTGGCAGCAGCGGCCGGCCGGTTGGAATCGAATGGCGCGGCCTGGACGGGCGAAGCAGGTTCGAGACCATCCGCCGTCTCGCCGCACGCCCGGCCGAGCGAAGCTATAAGAGTGCACACGGTAGCAACGGTGACGAGACCTGGGCCGACGAACGATCGCATCACGTTTTTCCTTGCCATTGGCCCGACACGGTGACCAGCACCGTCAGCCGCCCCACGCCGCCGGCAGCAGCCGCCAGCGGCTGCTGCACGTGCAGTTGATCGACGAAGAGAAACGGCAATCCGGCTTCGAGGTCATAGAGCAGCTGCTGCAGCGCCGGCTGCTCGAGCTCGCAGCTGGCGACGACGCTGATCAGGTTGGCGTTGGCGGTGGCGCGCGCCGCCGGCAGTTCGACCTGGGTCGACAGCACGCTGCCGCCGACCTTGCTGATCGCCTCCGTGAGGCGCTGCACCAGCGCCGCGCCCGCGATGGTGACCGTTCGTCCTTCGACGAACACCGATCCGCCCGGAGCCGTCGCGCTGCCCGCGACCGAACTGCCGGCCGGCCGTTTGCGTCCGGAAAACTGCGACAGCTGCGCGTTGGCGTCGTTGAGCTGGTCGCGCTTGGCGACGAGATCGACGACCGCTGCAGCACCAAGCCAGAGCAGCGCGACGATGGTCAACGCATAGAGGATCGCAGAAGCGGCCGGCGAGTTCACGAAGATTCGGCGCAGCGATGTCGACCAGTTCATGCCCGGTCTCCGAAATAGGCGTTGATGCGCGCCTCGATATGGAAGCGCTCGCCCGCTTCCCCGGCGGTGCGCGTCGTCGGCGCGTAGAAGGTGGCGCGGCTGAACTGCGGCGATTGCTCGATCAGCCCAATCAGCGCGGGCGCATCCTGGGTCAGGCCGGAGATCTGCAGCCGATCGTTCTCGATATGCATCTCGACGACATACGTCCCGTCGGGCAGAATTTTCGACAGCGTGTCGAGGACGATGACGCTGGCGGGGCTGGTCTGCTTGCGCTTGGCGAGCAGCCCGTCGGCGGCGGTGGCGCCCATCGCGGGCCGCAAGGCGGCGCGAAGCCGCGCGACCTGCGCCTGGGCGTCATCGAGCTCACCATCCACATATCCGCCGATCAATGTCGTCGTGATCAGCAGCATCGCCGTGGTCGCAGCCACCGACAGCCAGCCGAGCTTGAGCACGCGCCCGAGATCGCAGCCGCCGACGAACGACGAGCGCAGCGACGTCTTGAAGATCTGGATGGGGGCGGCATCGGGTGAGCCTGAGCCGACGTCGGTCGTGATGACGAGCTTTGCGGCGCCAACCTGATCGGCCAAGGCGAGCAAGGGCTGGACCAGAGCCCGCGGCGTCGCCGCGAGCGTTAGTGCGATCCGGTCGTTGGCAGTGCGTGGGGCGCTGTAACCGTAGAGGACCTGTTCGAGATTCCACGGCGTCAGCCTGCCGATCTGGGTCCGGATCATGCCGTCGAGAAACGGCTCGGCCTGCTTCGGATAGTCGAGGGGGCGGATCAGGACGCTCTCGGCGGCAAGATGAATCTCCAGCGCGGCGCCGCGCAGCGTTCGCAGCCACTCCGGCGAGAGCCCGACCTGCGCTGCGCCCGCGGCCGGATTCACCCTTGCCAGCGCCAGCGTCGGTTTCGCCTTCGGCGGCGCCTGCACCGTCATGACGACGGTTTCTGACTGATCGTAGCGGATCAGGACTCGCGGACGTCTGAGCTGCCGATCGGCTACGGCCTCGATCGCTGCGGCGACGCTCGCCGTCCACACCGTCAGTCCGCGCTCGATCGCTTCGGTCAGCTTCATGGCATTCTCCGCGCCTGGAGCGCTCCCCTCGGTTGCGGCTCCTCGTCCTGGCGCGCCAGCAGCCGATAAGGCTCCTCGCCTTCGCCGGGAACGATCACCGCCGTCGCCGCATGACGAAGCCCGCCCGCCGGACCGACGACGATGCGTAGCCGGTAAGCCTTGCTCTTGCCCTTGGCGGCATCCTTCGCAGCGGGGCCCAGTGCCTTGGCGAGCGTATCGGCATCCTGTGACAGCGACGCCCGCGCGTTGAGGAAATCCTTCAAGATCAGTGGCGTCATTCCCGGCAATGCGGCAACGACTTCCGGCGCCGCGATCGTCGGATCGATTCCGGGAGAGCCGTTGAAGACGGTCACCAACGGAAGGACCCGATCGACGAGCGATGCGGGAATGCCGAGGACGAGCGGCAGCTCGCCGACATGCGCGAACGGCGCCAGGCGCGGGACACGCTTGAGACCGGCCGCCGCATAGCGCGCCTCCTCCGCCTGCACCTTGGCTGCATCGGATGGCTTGGAGCGCCAAGCAACCACCCGCTCGGCATGATCCTTGGCAGCGTCCCGGTCGACGCCCAACGTGACGAAGAGATTTTCGAGCATGTCCTCCGACGCGGTGTTGAGATCGATCCACGCCGCTTCGTTGACAAACGAGACCGCAATGTCGTTGCCTGCAAGCGCCAGCCGGAAACCGCCCTGTCTCGGCCGCTCCTCGTCCTTGGACAGCAGCAGACGATAGGCCGAGAGTTCGATGGCCGCCGAGATCAGCGCATCGGCCTCGACCGCCTCGTCTTCGAGCCGCAGCAATCGCGCCGAGCTTCCCAATTGCTGCGAGACGACCACGACGAGGGCCGCCAGAGCCGCAAGAATCCACAGCGCCGCGATGAGGATGAAGCCATCCTGCACGCCGCGCCCGTCGGCAGACCCTCTGGTGACGGAAGGGGCCGGCATCAATCGATCGGCTCGCTCTTGTTTGGTTGCGGCGGCTCGGCCGCGGCCGGCTGGTTTGCGGTGCCGCCCGTTCCCGTATCGGCAAAGCCGCCGCCCGGCGCATCGACCTGAATACGGACAGCGCTGACGAGAACCGCGGCGCCGCCGCGGCTGTCGTCGTGCACCGTCATGCGAACGGCGGACGGCAGCCTGGTCGCATCGCGCCACTCCGTCGTCCATGCCATCGTCCTGTCGGCATAGGCGAACGACATGCGGAACGGCGCAGACAACAGCACCACGGGATCGCCGAACCGGAAATGCTCGGTCACTGGCTGGCCGACCGACACCAGATCGAACGCGGCACGCGATCGCCGCAGAGCGCGCTCGCCCCTGCTCCCTTCCTCACCGATGCGCACGACATCGAGACCATGTCCTGCATTGGGGCCGAGCTCGGCGCGTACGAACGTCGCCGAGACCTCGTCACCCACGAACAACGGCCCCTTCTGCGCGCGATTGGCCGAAACAAACTGCGCGGCGGCGAAATCATCGCCGACCCGCCGCAGCGCAGCGGCCACCATCTCCGCGCGCTGCACGCGATCCAGGCCACGCTTCCACGCCGGCAGCCATTGCGACGTCACTGCGGCCAGCGCCGACAAGACGATGCCGGCAATCGCGAGCGCGCCGAGCGCTTCGATCA
Source organism: Bradyrhizobium sp. SZCCHNRI20481 (assembly GCF_032485055.1). Lineage (NCBI taxonomy): Bacteria > Pseudomonadati > Pseudomonadota > Alphaproteobacteria > Hyphomicrobiales > Nitrobacteraceae > Bradyrhizobium > Bradyrhizobium sp. SZCCHNRI20481. Next base: position 201,761 of record NZ_JAUEUE010000008.1, read on the forward strand.
GCGCGAAGCCCTGCTGTTGCGGCCGATCGGATCGGAGGATCATCAGCGCGCTCCTCGCGCGAGGCGGACCGTCTGCACATCGGCCATGGCGCCCGAGCCGGTCTTGACGCGCAAGGTCACCGCCTCCGGAATCCACCCGGTCTGTCCGGCCGGTTCATTCCAATCACCGCCGAGCGGCCTGACCTGCAGCACCACCGCGCCGGACCCGGAGCGCTGATCGGTGCTGCCCGGCTGCAGCCGGCCGCGATCGGCCAGCAATGTGGCCAGCGCCAGCCTCATGTCGGTGACGAGGGTGACATGCTGCTCGAGCTTGCGAACACTGGCCGCGTTGCGCGACACCACGGCGCCGATGGCGATGATCGACACACTGACGATGGCGAGGGCGACGAGCACCTCGATCAGCGTGAAGCCGGCTTCGCTGCGATCAGCGGTCTCAACCATTGGCGAGCGCGCGCGAGACAATGTCGATTCTCCCCGTCAGCCAGTTCACCCTGATCTCCAGGCTCAGATCGGCGCGCGACAATGTGATCGCTCCTCCGCAGGACAGTCCGTCAGGAAAGAAGCTGATCGTCGCCAGCACCGGCCGATGCTGGCAGCTGCGCGGCAACGTTGCCAGAAACGCGACATCGTCGGGTAGCTTCAGCGCAGCCGCGCCGCTGCCGGAGCGGATCAGGCGGCGCGACGTGTCGATCTCGGTGTCGACGCGCGTGCCGGTCCGCATCGACGAGGCACGATCCGACTTCAGGAGTGTCGCGGCCTGCAGCGCATAGGCCTGCAGCCGCGGCCGCGACGTCTGCCGCGGCAGGTAAGGCAGCGCGACGGACGCCAGCAGCGCGACGATCGCGAGCACACAGACCATCTCGAGCAGCGTAAAGCCGCGCTGGCCGTCGTCACTCACCGCGCGCGCTCGTCTGCGTTCCCAGGACGATGTCCGCCGCCGTCCCGCTGCCGCCCTCCTGGCCATCGGCGCCGTAGGACAGGATGTCATACGGGCCGTGATCGCCCGGTGCGCGGTAGACGTAGGCCGTGTTCCACGGATCTTTCGGCACGGCCCCGCCTTTGAGATAAGGACCGTTCCAGGTGCTCAGTCCGGCCGGCCGTTGCGCCAACGCACCGAGGCCTTCCGAGGTCGAGGGGTAGCGGCCGGCATCGAGATAGAACAGGTCGAGCGCCGCCGAAAAGCTCTGCAACTGGATCCGCGCTGCCTTGGTCTTGGATTCGCTGAGATAGTTCAGAACGCGCGGACCGATCAGCCCCATGATCAGCCCGATGATCGTGATCACGACCAGCATCTCGACCAGCGTGAAGCCGCGCTCGTGTTCGCGCCCGGCCCTCGTGGACGGCTCGATCTGCGTATCCGATCTCATGTCGCTCTCCTTGATGTCGGTCAGCCGACCAGTTGCGTCACCGAAAGCAGGGCCGTCATGATCGAGACGATCAGGCCACCGACCACCACGCTGATGAGCAGAATGGCGGCGGGACCGACGATGCCGACGACACGGTCGAGTCCCCGCTGCAGCTTGGCTTCGTAGAATTCTGCGATCCGGGTCGACAGCGTCGGCAGTTGGCCGGTCTCCTCGCCGAGCCGCAGCATGCGCAGCGCCATCGGCGGCAGTGTGTTGTCGGCCGACAGCGCCTGGGACAGCTTGCCACCGTGACGGACGCGATCCGCCGCCGCCGACCATGGCGCGCGCGACGACGTCACCGCCATCACGTCAACGAGGATGCGCAGTGCAGCGCTCAGATTGACGCCGCAGCCGAGCAGCAGGCCGAGATTGCGACAGAACAGGCTGGTCCGATAGAACAGCAAGAGGCTGCCGATGCCGGGCGTCACCGCCAGCACACTGGTCAGGCCGGCGCGAACCGCGGGCTGACGCAACAGCCACCAGCCTGCCGCAAGCAGCGCCGCACAGCCGAGCGTGATCGCAGCTGCATTGGCGCGCAGCAGATCCGACATCGTCATGAAGAAGCCGAGCGCGGTATCGGCACGGCCACCGAAGTCGCGCAGCACGGCGGAGAAGTTCGGCAGCACGGCCACGAGAAAGAACAGCATTACGCCGATCGCCGCGAGGAACACGAAGGCGGGATACTGCATCGCGTCGGTCAATTTGCGGCGCGTCGCCTCCGAACGCTCGCGTTCGCCGGCCAGCGCGGTCAGCACATGATCGAGCGTTCCCGACGCCTCCCCGACGCGCATCAGCGCGACATACATCGGCGAGAACAGCTGCGGCTGGGCAGCCGCCGCGTCGGCGAAGCTTTCACCGGCCATGATCGCCGCGCGCAGCCGCGCCACCACGGGACGCAGGCGGCCGATGTCGGAATCGCCGGACAACAGATCGAGCGCGTCGTCGAGTCGCGCGCCGGCCTTCAGCAGCAGGGCCAGATCGCGCGTGAACGTGGTCACCTCGGCCGCGGACGGAGCGCCGAAGGAAAGTCCGGACGCACCGCCCGTCCGCTCCTTCGTCTCCTCGACGGTTTCGATCGGCAGCAGCTGCAGATAGGAGATGCGCCGCTCGACCTCGCCGCGCGACGGCGCGTCGAGAGATCCGACGACGATTTCACCGGACTGCGTCAGGGCGCGATAGCGGTAGCTCGGCACGATCCACCTCACCGCGCCACGAGGACACGAAGCAGCTCGGAGGCCGAGGTGACGCCGGCGCGGCACTTGGCGACGCCGTCGTCAAGCATCGTCGTCATGCCTTCCCGGATCGCGAGCCGATCGATCGCGAGACCGTCGGCACTATCAGCGATCAGCTCGCGCAGGCTGCTGGTCAGCTCGAGCAGCTCGAACACGCCGACACGGCCGCGATAGCCGCTCTGACCGCATCGCTCGCATCCCGTCGGATGCCAGGTGAGGTCGCCGGGCACGAGGCCGAGATGACCGAGGCGCGGATCCTGGCGGCACGTCTCCTCATCAAGCGGCTGCGGCGTCTTGCAGTGATCACAGAGCTGGCGCACCAGCCGCTGCGCGATCACCGCGCGCAGGGTCGAGCGCAACAAGAAGCCTTCGACGCCAAGGTCGAGCAGGCGCGGCACCGCCGCCGCGGCGGTTTCCGTGTGCAGCGTCGTCAGCACCAGATGGCCGGTCAGCGCGGCATGGACGGCGACATGTGCCGTCTCGCTGTCTCGGACCTCGCCGACCATGATGACGTCGGGATCCTGACGCACGAAGGAGCGCAGCGCGCTCGCGAATGTCAGCCCGATCGCCGGCTTGATCTGCGACTGATTGATGCCGGGGATCTCATATTCCACCGGATCCTCGACAGTGAGGATCTTGCGCTCCGGCGTGTTGAGCATGGACAGGATCGTCGCCAGGGTCGTGGTCTTGCCGCTGCCGGTCGGCCCCGTGATCACGATCATGCCGTGCGGCAGCGTGATCAGGCGCCGGAGCGCGGTGTCGTCGCGCGTGGAGAGGCCGAGACGGCTCGCCACCAGCTGCGAGCGATCCTTCGGCAGGATGCGCAGCACCGCCGATTCCCCGTGCTGGGTTGGCATGATCGCAACACGGACGTCGATTTCGGCTCGGCCGGCGCGAATGCGCGCGGCCCCGTCCTGCGGCAGACGCCGCTCGGCAATGTTGAGACCGGCGACGATCTTGATGCGCGAGATCACCGCCTGCGGCAGCACGCCCGCAGGCGCCGCGATCGGACGCAACAGGCCGTCGACCCGCAGCCTGACCACGAGACCGGTCGAGAACGGCTCGATGTGGATGTCGCTGGCGCGCATCTCGACGGCCTTCTCGATCAGGTCGTTGACCGCGCGGACGACCGGCGCGCCGCTCGCGAGATCGCGCAGACTTTCGATGTCGTCGTCGCGGAGCTCCTGCGCCGGCGAGATCTCGGCCTCGTCGGAATCACCAAGTCGTTGGTCGAGGACGACGGCGACATCCTCATGCGAGGCGACCTTGAAAAGAGTCTGCGGGCCGAGCACCAGCTCGGCGGCCCGGCGCACGGCCTGATCGGTCGGGTCGGCCATCGCGAACACGGCGGCGCCGTCAGAGTCTTTGTATGGATAGCCGAGCACTTCGCGCAGGAAGCGATCGGAGAACTCACTCACCGCGGGCAGTGCCGCCATCAGCTCGCGCAGCGCGACGCGCTCCAGTCCGGTGAAGCCGGCGACCTCCTCCGCGAAAACGTCGGCGGTCAGGCCGAACCTGTCCCAGAGCGCGCTCTGCGTTTCGCCCGCAGCTCCGCCTTCGCCCGCCGCCAGGGGATGGCGCTCGCGAAGATAGGCATGGAATTGGGTCGACAGTGTACCGCTCATGGCGTGATCCGGGTGGCGCCCGTGCCGGCTCTACGTCTCGGCACGGCGCAACTGGCGACCGACGTTATCGATCGCGAACATGACGGCTGTACGAATGTGGACGGCGCGGACATTTCCGACACACATGTCGCGCAAAGGCGGGCGGCATCAGGCAAAGATACATAAGTGTCACATTGGACCGCTATGCAGGCTGCGCGGTCGAACGAGGCGCGATCCTGGTTCGGCCGGTCAACACGAGTAGATCGGTAAGTCCATGTTTCGTATCGGCAATCGAAGCCAGTCCGCTGCGGTTGTCAGACATGCCTGGTTGCTGACCATCGCGGTGCTGCTCGCGTCCTGCAACATGGCAACGCTCAATTCCCAGGCCAGTGCGCCGGCCGATGTCGACGTCATCGACAAGGTGCGCTCGCTCGATATCCTGCCGCGCGACAATGCACCGGTCGCATCGATCCAGGGACGCCCCGAGGTCGAGCGCGCGAGCGCGCGGACCTATCAGGGGACCACGGTCCAGGAGGTCGCCGAGGTCAGGCCGCTTCCGGCGGCCGATGGTAAGGGCTATGACCTCAATTTCGAGAACACGCCGATCGCAGTGGTCGCGAAGGTCGTGATCGGTGACATCCTCGGCGCGGGCTACGCGATCGATCCCCGCGTGCAGGGCAGCGTCAGCCTGGTGTCGGCGCGGCCGGTGCCGAAATCCGACATCCTGTTCGTGCTGGAGAGCGCGCTGCGCCTGTCGGGCGTCGTGCTGGTCCGCGAAGGCGGCGGCTACAAGCTGACCCCGCTCGGCGACGCTATCGGCGCCGGACGCGTCGACGGCGAGGCCGGCCGCGCCGAGCCCGGCTACGGCGTCTCCGTCGTGCCGCTGCAATATGTCGGCGCGCAGACGATCCTCAAGCTGATGGACAGCTTCGCGACCCGCGCCGGCAGCGTGCGCGCCGACACCACCCGAAATCTGCTGCTGATCCAGGGCACAGGAGCCGAGCGACGCTCCGCGATCGAAACCGTGATGAGCTTCGACGTCGACTGGATGCGCGGCCAGTCGGTCGGCATCTTTCCCGTCAGCAATTCGGCGCCCGAGCCGTTGATGGCGGAGCTGGAAAAGATCATGGATTCCGGCGAGAACGGGCTGAGCCAGAGCCTGGTCAAGCTGCAGGTCGTCAATCGCCTGAACGCGATCATGGTCGTAACGCGCAAGCCGGCGCTGCTGCAGAGCGCGGCGACCTGGATTCGCCGGCTCGACCAGGCCGACTCCGGGCGCACCAGCGTCCACGTCTACCGCGTCCGCTACGGCGACGCGCGCCAGCTCGCCAAGGTGCTCACCGACATGTTCGGCGGCGCCGGCTCGTCCTCCACCGACAGCGCCGACGGCCAGACCGCGCCGGGGTCCGACGGCACGACGACGTCGGTCGCCGATCGGCTCTCCTTCAACACCAATGCAGCGGGATCATCGAGTTCGAGCGCCAATCCGACGAGCAGGTCCCAAGGCGGTGGCCTCTCGAGCATGTCATCTTCTAGCACGTCGTCTTCCAGCAGTACGCCGTCCTCAACCGGGCTGGAGCCACGCAGCAGTGGTGCCGGCGGAGGCCAGGCCATCATGCCGAATGTCCGGATCACCCCGGACACGGTGAACAACTCGCTGCTCATCTATGCCGACCGCGAGAACTACCGCATCATCTCCAGCACGCTGCAGCAGCTCGACCAGCCGGTGCTGCAGGTCGGCATCGACGCCACGATTGCCGAAGTGACGCTCACCAACGAGCTGTCCTACGGCGTGCAGGCCTATCTTTCGAGCAAGGTGCTCGGCCTCGGGACCGACAAAGGATCGATCACCAATACGCAAGCCACGTCGGTGGCCACGGCCACGACATCCGCGGCGACGACGGCCTTGATCAACCGCGCTCTGCCCGGCTTCAACTTCCTGATCGGACACGAAGCCTCGCCCAACATGATCCTCGACGCACTCCATACTGTCACCAGCGTCAAGGTGCTCTCCAATCCCTCGCTGGTCGTGATCAACAACCAGACCGCCACCCTGCAGGTCGGCGACGTCGTGCCGGTATCGACCGGCAGCGCGACCGTACTGTCGTCGAGCAACACGGTGGTCAACACCATCGACTATCGCAACACCGGCATCATCCTGCGCGTCGTGCCGCGGATCGCCGCCAACGGCAATGTGCGGCTTGAGGTCGAGCAGGAGATCAGCAACGTCGCGGCCCAGACCGCCGCAAGTCTCACGCCGACGGTGTCGCAGCGCAAGGTCAAGAGCGCCATCTCCGTCGCCAACGGCCAGACCGTGCTGCTGGCGGGCCTGATCAGCGAGCAGCAGACCGGCAATCGCAACGGCATTCCGGGCTTCGACGAGATTCCAGTTCTTGGCGACGCGTTCTCGCATCAGGGCAAGAAGGGCACGCGCACCGAGCTCATCATCTTCATCCGGCCGCAGATCATTCGCGACGGCAGCGATGCGCATCAGGTCGCAGAAGAACTCCGTTCCAAGCTCCGCGGATCAGTCGGAGCGAGCATCACGGATGATTTGCGTGTCCGCACCACCCGTTGACCCCAGCCAAGTGATCCGGCCGACGATGGGGCGCCTCGCCATCGCCTGCTCCGCAGCCATCCTGCTGCTGGGAGCACTGGCCTCGCCCGTTCGCGCCGATTCGGTCAGCACCGCACGCATCGCCTATGCGCGCGGCGACTTCGTCCGCGCCGTGCGCGTGCTGACCCCGCCTGCCCTGCGCGGCGATCCACGCGCTCAGGCGATGCTCGGCTTCATGTATGAAAACGGCTTTGGAACCCCGCAGGCCTACGAGGTCGCCAGCGATCTCTATTGCCAGGCCGCCGCAGCCGGCAATCCGTTCGGCCAAGCGATGCTCGGCCTGATGTACGACAAGGGTCATGGCGTTCCACAGGACGTCGTGCTCGCCTACAAATGGCTGAACCTTGCTGCCGGACATGCCAAGTCGACCCAGCGCAGCTACTTCCTGCGGCTTCGCAACGCCGTGGCCTCGAAGATGTCGGCCAGCCAGATCGCCCAAGGCCAGGCCCTCGCGCTGGACTGGATCCCGGGCCAGCTCTGACCGGCATCGCCGATCGGCGATCTTCTTCAGAGTTCAGAGCGAGCCGGCTTCCTGCGGCGATGAGCGAAGGCCCGCCGGCATGTGATGCCGGGCCTGCACGATGCTGCGCCGTGCGTCTCCTGCATCTACGCAAATGCGCGTCCCGCGCGCATTTCACAAAACCGAAGCAAGACCGACACCACGTTGCAATTTGTTGCCGCGATAAATTGCCGCAGGCGAGCAGCCATTCGTAAGCGCGCGCCACCACCCCACTCCGTCCGGAGATGTCATGACCAGAACAGTCACGCGGTCCAAGGCGCTCGCCCTTGCGACCACCGCCGTCTTCACCGCGACCAGCGTCGCACCAGCCTTCGCCGGCGCGGCGACCAGCACCCCGATCGAGCACGTCATCATCATCGTCGGTGAGAACCACACCTTCGACAATCTGTTCGGCACCTACAAGCCGAAGGCTGGTCAGGCCATCGACAATCTGCTCAGCAAGGGCATCGTCAACGAGGACGGCACGCCGGGGCGGCATTTCAAGAAGGCGGAACAGCGGATCGGTCGCGACGAGGCTCGCTACAGTGCCGAGACCGCGTCCACTGGCGCCTACGCAACGCTGCCGCAGCCCTACACCACATATGGAATCGGCCTGCCGCAGAACGTCCTCGACACCCGCTTCCCGGCCAATCTTCCCAATGGCCCGTATCAGATTTCGAAATACGTCTCCTACGCCGCCTATACCGGCGATCCGGTGCACCGCTTCTTCCAGATGTGGCAGGACATCGACGGCGGCAAGCACGACAAGTTCGTGTGGGTCGAGCAGACCATCGGCACCGGCTCGAACGGACAGCCCTATCCGGCCGGCGGGTTCAACCCGATGGAAGGCGCCATCTCGATGGGCTTCTACAACATGAACCCGTTCACCGATGCCGCCGGCAAGGCCCAGCCCGGTGACGCGCCGTTCTTCAAGCAGCTCGCCGACGAATATGCGATCAGCGACAATTATCATCAGGCCATCATGGGCGGCACCGGCGCCAACTTCCAGGCCCTCGTGACCGGCCACGCCGCGTTTTTCACCAACCCCGAGACGCTGAACGGCGCCCCGGCCGTGCCCTATGCCAACCAGATCGAAAATCCGGATCCGGTTGCCGGCACCAACAACTACTACAAGCAGGACGGCTACAGCGGCGGCTCCTACGTCAACTGCTCCGATCCGTCAGCGCCCGGCGTCGCCGCCATCAACGAGCAGCTGTTCAAGAACGGCGTCACCAGCAACAATTGCGCGTCGAACCATTATTATCTCGTCAACAATTACAGCATGTTCTGGAACCAGACCAGCGCGAAGCCGAATGCGCTCGGCTCCGACAAGTTCGTGCTGCCGCCGCAGAGTGCGCCGACCATCGCTGACGTGATGACGGCAAAGGGCGTGTCCTGGAAGTACTACAGCGCCGATCGCGGCGACGACGCCACCACCTTCGCCAAGAGCGTCGACGGCGTGCCGCTGCTGTTCCACTCCTATTGCGGCATCTGCGACCCGCTCACCGGCTTCAACAAGATCATGAAGACTCCGACGGAGGAAGCCAAGCTGCAGAACTACGGCGCCTTCGTGAAGGACGTGCAGAACAACACGCTGCCCGCCGTGTCGTTCGTGCGTCCGTTCGAGGCGCTCGCAGGGCATCCCGCCGATTCGACCACCGACCTCTACGAAAAATTCCTCGAGGCCCTGATCAATCGCGTCAAGGCCGACCCGCAGCTCTGGGCCAAGACCGCGATCTTCATCACGACGGACGAGGGCGGCGGTTACTACGACTCCGGCTATGTCCAGCCGGTGGACTTCCTCGGCGACGGCACCCGCATTCCCTTCATCCTGGTCTCGCCGCTGGCCAAGAAGGGCCATATCGATCACACTTACTACGATCACGTCTCGCTGCTGAAATTCATCGAGCGCAACTGGCGGCTGCCCACGATCTCCGCCGTCAGCCGCGACCGGCTGCCCAACCCGATTCATGATCGGGACGACAACCGCTACGTGCCGAAGAACCGTCCGGCGATCGGCGACCTGATGAACCTGTTCGCCTTCAGCGATAACGATGGCGATCACGATCACGACGGCGGCTGGCATCATCACGACCACGGTGAGCACGGACACGGCGACGACCGCTGATCGACGGGAGTCTGCCGTTGTCAAGAACAGCCCGCCGCACACGTTGCGGCGGGCCCTTCTGTGCATTGTCCGCGGCGGACGACATTGATGGTGCACCGAATTGCAACATCGTGACGCCGTCAGCGGATTGTCAGCCGATCGTCACGCCCCCGTTATCGACCCTCCGCATCGTCCCGCCGCCGCTTAATGAAGCGGCGCGATGCAACCGAGGTCTTGGGGGATCTTGTAGAATGTCACTTCGATCATCATTCAAATCTGCCTTTCACGAACTGCTCACATTGTCTGTCACGATGTTGTTGCTCGCGTTCGCCGCTGCCGCGCCAAGCCTCGCGCACGATCACGGCTTCGACGACGACGACGACGACAGCTACGCCATCGGTCTGTGGGGCGACCTACCCTATTCCACGCTGCAGGCCACCGTCGGCGTCCCGAACCTGATCGCGGACATGAACGCCCACCGGCTGAAGTTCACCGCGCATGACGGCGACCTGAAGCAGGGCTCCAATTCCGCCTGCGACGCCGGCCTCTATGCCCAGGCGCTCGCCTTCTTCAACAGCCTCGAGGCGCCGGCCATGTTCACGCCCGGCGACAACGACTGGGTCGATTGCGATCGCCCCTCGAATGGCGGCTTCAACTCACGCGACCGGCTCGACTACGAGCGCAAGGTGTTCTTCTCGACGCCGTTCTCGCTCGGCCAGCGCAAGCTGCGCCAGGAGGTGCAGACCGATCCGCTGTGTCTCAGCGCCAACGGCACCAAGGTCGGCTGCGTCGAGAATCGCCGCTGGACCGTTGGCCGCGTGACCTATGCGACGCTGAACATCCAGGGCTCCTGCAACAATCTCTGCGACACCAATCCAGATCCGGACGAATACAACGCGCGCAATGCAGCCGTGATTCTCTGGATGCAGCAGACCTTCGCAGAGGCCAGGAAGCGCCATTCCGCTGCGGTGATGTTCATCACCCAGGGCAACCCGGGCTGGGACCAGGCCGATCCCACGCGCGCGCCGCTGCGCGATCCCAAGACGCTCGCCGAGACGGACGGGCAGCCGGACGGCTTCATCAGCTTTCTGACCGCCTTACGCACCGAAGTCGAGGCGTTCCGCAAGCCGGTCGCCTACGTCCACGGCGATTCCCATTACTTCCGGATCGACCAGCCGTTGCTCAACAGTGCCGGCCAGCGGCTGGAGAACTTCGTTCGTGTCGAAACGTTCGGCGACAATCAGGGCAACGGCAACAACGACGTGCGCTGGGTCAAGGTGACCGTCGATCCGCGCAGCCGCGACGTGTTTTCCTTCCAGCCCGTCACGGTGCCGGCGAACCGCACCGCCGTGCCGGCGCCGGCCCGCAACTGAGCCTCATCATGATCGGGTCGCCCAGCCTGGCTGGGCGACCCTCGTCTTTCGCCAAGCAGCTCTTAAGTCGGACTCAACCGAGCGACCGCAGCCAGGCCAGCCGGGCGATCGCCTGCGACGCCAGCCGCTGCATCAGATCGAGCCGGTCCGGTTCGGTCGCTCGCTCCGCATGCTCCAGATACGCGTCCGCGAGCGCCTCCGCCAGCACGGCTGCATCGGCTTGCGCGAGCCCAGCCGGCAGGCGCAGCAGGTCCGCAACCTCCGATGCCATTGCCGCCGCTTCCCGCGCAAGCTCGCGCACGCGATCTGCCGGTCGGCCCGTGGCACGCGACGCCATCGCGCCGAGCAGTTCCGCGAGGTGGCGTTCCAGCCGGCCGGCGTCGATCGTGCCCGTGTCCGACGCCACCGTCGCCGCGCGCCTGGCGTCGGTCTCAAGATGATAGGCACGGCGCCGCTCCTTGCGCAGCGTCGCGACGTGACCGAGTTCCTCTCGCGCCATGGCCTCAGACGCCTTCTTGACCTCGGGATCATCGGCAAATGCCGCGACATAGGACCAGAACGCGAAGGCCCGCTCCTCGTTGCGCACCGCCATCGACAGCGCGCGGTACGGCGTCATCAGCCGCGAGTCCTGGATTTCGCGCGCCGCGCCGGGCTCAAAGGTCTCCGGCGGCTGCCAGCGCACCAGCGACGCATCGGGGGCACGCCCCGTTCGCGCTTGCGACCATTGCGCGACACTGTCGACATGCTCGCGCTCGGCCGCGGCCAACCTCGCGAAGACGTCGGCCAGATCGAGCCGGCCTTGACGCTGCATCTCTCCGGACAGCTCGTCGTAGCGATCGGCCGCCTCCTGCTCCATCGCATTGGCGAGCGCGAACAGCTCGTCAATCGAATGCAGGTTTCCGGCCGGTTCCGACTTGAGCGAAAGCGTGCGTGACAACAACATATGATAGTCTGCCTGATTGTCCTGGCCTGTTTGATCCAGCGCAACGTCCGTCGGATTGCGACCCACTAGACAACCGGCACGATAAGGAGTCAATTTAGCCCGACTCTATTTGCTCCGGGATTGTCAATGGCGACGATCCTTTCCTTCCCCGAAACAGTCCTGACTGGAATACGGCCCCTTCGTGGGCCGGCCGTTCCGCTTGAGGTGATCATGGTTGCGAGTGATGTCGCCACCAAACGGTGGCGCATGCCTGCTATCTTGGTAGCAATCCTCATCGGGCTCTGCACGATCGCGGCCCCGCGCGCAGCACATGCTGCCGGCGATCTCGCAACCTACCTCTCGAAGATCACGCCGGGCGAGCTCTTCCCCGATGCGGATCGTTTCGGCGTGCCGCAAGGCGAGCCGCCGATCATGCCGGTGTATCGCGGCGATCAGCTCAAGGGTTACGTCTATCTCAACTCCGATTTCGCCAATTCCGTCGGCTATTCGGGCAAGCCGATCCACATCCTCGTCGGCATCGATCCCAAGGGCGTCATCACCGGGCTGAAGCTGGTCGATCACAAGGAGCCGATCGTGCTGATCGGCATTCCCGAGCCACGCATCGTTGCCGCACTCAATGGCCTGCTCGGCAAGGACATGACGCCGATCTCGCACGGCGCAGAACATGCGCCGCAGGCCGACATCGTCTCGGGTGCCACGGTCACCGTGCTGGTGATGCACGACAGCATCGTGCGCGCCGCCACGCGCCTGATCCGCAGCGGCCGCATTGGTGCCGGCGCCGCGGCGAGCGCCGCCGCAGCACAGCCGGGCGTGACCAGGACGGTCGATCCCGACAAGAGCGAGATCCGCGACTGGGGCAGCCTGCTCGGCGACGGCTCGGTGCGGCGCCTGCATCTCAGCATCGGCGACGTCAACGACGCATTCGCCAAGTCGGGCAATGCGGCGGCCGCGCAAAATCCCGAGCCCGGCGATGCCGGCGACACCTTCATCGATCTCTATGTGGCCATGGCCAGCGTGCCCACCATCGGCCGCAGCCTGCTCGGCGACGAGGGCTATCAGCGACTCAAGCAGCGGCTGCAGCCCGGACAGCAGGCGATCGTCGTCGCCGGCGACGGCATCTACTCGTTCAAGGGCTCCGCCTATGTCAGGGGCGGCATCTTCGACCGCATCGAGGTGCTGCAGGAGGGAGGGAGCACACGGTTCCGCGACAAGAACCACATGCGACTCGGTGCGCTGGCGGCCGCCGGCGCCCCTGCCCTGCGCGAGATCGGGCTGTTCGTCACGCCGCCCGAATTCACGCTCGACCCGACCGAGCCATGGCAGCTCCAGCTCCTGGTGCAACGAAGCACCGGCAGCCACGACAAGGCGTTCCTGACCTTCGATGTCGACTACACCGTTCCAGACGTTTATCTGAAGCACGAGACGCGCGCCGCTGCGACGCCGGCGACGGCCGCACAGCCCGCCCCGGCCACCGCGCAACCAGTCACTGACGACACCGAAGAGCCGTTATGGATGCGCATCTGGCGCTCGCAGACGGTCTCCATCGGCATCACCGCGCTCGCGCTGGCCGTGCTCACCGGGATCTTCTTCTTCCAGAACATTCTGGTGCGCCGTCCCCGGCTCTACACCTGGGTCCGCCGCGCCTATCTCCTGTTCGTGCTGGTCTGGCTCGGCTGGTACGCCAACGCCCAGCTCTCTGTCGTCAACGTCGTCACCTTCATCAACGCGCTGCTGACCGGCTTCCATTGGGAGTTCTTCCTCGCAGCGCCCTTGATCTTCATCCTGTGGGCGGCAACGGCGGCTGGACTGCTGTTCTGGGGCCGCGGGCCGTTCTGCGGCTGGCTCTGTCCGTTCGGCGCGCTGCAGGAGCTGACCAACACAGTGGCAAAATGGCTCAAGGTGCCGCAGATCACGGTGCCCTGGGGGCTGCACGAGCGGCTGTGGCCGATCAAATACATCATCTTCCTCGGCCTGTTTGGGCTGTCGCTGTATTCGGTCGCGCTCGCCGAGCAGGTCGCGGAGGTCGAGCCGTTCAAGACGGCGATCATCCTGAAATTCTCGCGCAGCTGGCCGTTCGTGCTGTATGCCGCGGCGCTGCTCGGCATCGGCCTGTTCATCGAACGCTTCTTCTGCCGCTATCTCTGCCCGCTGGGCGCCGCGCTCGCGATTCCCGGTCGCATCCGCACCTTCGAATGGCTGCGCCGCTGGAAGGAGTGCGGCTCGCCCTGCCAGCGCTGCGCCAAGGAATGCCCGGTGCAGTCGATCCATCCCGAGGGACACATCAACGTCAATGAGTGCATCTACTGCATGCATTGCCAGGAGCTCTACTACGACGACCAGCGCTGTCCGCACATGATCCAAGTCCGGCTCAAGCGCGAGAAGTTCGAGGCGATGTCATCGCCGTCGATGCGCGCCGCCAAATCCGGTCCGAAGACCGTGATCACCCACGCCGGCCGGCCGACGACGGCGCCGGCCCAATCCAACGATCTCACCCATCCATCATAAGGAGACGACGATGGCGCACGACGACGACCAGACGAAACTCAGCCGCCGGCAGATCGTCGGCACCGCCGCACTGGGCGCGGCCGGCGTGGCCGGCAGCATCGGCCTCGGCAAGAGCATCGAGACGACACCGGCCGCGGCGCAGGCGCGAGCTGGACAGAGCGGGGGCAAGGCCGAGGTCGCGCCGGGTCAGCTCGACGAATACTACGTCTTCTTCTCCAGCGGTCAGACCGGCGAGCTTCGCATCGTCGGCATGCCGTCGATGCGCGAGCTGATGCGTATCCCCGTCTTCAACCGGTGCAGCGCCACCGGCTGGGGCCAGACCAACGAGAGCCGCAAGATCATGACCGAGGGGCTGCTGCCCGAGACGCGCGAGCGGCTCAAGGATCGGCTCGGCATCTGGATGAACGGCGACTGCCACCATCCACACATGTCGTTCACCAACGGCACCTATGACGGACGCTACGTCTTCATCAACGACAAGGCCAATACCCGCCTAGCCCGCATTCGCACCGACGTCATGAAGTGCGACAAGATCATCGAGCTGCCGAACCAGTACACGATCCACGGCATGCGTCCGCAGAAATTCCCGCGCACCGGCTACCTGTTCTGCAACGGCGAATATGAGGTGCCACTGCCGAACGACGGCAAGGTGCTCGACGACAAGTCGAAATACTGGTCGATGTTCTCGGCCGTCGACGGCGACACCATGACGGTTGCCTGGCAGGTGATCGTCGACGGCAATCTCGACAACACCGATTGCGACTACCAGGGCAAATATGCCTTCGCGACCTGCTACAATTCCGAGAAGGGCGTGACGCTCGCCGAGATGACCGCGAGCGAGCAGGACTGGGTGACGATCTTCAACATCAAGCGCATCGAGGAGGCCGTCAAGAAGGGAGACTTCAAGGAGATGAACGGCGTTCCCGTCATCGATGGCCGCAAGGGATCACCCTACACCCGCTACGTTCCGGTCTCGAACAGCCCGCACGGCCTCAACACGGCCCCCGACGGCATCCATGTCATCGCCAACGGCAAGCTGGCGCCGACGGTCACGGTGATCGACGTCCGCCTGATCGACAACCTGTTCGACGACAAGATCAAGCCGCGCGATGTCGTCGTGGCCGAGCCGGAGCTCGGCCTCGGGCCGCTGCACACCGCCTTCGACGGCCGGGGCAATGCCTACACCACGCTGTTCCTCGACAGCCAGGTCTGTAAATGGAGCCTCGATCTCGCCAAGCGCGCCTTCAAGGGCGAGAAGGTCAACCCGATCATCCAGAAGCTCGACGTCCACTATCAGCCGGGCCACAACCACGCCTCGATGGGCGAGACCAGGGAAGCCGACGGCAAATGGCTGCTGTCGCTGAACAAGTTCTCCAAGGACCGTTTCCTGAATGTCGGCCCGCTCAAGCCGGAGAACGACCAGCTGATCGACATCTCCGGCGACAAGATGGAGCTGGTGCATGACGGCCCGAGCTTCGCCGAGCCGCACGACGCCGTGATCGTGCATCGCTCCAAGCTCGAGGGGCGCGTGACCTCGATCTGGAAGCGCGACGACCCGTTCTTCGCCGACGCCCGCAAGCAGGCCGCGGCCGACGGCGTCACACTGGAGAGCGACGCCAAGGTGATCCGCGACGGCAACAAGGTGCGCGTCTACATGTGGTCCAGCGCGCCCGCCTACGCGCTCGAGAAGTTCGAGGTCAAGCAGGGCGACGAGGTGACCGTCTATGTCACCAACATCGACGACGTCGAGGACCTGGTGCACGGCTTCTGCATCGTCAACTACGGCGTCAACATGGAGATCGATCCGCAGCAGACCTCGTCGGTGACGTTCATCGCCGACAAGCCCGGCGTGTACTGGTATTTCTGCACATGGTTCTGCCACGCCATGCACATGGAAATGCGCGGACGCATGCTGGTCTCGCCGCGGAACGCGTGAGCGATGCGGCGCATGCGCCATATCAAGACTCTGGGGCTGGCGGCGCTCGTCGTCGCCGGCCTGCCCTTCCGCGCCCAGGCGGCGACTCTGCAGGTCGGAGCTGAAACCACCGACCTGCAGGCCCTGCTCGACCGCGCCGCCGACGGCGACGAGATCGCGCTCGCCACCGGCACCTACCGCGGACCGCTACGGATCAGCCACCGCCTGACGCTGGCTGGGGCTCCAGGCGCCGTGATCAGCGGTGGCGGCGAGGGCAGCGTCATCACCGTGGCGGCGCCGGGCACCGTCATTCGCGGCCTCGCCATCGACGGATCCGGCCGTGCGCTGGAGCAGATGGATTCCGGCATCTTCGTCGAGCAGGCCGCGCACGACGCACTGATCGAGAACAACCGCATCGAAGGCAATCTGTTCGGCGTCTATCTGCACGGATCGGCCAACGCCATGGTCCGTCACAACAGCATCATCGGCCTACGCGCGACGCGTGGCGGCGTGACCGGCAACGGCGTCTCCGTCTGGAACGCGCCGGGCGCCAAGGTGATCGACAACCAATTCCGGTACGGCCGCGATGGCGTGTTCGCCATCACCAGCCGCAACAACGTCTTCAGCCGCAATCGCTTCAGCGACCTGCGCTTCGCGGTGCACTTCATGTACACCAACGACAGCGAAATCTCCGGCAACGTCTCGACCCGCAACATCATCGGCTATGCGATGATGTTCTCCAAGGCGCTCGTCGTGAGGGATAACGTCTCGGATCACGACCGCGACCGCGGCTTGCTGTTCAACGCGGCCAATGGCTCGCAGATCTCCGGCAACAGCGTGATCGGCGGGCTGCAGCCGGCAGACCGCTGGGCCACCGCGGAGAACCGGGGCACCGACGAAGGCGTGCCGCAGGCCGATGCGAGCACGGCCACGCCGACCGCCGGCGCCCGTCCCGGTCCCGAGAAATGCGTGTTCATCTACAACACCAACAACAACCATATCACCGACAACTGGTTCGAAGGGTGCGAGATCGGCGTTCACTTCACCGCCGGCTCCGAGGGCAACGACATCAGGGGCAATGCCTTCGTCAACAATGCCAGCCAGATCAAGTATGTCGGCACCCGCCATCTCGACTGGTCGAAAAGCGGCCGCGGCAATTATTGGAGCGACAACCCGGGCTTCGACCTCAACGGCGACGGCATCGCCGACACCGCCTATCGGCCGAATGATCTGATCGACCGCGTATTGTGGACCGCGCCGGCCGCCAAGGTCCTGATCAACAGCCCGGCCGTGCAGGTGATCCGCTGGGCGCAGGCGCAGTTTCCCGCGATCCTGCCCGGCGGAGTCGTCGACAGCCATCCCCTGATATCGCCGCCGGCGCGCCGCGCCGCTGCAGAAAGCGGGCCCCGATGACCGCGACAATCCATGTCGCCGACGTGATCAAGCACTACGGCAAGGTCGAAGCCGTGAGGGGCGTCTCGTTCGATCTCGCCGCCGGCGAGATGGTGGCGCTGATCGGCCACAACGGCGCCGGCAAGACGACGCTGATGAAGATGATGCTCGGGCTGATCCGCCCCACCCGCGGCACCATTGCCGTACTCGGTGAAAATCCAGCCGCCGGCGAGTTCTCCTCGCGGCGCCGCCTCGGCTACCTGCCGGAGAACGTCGCCTTCGATGCCGCCCTTACCGGCCGCGAGACCCAGACCTTCTACGCACGGCTCAAGCGCGAGCCGGTCGGACAGGCCCTCGAGCTGCTCGACGTCGTCGGACTAGGCGATGCCGCAAAGCGCCGCGTCAACACCTACTCCAAGGGCATGCGCCAGCGCCTTGGGCTGGCACAGGCGCTGATCGGCCGCCCGCGCGTGCTGCTGCTCGACGAACCGACCAGCGGTCTCGATCCGGAGCTCCGCCAGACCTTCTACGAGGTGATCAAGCGGCTTGCCGCCGAGGGCACGACGGTGCTGCTGTCGTCGCATGCGCTGACCGAGTTGGAGGAACGCGCCGGCCGCGTCATCATCATGAACCGCGGCCTGAAGGTCGCCGACGGCACACTCGACGAGCTGCGCCGCCTCGCGCGATTGCCGACCCGGATTCGAGTCAAGGTCGCCTCCCTGCCGCCGTCGGGCCCGCCGGCCTGGCTCCCGCCGGCCGCGTCCTATCGCCGGGTGAACGGCCACATCGTCGAGATCGACGCAGCGCCGGACGAGAAGATCGAGCTGCTGCGTCTGGCGACGGCCGACGCCACCGCCGTCCAGGATCTCGAGCTCATTCCACCCAGTCTCGACGAGCTCTACGCGCATTTCCTGCGCCACGCGGAGCACCCGCAATGACCAGCGTCATCACCATCGCCGCCAAGGAGATCCAGCAGGCGATCCGTAATCGCTGGGTGCTGGCCTCGACCCTGCTGCTGGCCGGACTCGCGCTGTCGCTGACTTTCCTCGGCAGCGCACCGACCGGTACCGTCGGCGCGCGAGCGCTCGATGTGGTCATCGTCAGCCTGTCGAGCCTGACCATCTTCCTGATCCCGCTGATCGCGCTTCTGATCTCGCACGATGCCATCGTCGGCGACATGGAGCGCGGCACCATGCTGCTGCTGCTCAGCTATCCCGTAGCGCGCTGGCAGGTGCTGCTCGGCAAGTTCCTCGGTCATCTCGCGGTGCTCGCCTTCGCGACCTGCCTCGGCTATGGCGCCGCCGCGGTGGCGCTGCTGATCGCCGGCAGCCACTTCGACAGCGACGGGCTCGCGGCCTTCGCGGCGATGATCGGCTCCTCCGTTCTGCTTGGCGCGGTGTTCGTCGCAATCGGCTATCTCGTCAGCGCCGTCGTGCGCGACCGCGGCACCGCAGCGGGTGTCAGCATCGGCCTGTGGCTCGTGCTCGTCCTGATCTACGACATGGCGTTGCTCGGCCTTCTGGTGATCGACCAGGGCCGCAACGTCTCCGGCGGCGTGCTCAGCGCGCTGCTGCTGCTCAATCCGACCGATGCCTACCGGCTTTTCAACCTGACCGGCTTCGCCAATGTCAGCCTGTTCTCCGGCATGGCCGGGCTCGCCGGCAGCAACACGCTGTCGGTGCAGGCGCTGCTCGCGGCGCTGGTGCTGTGGACGTTGGTACCGCTCGCCGGCGCCGCGCTGGCCTTCTCACGGAGGGAGCTATGAAACGCCTCGCTTTCGCCTGCGCGCTCATCACCGCCTTTGCTCTCGGCGCCTGCAACGACAAGCAGGCCGCCGCGCCGCCGCCGCCGATCAAGCTGACGGCGGAGGCGATCGGGCATTATTGCGGCATGAACCTGCTCGAGCATTCCGGTCCCAAGGGACAGATCTTCGCCGCCAGCCTGATCGAGCCGGTGTGGTTCTCCTCGGCCCGCGACGCCATCGCCTTCACGATGCTGCCCGACGAGCCCAAGGACATCCAGGCGATCTACGTCTCCGACATGGGCAAGGCCGCGAGCTGGGACAATCCAGGTGCCGACAATTGGGTCGAAGCCCGCAAGGCGGTGTTCGTGATCGGCAGCCGACTCAGAAGCGGCATGGGCAGCGACGAGGCTGTACCGTTCTCGGATCGGAGCGCCGCCGAGCGCTTCGCGGCCGAGCACGGCGGTCGCATCGTCGGCTTCACCGAGGTGCCGCGCGACTATGTGCTGAGCTCCCCCGACGACAACGCCGGCACGAACGAGCCGGGCCACAAGGACACGACTGAAGTGCGACGATGACAAATCAGCTCTCGCGTCGGCGCTTCATCCGCATCAGCGCCGCACTGGCGGGCCTTGCGATCGCACCCTGCGGCAGGCAGGCGGCCGGCAGCACCGCTGGCCTCGTCGAATGGCGCGGCACGTTGCTCGGCGCCGTTGCCACGATCAAGCTTCATCACCATGACCGGCGCGAGGCCGAGCGGGTGATCACGGTCTCGATCAGCGAAGCACGGCGACTCGAGCGCCTGTTCAGCCTTTATCTTGAGGACTCGGCGCTGGTCACATTGAACCGCACCGGCGTGTTGGTCGCACCGGCGCCGGAGCTGGTCGACATCCTCACGCTCTCGCAGCGCTACGCCGCGTTGACCGACGGCCGCTTCGACCCGACCGTGCAGCCGCTGTGGACGCTCCATGCCGATCATTTTTCGCGCCCCGATGCGAATCCCGACGGCCCACCGCAGGCGGCCGTACAAGAGGCGCTGGCGCGGGTCGGCCATCAGCGGCTCAGCGTCAGCCGCGATCGCATCGTCATGCCGCGCGGCACGGCGCTCACCCTGAATGGCATCGCGCAGGGCTATGTCACGGATCGGATCGTCGACCTGCTGCGCAGCGAAGGCGTGCAGCAGAGCCTGGTCGACATGGGCGAAGCCCGCGCCATCGGCGCGCGGCCGGACGCCCGGCCCTGGGAGATCGCAATCGCCGACCCCGACGTTCCCGATCGGATCGCCGCGATGCTACCGATCATCGATCGGGCCGTATCGACGTCAGGCGCCTATGGCCTCCGCTTCGATCCGCACGGCCGCTTCAATCATCTGTTCGATCCGCACAGCGGCGGCTGCGCGCAGCGCTATCGCAGCGTGACCACGGTCGCCGGCAATGCCACGGCGGCCGACGCGCTTTCGACCGCGTTTAGTCTGATGTCGGAGCCTGAGATCCGTACGCTGCTGCCGCGCACCGAGGTCGACCGTGTCCACCTGATCGACGCGGCGGGAGCCGCAGTCGACCTTATCGGTTGAATTCTTTCTGCGGCTGGATCAGTCGAGAGCACGATCACAGGACGCCAGTCGAGGGACGAAACCACCGGCAGCTCGGACGCGACGCGCAGCGGGCCCGCCTCTTCATGTCATATCAAAACCGTGCAGCCATCTCCACGAGCCGCCTGTGCGCCCGCTCACGCGCCACGCCGGTGTGCGCGGCCGGCCCGCTGGTCGGCCCGATCGCCACGAAGTGCAGATCGCGAAGCCCCATGAAGCGCAGCGCCTCGCGCAAATAGGGCGTCGCGAGATCGGTGCGCCCCCGGCTGACGCCGCTGGTGAAGTCGCCGCCGCTGGCGAGGATCACCAGCGTTGGACGATCCTTCAGAAGTGGCAGGTAGCCGCGCGACGGATCGAAGCGAAAGGTGAGGCCCGGCTGATTGATGATATCCAGCCAGTGCTTGAGCTTGTAGGGAATGCCGAAATTCCACATCGGCGTCGAGATCACGACGCGCTCGGCCAGATCGAGCCGCACCGCCATGCGCTCGGCCACCGCGAACGCCTCCCGCTGGCCATCGGTGAAGGCGCGTCCGCCCATGCGGGCATACTTCGCCTGCAAAATCTCGCCCTCGAACTCCGGCAGCTTTTCGCGCCACAGATTCATCTCGTCGACGTCCCAGCCCGGCCGCGCCTGCCTGAAGCGGTCGAGGAAGGCGTGCGCGCCGGCGCTGGATTCCGAATCTGCCCGCGGCGAGGCGACGAGATGCAGCAGCTTGGGCATGTCTCACCCCAGCGCCCTGATCACTGCGTCGGCCCTGGTTACGACAGCAACGTTCTGCATGGCGAAGTTGATCGACGCATTGTGCCAGTCCGCGTTCATCGTCGAGCAGCAATCCTCCGGCACCACCATGAAGTAGCCTTTGTCGGCTCCTGTGCGCGCGGTGTGCTCGACCGACATGTTGGTCCAGGCCCCCGTATTGATGATCACGTCACGCCCGGTGGCCTTGAGAATGGTCTCGAGCCGCGTGCCCTCCCAGGCGCTCATCCGCATCTTCTCGACGACGAAGTCCCCGCTCCGCGGCTCCAGCCCAGCGACCGGCGCAGCCCCCCAGCTGCCGCGCACCATCGCCTTGCTGTCGACCAGCCCCTCGAACAGCGGCGCGTTCAACGTCACGCCGGGGGCACCGGGCTCGACGACGAACCAGACGTGGACGATGACGACGCCGCGCGCGCGGGCGACCTCGGCAAGCCGGAGGACGTTGTCGACGACGCGCTGCTGCCTGGCATGACCGGGAGCCCCCGAATCGGCAAACGCGCCGCCGTCCATGATGACGTCGTTCTGCAGATCCTGGATGATCATCGCGCAGCGGCGCGGATCAAGCTGCATGTCGCCCGACGCCAGCAGCGGCGCCGGTGGCGCGCCTGTGGACGTCGCGCTGGATGGGGACGAGCCCGCCGCAGCCCCCCGCGTCTGGGCCCTCATATAGGGCTCGTGGCGCGGGCCGACCTTGGTCGCGATCGCATAGACCGAATGCGTCGCGGTGAGATAGAGCGTGCGAAAATCGGCGCCGCCCCAGGCGAGATTGGCGACCAGTTCCGGGACGCGCACCTTGCCGAGCAACTCGCCGGTGCGCGCATAGACCCAGACGCCGCCCGGCGCGGTCACCCAGACATTGCCGCGCTGATCGCATTTCATGCCGTCGGGCACGCCGGGCTCCAGCTCGGAGCGGATGCCGCTGGCAAACACGCGCCCGTTCGAGAGCGCCCCGTCGCTACCGACGTCGAACACGCGGATCAACGTCTGCGCGGTGTCGTTGACATAGAGCAGCGCCTCGTCCGGCGAGAAGCACAGCCCGTTCGGCTGGTCGAACAGATAACGATCGACCAGCAGCCGCGGCGGACCGCCGCCCGGCGGCACCCGGTAGACGCCCTGGAAGCCGAGCTGGCGCGGCCGCTCGACGCCGTAGACCGGCATGCGGCCATACCAGGGATCGGAGAAGTAGATTGCGCCGCTGGAATGGACGCACACGTCGTTCGGACTGTTGAGCTCCTGGTTGTCGACATGCGAGGCCAGGATCTCGCGGCGGCCATCGGGCCGCTCGCGCACCAGCGACGACGTCGCGTGCTCGCAGACGATCAAATTGAGGTCGGCATCATAGGTCATGCCGTTGCACTTGTTCGACGGCCGACGCATCTCGACCACGCCGCGCTTCGCGTCCCAGCGGCGGCGGACGTCGGTCGGCATGTCGGAGAACAGCAGGAAATGCTCGATCGGGTGCCAGATCGGCCCTTCCGTGAAGTCGAAGCCGGTCGCGACCTGGGACACCGGTGCGTAGGGGTCGATCAAGCTCTCGAATTCAGGGCGCAAGGTCACATGGGTCATGGCCGATCCTCGCGCCGACTACGCCGGAAACCATTGCCGCTGCGGCAGCGACTGCACGATGGGACCCGGCACCTGGTCGTGCAACCGCCCTGTCACCACACCGCCCTCGATCTTGGCCGGGCGATCATGCACCGGCAACAGATAGCGGGAGCTCGACAGCAGCTTCTTGATCGCCGCCTTCTCGGCGCGCTTCGAGGTGCCGTGATTGCCGGTCGTGCGCGGCTCCGCGTCCTGGATCTCGTTGAACGGGGTCACGATCTGGTCGTTGAAGTCGTAGATCACGTCGCCGCAGATGGTGGCGATGCCGTCGGCGGTGTGGACGTGGATGTTCATCGAGCCTTCGGTGTGGGCATTGGCGGCATCGCAATAGACCCCCGGCATCAGCTCGACAGGTCCGGTCAGCTCGAGATCGAGGAAGCGCAGCGCGCTCTTGGTGTGCAGCCGGTCGATCAGGTGCTTGATGTCCGGCGCCGGATATTGCGGGTGCATCAGCCCGGACACCGAATATTCAAGCTCGCGGCGGTTAAGCACGACCGTCGTGTTCATCGGGAACAGATCGTCCTTTCCCGCATGATCGATGTGCAGATGGGTGTGGCAGACATAACGGACGTCGCCCATGCGCACGCCATGCCGCGCCAGCTGGTTCTCGATCATGTTCTCATGGTACTGCAGCCCGCGCATGCCCAGCGTCTCCATGATCTGGTTGGAGCGGTAGCCGGTGTCGACCACGACCGGATACGGTCCGCCCAGGATCAGGAAGCCGAGCGTCAGCACCCGGCGGGTGCGGCCGCAGTCGCGGCCCAGCACGAGGAAGCTCGATTCGAGCTCGATATCACCATAGTCGAGAATCTTGATTTCCAGCGCCATGAGCGTTCCCTGTTGCTTTTGTTGTCGTTGCAGGCGGTATCATCCCAGCCGATAGACGCGGCGCGCCGTCTCTCCCATGACCTGCGCACGTGTACGCTTGTCGAGGCCGTGGATGGCAGCCTCATAGGCTGCCACCAGTGTGCGATAGTCGGTCCAGAGCTTCTCGATCGGAAAGTTCGAGCCGAACAGGCAGCGCTCGGGGCCGAAGATAGCGAAGGTCTCGCGTACGACATCGGCGACATCAGCGGGATCGTTGCGGCGGATGAAGGTGCCGAGGCCCGAGAGCTTGCTGACGACATTGCGGCAGGCCGCAAGCTTATGCATGCCGGCGCGCCATTGCTCGCGTCCCGCCGGCGACCGGTCCTCCAGCATGCCGGCGTGCTGGAGGACGAAGGTGACGGCCGGACAGCTCTCGGCCAGCGCCGCGGCGCCAGCCATTTGCCCGGCAAACACCTGCAGGTCGAACGACCAGCCGTAGTCGGCCAGCCGCGCCATGTTGGCGCGGACATTCCGTTGACTGCAGAGATCGGGCGACTCCGCGAACCGGTACAATGGATTCTCATGCCAGTGCAGCTGCATGCGAACGCCGCGCACCAGCGGATAACGCGCGAGCCGATCGAATTGCGGCCGCGCATCATCAACGGCGAGATCGGCATAGGCGACGATGGCATGCGGATAGCCGTGCTGATCGGCGGTGCGCTGCACCCACGCGGCCTCCTCCTCGAAGCCGTCCTTGGTCCAGTTCGTCTGGACGTAGACCGATTGCGTCACGCCGCTGCCGGCGATGTCCCCGAGATATTCCTCGATCGGGTAGTCGCGCCGGATCGACTCATAGGGCCCGAAGATCCGCGGCTGCATCGGGCCGACCAGCCAGGGCAGGTCGGCCTGGCGCCAGATGTGATGATGCGCATCGACATAGCCGGTCATGCCGCCCTCCTCTGCGCCAGCGACAACACATGCGCGACGATGGCTTCGTCCGAGCCGCCCGGCACCATGTCATCGACAAGTGGCGCAATGGCCTGCAGCGCTTCCGTCTGCGGCCTGAAGCCCGGCCCAGTCGCCAGCGGCGTCAGCCAGCTCAGGCGCCAGGCGCGCAGCGACAGTTTCCACACGGCTTCGCGGAGCACTTGATGGTCACCCCGCTCCAGCCCGTCCGAGATCACCAGAACCGCCGCGCCCCGCGCATAGATCGAGAATCGCGGCACGCCGAGGAAGGCCTGCAGCGCCTCGCCGATGCGCGTGCCGCCGTCCCAGTCGCTGACGAGATGCGAAGCCGCCAGCAGCGCCTGCTCGCGCCGCTTCAGCCGCAACGGCCGCGTGACCCGCGTCAGCCGCGTGCCCAAGGTGAACACCTCGGCCTGCGGCACCGCCTGGACCAACACATGAGCGAGCCGCATGTTGTCCTCGGTCCGCGCCTTCATCGAGCCGGAGACGTCGATCAACAGCAGCAGCCGGCGCAGCCGCGGCCGGCGCCTCAAGCGCCGCAGCGACAGCACCTCGCCATCGCGCCGCACGCTTTCACGCAAGGTTAGGCGCAGGTCGACGAAGCTGCCGCGCCGCGCGCGCATGCGCCGATGGCCTCGCCGCTTCGGTAGCTTCGCACGCGCCTGACGCGCCAGAAGCTGCAGCGGACCGCCGCCCGTAGTCGCACTCAACCGACGCGCAACCAACGCCTCGGCGCGCGTTGCCGCCAGACCGGACTCGTTCTGGTCCTGCGCAATGTCGGGATCGACGGCGCTGTCGCCCTCCTCCTGCAGCCGCACGACATCGTCCTGCCTGTCGCTCTCGCTGAACGCCGTCGCCTCGGCGACACCAAAATGGACGTCGAACAGCAGATTGTAGGTCGCGAGCCGCTCGGGAGGTGGCGCGAGGGTCGCCGTCCCGGCACGGCGGATATCCTCGATGCTGACAGGCCCCAGCAGTTCGATCGCAGCGAGGAAGGCGGTTGTCTGCTCCGGCGCAATTGCGAAGCCGTTTCGTCGCAACAGCGCAGCGAATGTCACGAAGATCTCAGTCGCCTGCGGCAGGCGCGCCTCGCTCATGTCATCGCCTCCGCGAGCAGGGCATCGAGCCGAGGCGCGATGAAGGACAGATCCTCCTCGTCCTTCAGCGCTACGCCGATCGAGCGCCGGAAGGCGTCGGGCCAGCGCGCGCCGGTCTGGTTCAGAAGCGTCGCGGCCTCGGCCCAGTCGACCGCCTCGGCAATGCCGGGCGCCTTGCTCAACGGCTCACGCCTGAGCTTCGCCACCGCCGCCACGACGGCGCGCGCGGTCGCCTCGGCCACGCTGGACGCGCGCATCATCACGATCCGTGCCTCGCGCTCCGCATCGGGATAGTCGATCCAATGATAGACACAGCGGCGGCGCAGCGCTTCATGCAGCTCACGGGTGCGGTTCGAGGTCAGCACCACGATCGGCCGCTCGGCGGCACGGATCGTGCCACGCTCTGGAATCGAGATCTGGAAGTCGGAGAGGAATTCGAGCAGGAAGGCCTCGAACTCCTGGTCGGCGCGATCGATCTCGTCGATCAGCAGCACCGTCGAGTCGGGCGCGCGCAGGCAGGCCAGCATCGGCCGCTCGATCAGAAAACTCTCGCCATAGATGTCGATGCTGTCCTCGCCGGCCTGGCGGATCGCGAGCATCTGGCGCGGATAGTTCCACTCGTAGAGCGCCGCCGCAGCGTCGACGCCTTCATAGCATTGCAGGCGGATCAGCTTGCGGCCGAGCACCGCGGCGACTGCCTTCGCCGCCTCGGTTTTTCCGACGCCGGGCGCACCCTCCAGCAGCAGCGGCTTGCCTAGCGCAAGCGCGAGATAGGCAGCGGTGGAGAGTCCCTCATCGGCGAGATAATAAGCCGCGCGCAGCGCCTTCTCCAGCGCCTGCGGCGAGTCGATGCCGACGATGTTGCTGCGGACGACCATGCTGCCTCACCGCCGCGTCTGCGGCCGCGCGCCGCCCTGCGCCTTGATCGCGCGCAGCACCTTCTCCGGCGTGATCGGCAGCTCGTCGATTCGCACGCCCACCGCATTGAAAATCGCATTCGCGATCGCGGGCAGCACCGGATTGGCGCACATCTCACCCGGCCCCTTGCCGCCGAACGGGCCGTCCGGCGCGGGGCGTTCCAGCACGGCAATGTCGTGCGGACAGATGTCGCCAGGTCCCGGCATCAGATATTCGACGAAGTCCCGCGGACCTTGTTTGGGATCGGGATAATACGGCTCGGTCGTCTCATAGAGTGCATGGCTCATGCCCATCCAGGCGCCGCCGACCAGTTGCTGCTCAACGAGGCGCGGATTGAGCGCACGTCCCAGCTCATAGGCGCTGTCCATCCTGACCACACCGACCTCACCGGTCTCGTCATCGACCTCGACCTCCGCGACGAGGCACGCATGCGCGTAGCAGGTGGCCGGCGACATCTCGCCGGTCTCGGGATCGACGTCCGACAACGGCACCAGGAAGATGCCGCGACCGGAGATGGTCTTGCCCTGTCGGAACTGGGCGGCGATGGCGACGTCCTTGACCGAGATCGAGCGATGCGGCGCGCCCTTGACGTGGATGTTGCCGCGGCCGTCGGTTTCGAGATCGCTGGCGTTGACCTCGAGCTCCTCGGCCGCTGCCTCCATCATGACGCCGCACGCCTCCCTGGCCGCCGCCATGACGGCATTGCCGACGCGATGGGTGCCGCGCGAGGCGAACGAGCCCATGCAGTGCGGCCCGGTGTCGGAATCGGCGGTGTCGACATAAACGTCCTCGACCGGCACGCCGAGCGTCTCGGCGCAGATCTGCCGCGTGACCGACTTCATGCCCTGCCCGAGATCGATCGACGACAGCGCCACCGTGAACTTGCCGCTGGGATTGGAATGCACCAGCGCCTGGCTCGGATCGCCGCCGAGATTCATGCCGATGGGATAGTTGATCGCCGCCATGCCGCGGCCGCGGTGCCTCGTCATTTCAGCGCCTCCTCGTGCCGAATACCGACGAGAACCGCGTCGCGCCGTGTGCGGGAGCCGGTGCCGGGCTCTGTGGGGGTGGTGACGGCGGCTCTGGAGGTGGAGAAACTGGAAGCCCTCGGTCGTAGCTCGTGCGCTGCTGCGCCGGCGCAGGCCGCGCGCTCACCGGCTCACGTGGCGTGGAGGGAACAGCCGCCCGCGTTCCGCCGCCATCCTTGCGCGATGACATGCGGCGGAACTCCTCGCGGATCGGCCATTTGGCCTTCTCGGCCGCGACCTGCACGCATTCGATCAGCGCCGTGTTCTTGGCCTCGCGGCGATGCGCCTTCATGTCGCCGTCGCGATAGGCGTTGAGGATGCGGAATTCCATCGGGTCCATGCCGATCAGATGCGCGAGCTTGTCCATCTGGCATTCGAGCGCGAAGTCCATGCCCGTGATGCCAAAGCCGCGCATCGCGGTGGCCGGCGTGCGGTTGGTGTAGACGCAGTAGATGTCGCCATGGACGTTCGGGATCGTGTAGGGACCGGGCAGGTGCGCGGCGCATTTGACCACCGCGTAGCTCGACAGCCGCGTGTAGGCGCCCGAGTCGAAATAGGCGCGGATCTGGCGCGCGACGATGCGGCCGTCGCGCATCACGCCGTCCTTGACGTAGATGCGTTCGGCGCCGCGGGGCGGCCCGAACTGCATCTCTTCCTCTCGCCCGAGCACGTAGCGCACCGGGCGCCCCGTCAACATCGCAGCGAGAATGGCGAGCGGCTCGGTCAGCGTGTCGACCTTGCCGCCGAAGCCGCCGCCGACGGTGCCGCCGATGAAGTGGAAGGTGTTGGACGGCAGGTCGAGGATCTTGGCGCAGGTGTCGAGCGAGAAGAACAGCGCCTGGGTGGAGGTGTAGACGACATAGCGGCCGTTGGTGTCGGGTGCGGCGATCGA
Source organism: Bradyrhizobium sp. SZCCHNRI20481 (assembly GCF_032485055.1). Taxonomy (NCBI): domain Bacteria; kingdom Pseudomonadati; phylum Pseudomonadota; class Alphaproteobacteria; order Hyphomicrobiales; family Nitrobacteraceae; genus Bradyrhizobium; species Bradyrhizobium sp. SZCCHNRI20481. The sequence continues at coordinate 230,756 of NZ_JAUEUE010000008.1, forward strand.
GCCGTTGGTCTCGACCGGCGCGTGCTCGATCGGCGACATCTGGTAGCGCTGCTCCAGCACATGGTCGGCCTGCGCAAAGCCGCGCTCGACATCGCCGAAGCGCAGCTTCTGGTGATCGTAGCGCTCGTGATAGGTGAACGTGTTCTTCGGATAGGTCTCGTTGACAACAGGCGCGCCCGGTCTCAACGCCTCCTCGACATCGAACTCGGCCGGCAAGCTCTCGTAGTCCACCCGCACCTTGGCAGCCGCCTCGGCTGCGGCGCGCGGCGTGTCAGCGACTACGGCAACGATCGGCTCGCCCTTGTAGCGGACCTTATCGACGGCGAGCGTCGGCTCATCGTCCTTGCCGAAATTGATCAGGCTGAGCAGCGTGTTGAGGTTGCGCGGCACGTCGCTGCCGCGGATGACCCGCCGCACGCCCTCGCTCCGCTCAGCCTCGCTGATGTCGATGCGGCGCAGCCGGGCATGCGGCTGCGTCGACCTCACGACCCTCAGATGCAGCATGCCCTGCAGCTTGTGATCGTTGAAATAGGTCGAGGTCCCCGTGACATGGCCCAGCATGTCCTGGCGCTGCGTGCCCTTGCCGACCTCGTTGAGATTGTCGTCGCGCTCGTCGGCGAAGATGTCCTTGCGCAGTTCCAGCATGGCGATCTCCCCTCAGGCGCTCGCGCGCAGCGACGCGGCTGCCGCCAGCACCGCATTGATGATCGGCTCGTAGCCGGTGCAGCGGCAGATGTTGCCGGAGATCGCCTCCACCACCTGCTCGCGGCTCGGCTGCGGGATCTTGTCCAGCAGCGCCTTGGCCGCCATCAGCATGCCCGGCGTGCAATAGCCGCATTGCGCGGCAAAACCCTCGGCGAAAGCGCGCTGCAGCGGATGCAGGGTCGGGCCGCTCTTGATACCGTCGAGCGTCTCCACCGCGCGGCCCTCGACGGCTTCGGCGAGCGTCAGACACGACAGATGCGCGTCGCCGTCGATTAGCACGGTGCAGGCACCGCAGCCGCCCTGACCGCAGCCGAATTTCGGCGTGACGTCGCCGATCATCTCGCGCAGCACGACCAGGAGATTGGTGCCGCCGTCGACGAACAGCGCGACGTCGCGACCATTGTGCCGGAACTGAAGTGGGGTCTTGGCCATGGTCTAGCTCTCCTGTCCCGACAGCAGCCGCCGCAGATGCACGCCGACCACTTCGCGGCGATACCACGCGCTCGCCAGCGAATTGTCCGTGGGTGCCGTTCCCTCGGCTGCCGCCGCAGCGGCGGCGCTGATCGCGCCGGCATCGAGCGGCCGGCCTTCGAGCGCGCGCTCAGCGGCCTTGGCGCGAACAGCGGTCGGCGCCATCGATCCCAGCGCGATCCGCGCACCGGTCACGCGGCCGCCGCTCTGTGGAAGATGCGCCGCGAGCGTGACCACCGATCCGCCCTTCGGCTTGATGCGCGCGATCTTGCGATAGCGGAACGCATCCGATGACGCCGGCCTGATGCAGGACACGGCGACCACCAGCGCAGCACCCTGGCGGTCGCGCGATTGCAGGAAATCCTCGATCGGCATCTCCCGGACGCCAAAGCCGCCCTGCAGCGAGACCATGCCGTCGAGCGCCAGCAGCGCCACCGTGAAGTCGCCGAACGGCGCCGGCGCGAACAGATTGCCGCCGATGGTGCCCATGTTGCGGACCGCCGGGCCGCCGATCGAGCGCGCCGCCGGATGCAGGAAGGACAGCTCGCGCTCGGCCAGAACGCGGGCGAAGGTGACGCCGGCGCCGATCCGGATGCGCCCGCCCGTGGCGTCGATGCTCTGCAGCGCGCGATCGGTGGCGCGGATCACGGTGGCGATCGAGACGTCGCCTTCGTTGAGATCGCGCATGACCAGCGTGCCGCCGCCCAGATAGCGCGCGGCGCGGTCCGACGACAGCGCAGACGCAGCTTCGCTCGCGGCCTGAAACGTCTTCACCGTAACCGGCATCGATTCACCTCGTCCTCATGCCGCCTGCTTCAGATGCGATCGGATCGCTTCGAAGCCGGCTTGGTAGATGTCTTCCGCCACCATGCGAGTCAGCGTCTCGGCCTGTTCGGGCCGCGTCGTGAAACGGCTTTCCCAGTGCCAGAAGGTGCGGTCGCCGTCGGTGACCGGCAGCAGCCGGACATGGGCGACGTAGTTGAACAGCTGTAGCGGCGTATCGAGCAGGCAATAGCTGAAGCTCTGTTCGAGATCGGACAGCGCCAGCAGCTGCTCACGCAGCTCTGAGCCATCCTTGAGACGGAAGCGCCTGACACAGCCGATCTTGTCAGACGTCTGCGAACGCTCGATCGCCGACGTCGCGACCGCCGGGTGCCAGCGGTCATGGCCGTTGAAGTCGCGCAGCACCTCCCACACGGCCTCCGTCGGCGCATCGATGATGGTGCTCTTGACGACGTGCGGCACGGCGTCAGCCTCCGAACGCGCGCTTGAGCGCATCGAAGCCGCCCTGGAACACGCCGCCGCCGATCGAGGCGACGAGATCGGCCTCGCGCTCCGGCGCGCAGTCGAACTCGGCGGTCCATTCCAGGAAGGTCTTATCGCCATCCGTGACGGGGGTCAGCCGCAAGGTGGCGACATAGTTCGTCACCCCCATCGGCGATTCCAGAATCGAATAGGTGCAGAACATGTCGTAGTCGGACAGGCCGAGCAGCTTCTCGCGGATGCGGTCGCCGTTGCGTAAGCGGAAGTCCCTGACACAGCCGATCTTGTCGGCGGGCTCACCGCCCTCGATCCGGCTCTCCGCAATCGCCGGATGCCAGTTCGGCAAGCCGTTGAAGTCGCGGACGCGCGCCCACACCCGATCGTTGCGGGCACTCACGACGGTGGAGACGTAGACCCTCGCCATGGTGCCTCACCCCTTTTTGCGCGGACCGCGGTCGGCCGGCGGTTCGGTTGGGCTGGCGTCCCCCCCTCCGCTTCCCTCTGCGTCCTTGCGCGCCGCGGTCTCTTTCCGGATGCCCTGCATGTCCCTGGCTTCGCGGATCAAGCCCGGCATCTTGGCAAGGCTGCCGCCCTCGACGCCGATGTCGGAGAGGATGGAGTCGATCAGCGGCGCCTGGACACGGTAGCGCAGCGCGGAGTCGATCACCTCGTCGGTAGCGCTGCGGCCCCCATTGCCGTTGCCGCCATTGCCGTTCAGGCCGTCGACCTGGAGGATCCGGATGCCCTCGATCTTCTCCATCGGCTTGACGCTCTCGCGCACGATACCCTCGATGCGGTCGAGCAGCTTGCGCCGGAACAGCGAGTAGCGCGCCTGGTCGGTCAGCACATTCTCGGCCTCGTTGAGCAGCTTCTGCGCTTCCGCCTCGACAGCCGCGCGGACCCGCTCGGCCTCGGCGGCGATCCGGGTCTCCTCCGCCTGCTTTTCGGCAATCAGCACCTCCACGGTCTTGCGCCGGCGGGCGATCTCGCTCTCGCGCGCAGTGATCACCTTTTCCGTTGCCTCGGTGGCACGCGTGCGCGCCTCCTCGGCGGCGACCTTGGCCGCGGATTCCTCCAGCGACTTCTGATACAGCGCGATCGCCTTCTCCATCAGCGCCGTCTCGACGTCCTTCTCGCGGTTCACTTCGAGCTTGCGCAGCTCGCGCTCGCGGCCGATGCGGGCCTCGTCGAGACCGCGATCGGAGGCGATGCGCGCGCGCTCGACCTCCTCGCGGGCGGCGATCTCGGCCTCCTGCAGCGACTGCACACGCGCGACCTCGAGCTGCTCGATGGCTCGGCGGCGCTCCAGCCGGACGGCCTCCAGCGCCTGTTCGCGCGACACGTCCGCAGTCTCGACCTGCTTGCGCGCGACGATCTCGGCTTCCTTGACCTGCCGATCGGCATCGATGCGCTCAGCGCGCTTGGCGGCGAGCTCGATCACCCTGATCTCGTCGGCGAGCTCGATCGCCTTCTTCTGATCGATGTTCAGCACCTCGCGCGTCCGCGACGAGGCGATGCGCTCAGCCTCCAGCGCCAGCTCGACCTCGATGCGGCGCCGCTCCACGGCCTCGCGCCGCTTCAAATCCGCGGCTTCGACGGCCTCGGTGCGCTGGATCTCCAGGCTCCGCGTCTCCTTCTCCGAGCGGATGCGCTTCTCGGCGACTGCCTGCTCCTGCGCGATACGGGCCGCCTCGATCGCCTCGCGCGAGGCGATGTCGGCCTCCTCGATGGTCCGGATGCGCGCGATCTCCAGCGCACGCACCCGTTCCTCCTGCGCGATGCGGCTGGCTTCCGTCGCCTCGCGCGCGGCAATGCCGGCGATCTCGATGCCCTGGTTGCGCTCGATCTCCAGCTTGCGCGTGGCATGCTCGGCGGCGATGCGCTCTGCGGACAGCACCTGCTCACGCGCAATGCGCGCGGCTTCGACCGCCTTCTGCGCCGCGATCTCGGCCTCCTGGATGTTGCGCACCTGGGCGATCTCGGTGGCGCGCGTCCGCTCGTCGGAGCTGATGCGCTCCAGATTGACGATCATGGTCTGCGCGATCCGCGCCTTCTCGGTCGCCTCGCGCGCCGCGATCTCCGCCTCCTCGATCGCGCGGGTTCGCTCGATCTCGCGGCGGCGCGTCTCCTCGTCGTTGGCGATGCGCGCATCCGAGACCACGCGATCCTGCTGGATCCGCGCCTTCTCCACTGCCTCGCGCGCCGCAATCTCGGCCTCCTCGATGGTACGCGTCCGCTCGATGTCGCGCTGGCGCACCTCCCGCTCGGATTCGATGCGCGCGGCATCGATCGCGCGCTGGTTGGCGATCCGCGCCTTCTCGATGTCCTCGCGCGCCAGCAGCTCGCGCTCCTCGACAGCGCGCGTGCGCTCGATCTCGCGCTGCCGCGTGTCGCGCTCGGCCGCGATCCGCGCCTCCGCAATCGTCAGCTCGTTGGCGATGCGGGACTTCTCGATCGCCTCCCGTGCCATGATCTGTGCCTGCTCAGCCTCGGTCTCACGCAGCGCGCGCTCGCGCGCGACCTCCGTCCGCTGCAAGGCACGGCGCATCTCGATATCGCGCTCCTGCTCCAGCCGTGCCGTCTCGCTCTCCCGCTCGATCTCCAGCGCCTCGCGCTCGGCTTCGAGATTGCGGGTGCGGATCTTGATCATCGAGTCCTGCTCGATGTCGTTGCGCAGCTTGCGCTTGCTTTCGATGTCCTCCATCAGCCGTGTCAAGCCCTCGGCGTCGAACCGGTTCGAGGGGTTGAAGAATTCGAGATCGGTCTGGTCGAGATCGGTGATCGCGACCGATTCCAGCTCGAGGCCGTTCTGGGCCAGCGCCTCGGCGGCCGCCGCTTTGACGCGCGAGACGTAGTCGCCGCGCTGCTCGTGCATCTGCTCCATGGTCATCTCCGCGGCGACCGCGCGCACGGCGGAGATGAACTTTCCGGACAGCAACGCGTGCAATTTTTCCGGCTCGAGGGTGCGGCGGCCAAGCGTCGCCGCCGCGATCGACACGGCCTCGCGGGTCGGCTGAACGCGAACGTAAAAATCGGCCTCGACGTCGACCCGCATCCGGTCGCGCGTGATGACGGCGTCCTGCCGCGCACGCGTGATGCCCATCGGCAGAACGTTCATGTTGACCGGCGTATAGTCGTGGATGAACGGCAGCACGAAGGCGCCCCCATTGATCACGACGCGCTCCCCCATGAAGCCGGTGCGGACGAAGGAGACCTCCTTCGAGGAGCGATGATACAGCCAGTTGACGATGTAGACGGCGACCACGATGACGACGATCGCGACGATCAGCCAAAGGATCAGCTCACCAACCAGAACCCCGGACATCTCATTCCTCCCTCGGTCTCCCGTCCGGCGAGCGCCGCGCCGCGCACCGTTGCTGCCGAATCTCGTGTTGTCGCCTCAGACGCGGCGTGGCCGCGAGCTGATCGCCTTGAAATGTCGCACCTGCTCCGTCAGCGCCCGCTCCACCGGCAGCCGTTCCATCGAGGAGGCGCCGTAGAAGCCGTGGCAATTCTTCGTATGCTTCATGATGAAGTCGGCATCGGCCGGCTCGGCGATCGGGCCGCCATGCGCCAGCACCAGGATCTCCGGGTTGACGCTGAGCGCAGCCGAGGCCCAGCTATCGATCAGGCCGGGGCAGTCATCGAGCTTGGGCGCGGTCTGCGCGCCGATCGAGCCGCCCGTGGTGAGACCGAGATGGCAGACGATGATGTCGGCGCCGGCGATCGCCATGCCCGCGGCCTGGGCCTCGTTGAACACGTAGGGCGTCGTCAGCAGGTCCTTGTCATGGGCGCGCCCGATCATGTCGATCTCCAGCGCGTAGGAAATGCCGGTTTCCTCCAGATTGGCGCGGAAGGTGCCGTCGATCAGGCCAACGGTCGGAAAGTTCTGCACGCCGGAGAAGCCGAGCGTCTTCAGCTCATCGAGGAAGACATCCATGTCACGGAACGGGTCGGTGCCGTTGACGCCCGCCAGCACTGGCGTGGACTTCACCACCGGCAGCACCTCGCTCGCCATCTCGACGACGATCGCATTGGCGTCGCCATAGGCCATCAGCCCGGCGAGCGAGCCGCGGCCGGCCATGCGATAGCGACCGGAATTGTAGATCACGATCAGGTCGATGCCGCCGGCCTCCTCGCATTTGGCCGACAGGCCGGTGCCGGCGCCGCCGCCGATGATCGGCACACCACGGCGCACCATGTCGCGAAACTTCTTCAGCAGCGGTGCGCGCTCATATCTCGCCATCCCCTCACCTCGCCTGTCTGCGCCGCGCCGGCAGTCGCCCGAGCATCGGCCTGATGGCGCCGACGACCACTGCTGCGAACTCATTGTCGTTGATGTGATGCGGCACGCGGATCAGGCGCCGGCTCGAGGTCTGCCGCACGGTCTGTTCGAGGCTGCGGAACAGCGCCTCGTCCGCCTCGCGATCGAAGAACGGCTGGCCCGGCGCATCGAGCGCCGAGACGCCCTTCTCGGGCAGGAAGAACCGGACCGGCCCGTCCATGCGATTGAGCCGCTCGCCGATCCAGCGCCCCATCTGCGCGTTCTCCACCGCCGTCGTCCGCATCAAGGTGACCTGCGGGTTGTGGACGTGAAACTTGCGGCCGCGATAGCGCTCGGGAATGGTCTCGGGCGCGCCGAAATTCACCATGTCGAGCGCGCCGACCGAGCCGACATAGGGCACGCGGCTGCGGATGATGGCGCCGAAGCGATCCTCGATGGCCGGAAACACACCGCCCATCAGCAGGTCGCAGACCTCGGTCGTGGTGAGATCGATCACGCCGGCGAGCATGCCGGACTCGACCAGCTTCTCCATCGAGCGGCCGCCGACGCCGGTGGCGTGGAAGACCAGGCACTCGTAGTCGTCGCGCAGCTCGGCCGTGAGCTTCTGCACCGCCGGCGTAGTCACGCCGAACATGGTGATGCCGATGGCGGGACGTTGCGGTCGGGTGCGGTCAGCGACGGCGGACTGCTGCTCGCGCGCCGTCACCATGCCGGCAAGCGCATGCGCGCCATTGCTCAGCACCGCGCGCGAAATCGAATTGAGTCCTTGGACGTCGGTGACCGAGTACATCATCGCGATGTCGGCCGGCCCGACATAGGCGCCGACGTCACCGGATGCGACAGAGGAGATGATCAATTTCGGTACACCGACCGGCAGGTCGCGCATTCCCGGCGCGACCAGCGATGTGCCCCCAGACCCTCCGGCCGAGATGATGCCGGCTACGTTGTCCTGCCGCCGCAGCCAACGTGCGAAAGCTTCTGCCATCGCGGTGACCGATGCGCCGCGATCGGGGCCGAACACGGCGGAGCCGCCGCGGGGATGATTGAGTGCGACCTCCTGGGCCGAGACGTCGCAGCTCGCGTGCCGTCCGCTGGTGGAGACATCGACAAGTCGGGTGCGCAGGCCGTGGCCCGCGACGATGTCGCGGATGAAGCGCAGCTCGTCACCCTTGGTGTCGAGCGTGCCGACCACGATCACCGCCGGCGGGCCCGCCGCGATCGACACGGCGCCCTCGCGACTCTGGCGAGTTGCCTCGTCGAGCCGGGTCACACTGGTGGACAGCGTGCGCGCCTTGGCCTCGATCTGCGCGATCGGCACCGGCTGCGACCAGCGCGTCGGCAGCACGGGATTAGAGACGTAAACCTTGACGGGCGCAGCTTTCGGCGTCGTTGACACCGCCGCACCTGCGACGGGCACCTCCTGAACCCCTCCCGTCCCGAGATCGGTCTCGTCGCCGGCATGCTGGCCGACGCCGAGCAGACGCTGCTGCAGCTCGCGATCGGCGGCGAGCCGGGCCGAGTCGATGATGCGGTTGATGCGGCCGTTGACCATGATGGCCACGCGCGGCGAGATCGCCGTGGCGACGCCGATGTTCTGTTCGATCACGAGGACCGCCATGTCGCCGTCCTGGCCGAGCCGTATCAGCATCTCCTCGACCTGGGCGACGATGACCGGCGCCAAGCCCTCTGTCGGCTCGTCCATGATCAGGAGCTGCGGATTGGTCAGCAGCGCGCGCGAGATCGCCAGCATCTGCTGCTCGCCGCCCGACAACTGGCCGCCGCCATTGTTGCGCCGCTCGGCGAGGCGCGGAAATGTCTCGTAGACGCGCTCGACGGTCCAGGCGCCGCGGCGCTGGCCCGCTGCCAGGCGCAGGTGCTCGTCGACGCTGAGCGAGCGCCACAGACGCCGCCCCTGCGGCACATAGCCGACGCCGAGCCGCGCGATACGCGCCGGATTGAGCCCGGTGATATCATTGCCGCGCAGACGCACCGTGCCGCCGGACGGCCGCAGCAGGCCCATGATGGCCTTGCACAGCGTCGTCTTGCCCATGCCGTTGCGGCCGACCAGCGAGAACACGCCGCTGTCGAGCCGGAGATCGACGCCCTGCAGCGCATGCGAATGGCCGTAGTACACGTCGAGGCCGCGGACCTCGAGCGCAGGCGCGGAGCGGCGGATGTCATTCATGACCGCCTCCGAGATAGAGCTCCTGCACCTCCGGATCAGATTCGATCTCCTGCGGCGCGCCCTCCTTGAAGATGCGGCCGTTGTGCATCATCGTCACGCTCTCGACGACGCGCAGCGCTACGTCCATGTCGTGCTCGATGATGATGTAGCCGATATGCGGCGGCAGTGACGTCAGGATCTCGACCAGCTCGCGCCGCTCGGTCGGCGACAGGCCCGCCGCCGGCTCGTCGAACAGGATGAAGCGCGGCGCACCGGCGAGCGCCAGCGCGATCTCGAGCTGGCGCTGCTGGCCATGGGCCAGCTCCGACACCAATTGATCGCGCACGGACGTCAGATGCACCGCCTCGATCAGGCGTTCGGTCGCCTGCATCAGTGCATCGTTGACGCTGGGTCGCAGCATGGAAAACCGCGCGCGCGAGACGCCGCGGCAGGCCAGGTAGACATTGTCGCGGACAGAGAGGCCAAGGAACAGTGCCGAGATCTGGTAGGTGCGGCGCAGCCCGCGGCGGATTCGCTCATAGGGCGGAAAGGTGGTGATGTCCTCGCCGAAGAAGCGGATCGTGCCGGAGGTCGGCAGGAAGTCACCGGTGACGCAGTTGAACAGGGTGGTCTTGCCGGCACCATTCGAGCCCAGCACCGCGCGCCGCTCACCGGGGCGAACGGTGATGGTCACGTCAGTGAGCGCGGTCAGCGCGCCGAACATCCGCGTCACGCCGCGCAGTTCGAGGGCTGCAGTCGAGCCCAGCGCCGAGAGCCGGTCCGCCACCCTATCCATGGCCGTGCCCTCCCGGACGGGGCTGCTTCTCCGTAGGCCGGCCGCGACGCCGCCAGCGCTCATACAGGCCGATGACGCCATCGGACGACCAGAAGACGATGGCGAGGAAGCCGAGCCCGATCAGCAGCCGGAACCGGTTGCCGTCGAGCCCGACCTTGACCAGGAAGTCGAGCGCAAAGGTGCGCAGGATGACGAAGACGAAGGCGCCGATATACGGCCCGACCGGCCGGGTGATGCCGCCGACGACGGCGACGATGAGAATGTCGATGCAGCGCTCGACCGCGACCGATCCGGGCGAGATCTGCCGATAGTTCCAGACCTGCAGCACGCCGCCCATGCCGGCGATCAGGGCCGCGAACGCATATGCAGCGATGCGATGTGCATTGACGTTGAAGCCGAGCGCCGCCATGCGCCTGGGATTGTCGCGTACGCCCTGCAGCGCCAGGCCGAATAGCGCGCGCGACAGATAGAGCACGGCGAAATAGCACAGCGCGGCCACCGCGAGCGTCAGGTAATAGAACGCGATGTCCATGCGCCAATCGACGCCGAGAAAATGCGGCGTCGCAATCGTATTGATGCCGGTGTGGCCGTTGAAGATCGCCCAGTTCTGGTTGGTGAAGTAGTAGAACGCGGCGCCGATCGCGAGCGTGATCATGATGGTGTAGATGCCCTCGGTACGCACCGCGAGCGCGCCGCCGAGCGTGCCGAACAGCACCGCGAGCACCAGCGCCATGGGCGTCGCCAGCCACCACGGCCAGCCCAGGCTGATATTGGCGTTGCCGCTGACGCCGAACACGGCAACCATGTAGCCGGCAAAGCCCGCAATGGTCAGTTGCATCAGGCTGACCATGCCGCCATAGCCGGCGAGGAACATCAGGCTCAGCGCGACGGTGCCGAGGATCAGGGTGGTGCCGAAGATCTCGATCAGGAAGAAGCCGTTGGCGATCAGCGGCATGATCAGCAGCAGGGCCGCGACCGCCCAGGCCCAGGGCTGCTCGGTGGCCGACCACGCGGCCGGCTGCCGTGCGGCGCCGCCTACCAGCATGCTCTCCCGCGCGCGAGCCTCCTGGAAAAGCGACATCTCACCGCCTCGCCAGGAGGCCCTGGGGCCGCAGCGCCAGCACCAGCACCATGATCAGGAAGGTCACGACGATCGCATAGGTCGGGATGTAGACCGAGCCGAGCTGCTCGGCGAGCCCGATGATGACAGCGCCGAGCGCCGCGCCAGGGATGGATCCCATGCCGCCGACGATGACGACGACCAGCGAGGCCAGCAGAAAGCGCGTATCCTCGCCGGGCGAGATCGACTGGAAGGTTCCGCCGACCACGCCGGCAATGCCGGCCAGCCCCGCGCCCAGCGCGAACGCCAGCACGAAGACGAGCTGAATCTGGACGCCGGTCGCCGCCAGGATCTCGCGATCATCGACGCCGGCGCGCACGATCATGCCAACACGGGTGCGGTTGAGCGCGAGCCACATCGCGACGCCGATCACGACCGAGCCGCAGAAGATCACCAGCCGTACCAGGGGATACTGCAGGAACACCGGCTCGCCCGACGATTTCATCGCCGTCATCAGCGGGAGCTGCACCGGTCCGATCAGCCAGGCCGGCGTTTGGATCTGATAGAAGTCGCCGCCGAACGCCCACAGCATCAGATCGGCGAATACGATCGAGAGGCCGATCGTCACCATGGTCTGGCGCAGGTCCTGGCCCTCCATGCGGCGAAAGACGAGCAGCTGCAGGAGAACGCCGATGGCCGCGACGACGATGAAGGCGGCGGCGAATGCGAGGATCCATGACCCGGTCGCGGCGGACACTCCGTAGCCCACATAGCCGCCGAGCAGATAGAGCGAGCCGTGCGCAAGATTGACGTTTCGCATCAGGCCGAAGATCAACGTAAACCCGCTCGCGACCAGGAAATAGAGTCCGCCCAGCGTGATGCCGTTGAACACCGCACTCAGGAACACCTTCTTCCGACCGATCGCCTCCTCAAGCCCCGGCGGCCAGACGGCGAAGATCAGCCACGCCAGCAGCGCCAAGGCGAGGAGAATGATGAGAGACCAGATCGGGTGGCGCTCGATGAAGCGGCTCATCGTCCCTCCCTCATGGTCAGAGAGACGGATCCGTCATCACAGCGGAAAGGCGCATTCAGCCGAAGATCGCCGGGTGTGCCGGCCATCGCTCGTCCTCCCTCGTCGGATCCTTTTCCGGATCACGTTCCGAAGAGTGTAGCGGCAGACAAGCATGCGCACTTGATCGACAGTCTCTTTTCGCGCGACGCGCAGCAGCGCGTCAGGCGCGCAGCACTTTTGCAGCGCGGCGATAATCGGTCGGCGCCATGCCGACATTTCCGGCGAAGAAGCGCGTGAAGCCGCTCTGGGAGGTGAATCCGAGATCGAAGCCGATGTCGGCGATCGGCGACTCCGTCGCCACCACCGCATCGAGCGCCCGCTCCATCAGCAGCGTATTCAAATAGAGGTTGGGCGTTACTCCGGTCTGGCTACGGAACAGCCGATAGAAATGAGGCCGCGACAGTCCGGATTCGCGGGCGATGTGATCGAGCTCGATCTCGGCGCACGGACTGTCCGACATCAGCTTGATGCACTTCCGAACTCGAAAATCCGTCACTTCCGCGCACGGCCGCTCGGGCATCTGATCCGAGACGCGCCAGCTCTCCTCGTAGCAACTGTCGATCAGCTGCCGCAACTCGCCGTCGAGGCAACCGAGCGATGGCGCGCCACATACCAACGCTGCGGCGCGGCGAATGCAGCGGTCGAGGGCGGCGGTTCGCCGAAAGCAGGTACGACCAAACCGCAGGCCCTGCTCGCGCGCGGCCGACGGCGTGAACCACTCCGCATTGACGTAGAGCACGAAGAAGATGGCGCCGTTGCCGACATCGTTCGGCAGGAAGTTGTGCGGCTCCCACGGATTGACCGCGACGATCCAGTCCTCGCCGATCTGATAATGCTGATCGCAGACGTCGATATCGGCCGGCGTCCCGCCAACATGAAAGATCAGATGTCCCTCGCGGTGGGCATGCACATTGAATGGCCGATTGAGCTGATAAACCGTCGCGCGGCCGAAGCGAGCATGAAAGACGGCGAGCGCCCTACTCATCACTTCCTCACCGAAATGGTTCTTATTGTTCGTCAGCGTCGATCATTGTTTTGCAGAAAGCAAGAGACGCGACGACGCGGCCAGAGCCCGCTCGAGCCGCGTCGCTCTCTGCAGAAGGTCAGTACTTCTTACATTCGGGCACGGTGCGGCTCGGCAGGCCGATCTTGGCGAAGGTGGCGGCGTCGTATCCCAGCGTCTGGTTGACGTCGGGAATCACCTTCACGACCTTGCTGAACAGCGCGCCCTTGCCATCGTCGACGACCTCGGTGACGAAGTTGGTGCCGATCGCCTGGCGGTTGGCGTCGAGCTTGATCTTGCCGTTGGGAGCATCGATCTCGATCTTCGCCAGCGCCGCCTTTAGCTTGGCCTGGTTGTTCGACAGATCGCCATTGACCTCGCGCAGCGCCAGGATCAACGCCATGGTCGAGCCATAGTAGTTGGTGGCAAGCAGCGACGGGCTCGGGAAGCGCTTCTCAGGCGGGAACGAGTCCTGATAGGCCTTCACGAACTTCTGCCAGCGCGGATCCTCCCAGGTATCGGCCTGCCCCGATGCCGCAATCGTACCGATCAGAGCGTTCTTGGCATTGCCCTTCGACGACAGGATGGTCTGGTCGATCATGATCGAGCCGCCCATCAGGTGCGCCTTGCCGCCGGCCTGTTGATACTGGTTGAGGAAGTTGACGGCATCGGCGCCGCCGAGACCGAGATAGATCGCATCGACATCATCGGGCAGCGCCGCGATCACCGACGCGAAATCCTTGGTGCCGAGCGGCACCCATTGCCGGCTGGAGATCTTGCCGCCCAGGCCGCAGAACTCCAGCGCCAGGCCGAACACCTGGGTATAGATGAAGGAATAGTCCTCGCCGACGGTCGCGATCTTGCGATAGCCCTTGGTCTCATAGGCATATTTGCCGAGGCCGACCTGCCACTGAGCACCATCCATGTTGAAACGGAAGAAGTTCGGCGCGGGATCGACATAGGTCGTCTCCTGCGCACCGGACGCCGCGTTGACGAATGTCAGTTCCGGGTGCGTCTTGGCGAAGTTCTTGACCGCGATGCCCTCGTCGCCCGACAGCGGCGACAGCAGGATCTGCACCTTATCCTGCTCGATCAGCTTGCGCACGGCACGGACGGCCGAGTCCGGCGTGGCATCAGTCGACGCGACGACGAACTCCAGCTCCTTGTCGCCGACCTTCTTGCCAAGCACGTTCAGCGCGGTGACATGGCCGCGCATCCCGTCCTCGCCGAGCACGGTATAGGTGCCCTCCAGCGTCGCCGTGACGCCGACCTTGATCTTTTCCTGCGCGAATGCCGTGCCGGACAGCAAAAGCGCCGTGAACACGGCGATACCTACACTTCGCATGTGCATCGAACTCCTCCCTTGTCGCCCATTGCTGGGGCACACGAGCGTGTGCCGGCCACTGTTTTGTTGGCCATGTTGGCAGCGGACCTTCCCGACGCCTCGCGTGATCTCTGACGAGCGACGGTGAGCCCCCATCGACCGCGGAGGCTAGCGGATGAGCCGAGGCCGGGCGCAACCCGCCCGGCCTCGGCCTTGACGACGAGTCTCATTTTCCATGATGCGACGCGATAAGCCTGTGATGCATTCCGCGTGCATCGCGGTCCCGTCAGGGCTTCGTCGGCGTGGCAGCGGCCTGGCCGCGCTGGCAGAGCACGGGCAACTCAACTGCCTCGGCCCGGCTCCCTTGGGATCGTCTTGGAGTTCAACCGACGCGATCGTACCGCCACCCGAGACCGCCGGATGCGCCGCTTCCGAAATTCCAATCCGCACATGGCAATATCGATGCTTTCGTTCGGATGCCGTAGACGGCGTCCGTGGAACGCGAGCCATTTCTCGACCTGGCGCACGACCACGCGGCCGAGTCCCAGTCGCCGCACCAACTCGTCGCGCGTATGCAGCGAGGCGATGTCGACGATGTAATCGAGCCGTTCCGACATGGTCCGGCCGACGAGCCGCGCGTATTCACTCGACACTAGCAAGGTTACGACCCGCTCAGGCAGATGCGGCTCACCCATTTCCAATCCTGCACTCCACCGTGCCCGCCGGCCGACACGAGATGTCGGTCATCCAGCAGTTGCAGGCACGGCGCCCCCCGATGACAATTCGACCGTGACACGCCAGGGACGGCCAGGTCGTCGCAAAGATGCCCTTTCGGCCTCATTCCACGACGTCGCGCGCGGCGCGATCGTCGTGGCTCCGCATTCGGCTTTCCATCACGAGTACACGCGCTCGGCCCGGTCCTGCGAGGGCGCGGCGTCCTGTTCTCTCACCGTTGTCGACACGAGCGACTTCGTGATCTCCTGAGCCCGCATCGGCAGCACCGAGAGCAGCGTATCGCTGAGGCCGTGCGAGGTTTCGGCGCAGCCCTGCACATAGACGTGTGGACGAAACGCGGGACTTGTCTGCAGACGATAGTCGCGATCAAGCGACGCCGACTCGATGTAGCGGCTGATCGGATCGAGACACCCCGGGATCGGAGATCGCTCGTACCCGGTGGCGAGCACGACGGCATCGTATGCCGCTCGGCGGCGGACCTCCTCGTCCTTGTTATTGAACTCGAGCACCACCCCCTGGGGGGAGGCGTGAGCTGCGACGATCTCGCTGCGCGGATGAAGCGCCAGCTTCCGAGCTCCGGCAACGCGCTGCTGATACGTCATCCGGTAGAGCTGATCGAGCAGGTCGGGGTCGACCACCGCATAATTGGTATTGCGGAAGCTGCGGACGATTGTCTCGCGCTGCCCGTCGGACCGCGAATGGAAATAGTCGGTGTAGTCCGGGTTGAAGATCTCGTTCACGAACGGGCTGCTGTCGGCCGGCTTGAGGGCATGCCCGTGGAAGACCAGATCGATCTGGGCGCCCGGAATCCGCTCGCTGAGATCGAGGGTGACCTCAGCCGCACTTTGCCCGCCGCCGATGACCGCTACCCGCGGCGAGCGGCCGTCCGATCCTGCCGCAAGCGACGAGCCGAGATAGCCGCTGGTGTGCACGACCCGCGGATCCATCGCGACCGCTCGAAATACGGACGGGATGTGCGGCACGCCGCCGACGGCGGCCACGAGGTGCCGCGTGACGCGTGACCGTTCTTTCCCGTCAGCCATGCGCGTGAGCACGCGAAGCGCGGTGACGGACTGACCGGCGTGCACGGGCTCGACAGCCTCGACTGTCTCTCCATATGCGACCATGGCGCTGAACTGGCCGGCGACCCATCGGAGGTAGTCGTTGAACTCGATCCGGCTCGGATAGAACGTCTTGCAGTTGGTGAAGTCGAGCAGCCGGCCGGATTTGTGAAGATAGTTGACGAAGGTGAACGGACTGGTCGGATCGCGAAGCGATACCAGATCCTTGAGGAAGGAGATCTGCATGTTGCTGCCGGGCAGTAGCATTCCGCCATGCCACTTGAAGTCCTGCTGCCTTTCCACGAACAGGGACCGGCATTTCAAGCTTTGCTGCCTGGCGCAATCGTCGAGTGCAATCGCCAGTGCGAGGTTCGATGGCCCGAAGCCAACGCCGACGACATCATATTCAGGGGCAGGATGATACGACATGAGTGATGCTCCGTCCGCGCTAGGCTTCTATGGGTGCTTCCTTGGGCGCCGGCTGCCACAGCCGGTCGCCGAAGAAGCGCTCGCGCAGCAACATGACCAGGGTTGCCCGCTTGTGTGGGAAGTCGAAGTTCTTGAGCCTGGCAA
The DNA here is from genome assembly GCF_032485055.1 of Bradyrhizobium sp. SZCCHNRI20481. Classification (NCBI taxonomy): domain Bacteria; kingdom Pseudomonadati; phylum Pseudomonadota; class Alphaproteobacteria; order Hyphomicrobiales; family Nitrobacteraceae; genus Bradyrhizobium; species Bradyrhizobium sp. SZCCHNRI20481. Next base: position 247,268 of record NZ_JAUEUE010000008.1, read on the forward strand.
AGCCCGCCAGATCCAGGTTACGCAGCTGCTGGGAATGCGCCGCCGCCGGCTCGCCGACGATGCGCTCGGTGCGGCAATCGTCGAGGAACATGTAGTGCATGAGCGAGGGAAGCCAGGCCGTGATGAAGCGGCGGCCCCGGAAGCCGTCCTCGCCGACGATCACGTGCCAGCCGCGATCATAGTCCGTCGCCTCGTAGAACGGCGCGATGCGATTTTCCTTTGCCCAATAGAGCTCGAAATAGCCGAAAGGCTGATCACCGAAGGAGCCGATCAGCGGCACCATGTGCGGGTCCGACATGATCCGCGACAGATACTCCCGGTGCTTGTCGACGTCCCCCGCCTCGTTCCAGAACGAGTCCACCCGCGGGTCGTTGAGCCAGCGGTGCACCAGCGGGAGATCGTGAGCGATGTCGACGACGCGAAAACTGACGACGTCGGACAGCCAGGGAATGAAACGGGCGTAGACGGTGCCGACCGGCTTGGGCGGTCGCCGTGGATGGCGCCTGCCATTGGTCATCGTATAGGATAGTGGAAACGGCGGACATGCGGCGTCCGTCAGCCAGTTCTCGCGCCGCTGCATCACCATGTCCGGACGCAGCGTCAACCTGCCGTCAGTGACCACCGCAAGGCCGTCTCTCGCCAAGGCCGATGCTGCTGCCGGGTTGTCGTCGAGCGCAAGGACGAGCCTCTCCAGCGACGGCGTCCAGCCGAAGACCGCTTCGGCCATTGCCGCTACTCCGCGCGACACCCGGCGAAAATCACGGGGTTCGTCGCCCACAGTCAGCCGCATCAGCTCGCCGTCTGACCGGAACGACAACAGCGCCGCGCCATCCGCGATCACCTTTATCCCGTCATCGTCGCGAACGACCGACATTGTCGCGTCAATTGCGACGGGAAATGTCCGGGCGCTGCCTGCAGCGCTCGCGGTCGCGCTCACGCGAAACCCTCCCCCTTCATTGATCTGCACGGGCGTCATCCCTGTCCACTCCCGTTCAGGATGTAGAGCGGCCGGCACGACGAAAACAAGAAGGTCCGAGGCACCGCGTTTAGATTAACTACAAAGCTGCGCATCACGGCTTCGTTGCTTCAAATGACTCAATGGACTCCTGCAGAGCCGGCGTGAGCGAGCGTTGCCTTCGCGCCGGCTCGCGGCGCTCGGAGGGGGCGCCCACGTCAATATTCCCGTTGCGCAGGCGCACGATCCGATCGGCGCAGTGGAAGTAGCGATCGTCGTGCGAGATCACGATGATCGTCTTGCCGAGACGTTTGAGGTCGGCGAGCAGCTCGGTGTAGAAGATTTGACGGAACGCCGGATCCTGATCGGCCGCCCATTCGTCGAACACCAGCACGGGCCGTCCCTCGATCCAGGCATTGATCAAGGCGAGCCGCTTGCGCTGGCCTGTCGACAGGTCGGTTGTGGAGAATGCGCCGCCTTCGATGGAGACTTTGTGCGCAAGCTCGAGGCGGTCGAGATAGCGCTGTGCGAGCTCAGATCGCTGATTGCTCTGCTGTGCAAGGGTGTCGAACAGGAAATAGTCCGAGAATATTGTGGTGAAGAGCTGCCGGTAGTCGTCGCGGGTCTCGCTGACGACAGGACTGCCGTCGCGCAGCAGCACGCCGCGATCGGGCACATAGAGTCCGAGCAGCAGCTTGATCAGCGTCGTCTTACCGCTGCCGTTCTCACCGACGATGAAGACGATCTCGCCGCGGCGTATGCGAAGGTCGATCGGTCCGATGGCAAAGGGCCGTTCGGATGAGGACGCCGGGAATGCGTAGGAGACTCCGCGCAACTCGATCGATTCAATCTGGTCGGCAGTCCGACCGGCCGGATCATCAAGCAGTTCCGCCTCTTCGGTGGTGAAACGGTCCGACAATTCGGCGATCCGACGCATCGCGAGCTGGGCGCGGCCGAGCGACGGCAGCATACCGATCAGCTGGTCGATCGGTCCGCGCATGAACAGCAGCACCAGAACGAAGCCGCTGGACACCGAGGCCGGGCTGTCGGGCCACAGCAGCGGACGCAGCACGAGCGTGGTCCCGATCACCAGGAACAGGAGAACCGTCCCGAGCGCACGCGCCGTCACGAGCAGATTGATGGCCTTGATCTGGACGTCGCCAATCCGGTCGACGGTCTGCCCGATCAGATCGACATGGACGTGGCGTCGGCGCGGGCGGTGCAGCCGCAACTCCTTGGCGCCGTCGGAGATCGCGCGGTAATGCTTCTGCAGGTCGTCTTCGTATTGGCGCGCGAGATTGAAGCCCGTCATTCCACGCTTGCGAGCGAGATAGTGGACGAACGACCCGAGCGCGATCAAGGCTGCCGTGACCAGGACCAGCGGCCACGAGAGCACCGCCAGGTAGATCAGGCAGCCGGCGACGATGACGCCGGACACCAGGAAGGCCGGAAAGAAGAACGCGAAATCGCTGATGGCGTCGACATCCTTGGTCAGGACCGGGATGAGGCGGTGCGACCGATAGGATTCGAGCTGGTCGATCGGCGCCATCAGGATCTTGGCGGCCAGCGACTTGCGCAGCGAGGCGACGATCCGCTGTCCGACGACGTTGGCGCTGATGTCCGAGCCGACGGAGCCGACCACGATCAGGACACAGAGACCCGCGAACGAGGCGACCAGCCCACCAATGTCGCCTGGCCCTGCGTAAAGGCCGCGGTTCACCACGGCGAGCAGACCCGCAACGCTGGCGCCGCCGAGGAGACCGAGCAGGATGGCTGCGACGAGCAGCAACCAATAAGGCCGCAGCAGGCTTCCGACGTTGGCAAGTCCTGGATTGGATGACGTCATCATCGGTCGCCAGCTCCCATTCCCATGCCGAAGACGGTAGCGAGCTTGTCGCCGATGTCGGCGCGGGCCCGCAGAGCGTCCGGCACGACGTTGCCCATGCGCAGGAACTCGTGGATCATGCCGGGATAGACCTTCAGATCCACGGCGACCCCGGCCGCGCGCAAGCGTTCAGCATAGGCCCGCCCCTCGTCGGCCAGCGGATCGAACTCGGCGAGCACGATCAGCGCAGGCGCGACGCGCGTGAGATCGGATGCCGCCAGCGGCGCAAATCGCCAGTCGTGGCGATCGGCGTCCTGGGGGAGATAGTGGTCGAAGAACCAGTCCACGGTCTCGCGCTCGAGCAGATAGCCCGAGCCGTATCTTTCGTAGGAATCCGAGATCTGCTGCGGGCTGAGGCCGGGATAAGCGAGGACCTGAAGAGCAGGCTGCGGCAAGGCCCGGTCATCGCGCGCGGCGATCGCCAGGGCTGCAGCGAGCGTGCCGCCCGCACTGTCGCCACCGACCGCGACACGCCGCGGGTCCAGACCAAGCGCAGGCCCCTCGCGCCCGATCCAGGCGAGCGCATCCACGCAGTCCTCGAACGCGGTCGGAAACCGATGCTCCGGCGCCAGCCGGTAGCCGATCGACAGCACCGCCGCGCCGCTGTCATCGGCAAGACCCCGGCACAGCGGCTGGTGCGAGTCGAGGCTGCCGACGACGAAGCCGCCGCCATGCATGTAGAGCAGCACGGGCATCGGATCGGCGACGTCCAACGGCCGCGGCGCATAGAGCCGCGCGGCGATCTCCGTCCCGTCGCGCATGGGCAGCACAAGCTGTCTCTCGCATGCGAGCGGCGGCGGATCGATATCCAGCAACGGCGAGGAGGCGTCGAAATCGGCACGCGCCTGCGCCGGCGTGAGTTGCCGAAACGGAATGCGCGCGCCGGATTCCGTTCCGAGCTGAATCATCTCGAGCAGTGCAGCGATATCAGGATGAAGGCTCATGATCACCTCATTCAGCCGGTTCGGGCTGCAGATCCGGCGATGTCTGCGCCGCCCGGACGGGCTCCAGCCACGCGCCGAGCGCCGCCAGGAAGGATTCGTTGCTAAGGATCGAGAAGTGGTCGTCGCCGGCCACGCCACAATCCGCCGCGTGCGGCAGCCGCGCCGCGAGCCGATCGCGCTGTCGAAGCCGGCCGGACGTCCACCAGCAGCCGGGCGCTGCAACGAGATCGGCCGGCCATTCGGCCGCCCGAGCCAGTTGCGCGAGGTGGCGCCCGACCCTGAAGGCCGCGACGATGTCGTCGACGCCGAGAAGACCGTCGCGCGGCTGCAGCGGCGCCATGCCGATTGCATCGGCGACCAGGCGCCGGATCACCTCGTCCGTCACCGGCACATCGCCGGAACGAATCGCCGTCACCTGCGACGTGATGGCTGAAGGCTGCACGCCCGGCGCCGTGACCGACAGCAGCGTCAGCAAGTCGTCCGTCCAATGCCGCCCGGGCGACGGCTGCTCGTCACCATGCGGAACGAAGCTGTCGATCAGCGCCAGGCGCTCGACCCGCTCACCGCGCCGTTCCAGTTCGGCGGCCACCAGGCATGCGACCAGCCCGCCGAGCGACCAGCCGATCAGATGATAGGGTCCTTTGCTTTGCGTCCGCACGATCTCATCGACATAGTCAGCGGACATCGCCGCCAGCGACTGGTCGATGAAGGATGGTTCGATCAGCGTCCGGCACTGCAGTCCGATCAGTTGCCTCTGTCCCTCCAGACGGCGCGCCAGCGGCGCATAGTCGAACACCGTGCCGAATCCGCCGTGAAGGCAGAACACCCGCGGCGTGCCATCGACCGGCGAACTCAGGGGCAGCAGCGCCGACGGCCGCGTGGATGATGCTGCGGGGGTGCCGAGCAAGGCGCGAATGGTCGGCCTCTGCAGGAGATCGCGCAGCTTGATCTCGCCATCGAGGACCGGGTCGCAGCGAAGTCGCGCGATCACCTTGAGGCTGAGAATCGAATTGCCGCCGAGTTCGAAGAAGTTGTCGGTGACGCCAACTTGCGCGACGCCGAGAATCTCCGCCCACAGCTTCGCCATCGCGACTTCGGCAGCGCTTTCCGGCGCGATGAACGCGGCCGCGGCAGCGATGTCCGGCGCGGGCAACGCCTTGCGATCGACCTTGCCGCTCGACAGCGTCGGCAGACGCTCGAGCACGATGATGCGAGCCGGCACCATGTAGGCCGGCAAGGTCCGGCGCAGCGCGGCAGTCAGCGCCGCGGACAGCCGCTCGGCCGCAGCAGCGGTGGCGTCGCATGGCGCTCGCGGCGCCACATAGGCCACCAGCTGATTGCCCCCCGCCCCCACCACGGCGAGCACGGCAGCCTGCGCGACTGCTGGGTCGCTCAGCAGAGCCGATTGGATTTCGCCAAGCTCGATCCGGAAGCCGCTGACCTTGACCTGATCGTCGCTGCGTCCGAGATATTCGATCGTGCCGCTCGCATCCCATCGCGCCAGGTCGCCAGTGCGGTAGAGACGTGCGCCCTCGTTCGTCGAAAATGGATCCGGCACGAAGCGTTCCGCCGTCATGCCTGGCTTTGCGTGGTACCCGCGCGCGAGCCCGAACCCGCCGATGTAGAGCTCGCCGGCGGCGCCCGCTGGAACGAGATTCAGGAAGGCATCGAGGATGTAGGCCGTGCGGCGGCCGACGGGACTGCCGATCGGCGCATAGGCCTTGTCACACTCCGCGCTGCCGTCGACCTTCCAGACGAGCGGTGTCACGACGGTCTCGGTCGGACCATATCCGTTGATCAGGATCTGCGGCTTCAGCGTCCGCCTGACCTTGTCGAAGCCGGCCTTCGGCATGGCCTCGCCACCGAACGAATACAGCCTCACCGGCGGCGGATTGCCAGTCTGCTCCACCCATTCGGCGACCTGCTGGAGATAGGCCGGCGGCAGGCCGATGTGCGTGATGCGCTGGGCATGAAGCGTCGCAACGGTCTGCTCGGGGGTCCATAGCTCAGCATCGCGCATGACCAGCCTTGCGCCCTGCGACAGCACCGTGAGCCAGCGCTCATGTGCGCCGTCGAACGCCAGCGACAGGAAATGCAGCTCGCTTGCGTGCTCATCGAGCTCGTAGAGCGAAGCGGTCGCCCTGCAATGCATCGCGAGCGGGCCATGCGCAACCGCAACGCCCTTCGGCCGCCCGGTCGATCCTGACGTGTAGATCACATAAGCGAGGTTCTCCGAATGCAGATGAGGATCCGGCGCATGATGCGGACCGGCTTCGAAATCAAACGAGGCGAGATCGATGGCCCGAACGCCGGCGATGGCGGCGACGTGACGCGAGCCGGACAGCAGGACCGTGATGCAGGCGTCACGCATCACAAAGTCAATGCGGTCCGGCGGCAGCTCGGGATCGAGCGGCACATAGGCTCCGCCGGCCTTCAGCACGGCGAGCAGCGCGGCCATCGTGGCGTCGTTGCGCTCGACGACGACCCCGACTCGCTGGTCCGGCCCGAGCCCGGCCTCGATGAGATGGTGCGCGAGCCGATTGGCGCGACGATCGAGCTCGCCGTAGGAGACGTTGCTGCCGCCGATCGTGAGAGCGACACGCTCAGGATTGCGCTGTGCATGACCGCCGATCATTTCGTGCACGAGCGGACGCGTCGCGGCAGACGCCGCCCGACCATTGCAGACACGTGCTCGCTGCACGTCCTGAGCAGCCGCCGCATCGATCGCGCCGAGCGGGGCATCCGGACTTCGCATCATGACCGCAAGCAGATGTTCGAACTGTGCCCTCACCTGCTCCGCCTGATCCGGCGTGAAGTGACTCGGCATATAGGTGAATTCGACCTGCAGCGTATCCTCGACCAAGACGGACAGATCCATCGGATAGTTGGTGACGTCGACATTGCGCAGCTCGCCGAATTGAAGCGAGCCGTCACCTTGCAGCAGGCCACGCTCGACCGGATAGTTCTCGAACACGATGATGCTGTCGAACATGGTTTCGCCGGCACGCCCGGCCCAGCTCTGGATGTCGTAGAGCGGCGTCTGCTCGAAGTTGCGCATCGCGGCGTTACGGTCCTGCATGGCGCGCAGCCAGTCACCGATCAGAACATCCGGCGGGGGCGCCTCGATCATCGGCAGCGTATTGATGAACAGGCCGATCATCTGCTCGGCGCCGTCGAGACCGGGCGGACGGCCAGCGACGGTGACGCCGAACGTGATGGTCTGCTGGCCGGTGTAGCGCTGCAGCAGCAGCGCCCAGACGCCCTGGATGAGCGTGTTCAGCGTGATGCGCTCGTGCCGTGCGAACGCCTTCAATTCCGCGGTCGCATCCTTGTCGAGCCGCGTGCAACAGCGGCGATGTCCGTGCGCATCGTGGCGCCGCGCGCCGAAGGCATCGGCCAGTTGCGTCGGCTGGTCGAAGGCCGTGAGTTGTCCTCGCCAGAAGTGCTCGGCCGCCTGCGCGTCCTGGGCCAGAAGCCAGGCAACATAGTCGCGATAGTGCGCCGAACGAGCCGTGAGCGCCCGCCCGGCATAGCGCTGCAGGATTTCGGCGATGAAGCGGGCCGAGCTCCAGCCATCCATCAGGATGTGCTGGTAAGTCCAGATCAGGCGATGGCGATCGTGGTCGAGCCGCAACAGGCGGACACGCTGCAGCGGCGGTACCGCGAGATCGAACTCGGCGTCACGCTCTGCGGCCAGGGCCGCTGACAGCCGCGCCTCATCGACGGCCTGTCCGCGCCAGTCTTCCGTCGTGAACGGCACGCTCGCCTCGCGATGGACCGCCTGCAGCGGTGCGCCGGACAGCTCGCGCCAGAGGAAACCGGTGCGCAACATCGGATGACAAGCAGAGACCTCCTGCCACGCGCTGCGCAGCCGCTCGACGTCCAGCCCTCGGATCTCGACGCTGACCTGGTTGACATAGACGCCGCTGCCGGCATCGCGCAGGCTGTGAAACAGCATGCCCTGCTGCATCGGCGAGAGCGGATAGACGTCCTCGATGCGGTCCCAGTCGACACCAAGTCGCGCGAGCTCCTCGCTCGTCAGCCCCGACAATGCGCCGCGCGCGAGGGTGACCGCGGGCTGGTCGTTCCGCGCCACCAGGCAGGCCGGCGCGAGCAGCTCGATCGTCTGCAGCCGGAACACGTCTCTCGGCTCCAGCTCGAGACCGGCGCGGCGTGCGCGACTGACCATCTGCAGCGAGATGATCGAGTCGCCGCCGAGCTCGAAGAAGTTGTCGGTGACGCCGACATCCACCTGGTGCAGCAGCTCGGCCCAGATCGCAGCGAGTGCGGCCTCGGTCGGATTGCGTGGCGCGATGCGCTGCGCCTTAGCGGACCGCGTGTCAGGCAGCGGCAGCGCCTTGCGATCGATCTTGCCATTGGGAGTCAGCGGCAGTTGTGGCAGCACCATCACACGCGACGGCACCATGTAGTCCGGAAGCAAGGAGATGAGCTGCGCGCGCAGCTCAGCACCATCGAGCGCATCGTCGCTGCTGACGTAGCCGACCAGTTGCCGACTACTGCCGAGTTCCTGCGCCACCACGACGCTGTCGCGCACGCCGGGTTGTGATCGCAACCGCGCCTCGATCTCGCCGAGCTCGATGCGGTGGCCGCGGATCTTCACCTGGTGATCGGCGCGGCCGACATAATCGAGCAATCCGTCGGGCCGCCACCGCGCCAGATCGCCGGTCCGGTACAGCCGCGCACCGGGATCGCCGAATGGGTCGGGAATGAAGCGCTCGGCGCTGAGCGCCGGACGGCTCCAATAGCCACGGGCCAGGCCCTCGCCACCGATGAAGAGTTCGCCTGTCACGCCGACGGGCGCGCGATTGAGACCGCCGTCAAGCACATGGAGCGTCGTGCTGCTGATCGGGCCGCCCAGGACGGGTGCGGGATCGCGCGCATCGAGCCGATGGCGCGCCGACCACACCGTGGTTTCCGTCGGTCCAAACAGGTTCCAGACCTCGTCTCCGAGCGCGAGCAGCCGGAGCGCCAGGTCGGGAGCCAGCGCCTCGCCGCCGCTCAGCAACCGGCAGCCCCGAGGCAGCCATCCGTGCGAACCGTCGTCGTGATCGAGCAGCATGCGCCAGCTCGACGGCGTCGCCTGGATCATGGTCACGCCCTGCCGGGCCACGATCGCCTTCAAGGCCGCCGGATCATGGGCCGAGGCGCGATCCGCCAGCACGATCCGAGCGCCACGCGTCAGCGGCAGCCAGAGCTCGAGCACCGCGATGTCGAACGACAGCGAGGTCAAACCGAGCACGCGGTCATCGCGCGCAATGCCGGGCTGCTCAGCCATCGTCGCCAGGAAATTCGTCACGGCGCCATGGCGCACCATCACGCCCTTGGGCAGGCCGGTCGAACCGGAGGTGTAGATGACGTAAGCGAGGTTTTCAGGATGGATGGCGACGTCGAGATTGCCTGCGTCGACCGTTTCTTCTCTAGCCACCTCGTCCAGCAGCCAAGCCTGGGCGTGGCCGCCTGCCAGCACCGGCGCGAGCCCGTCGTGGAGCGTCGCTTGCGTCAGCAACAGCTTCGCGCCGCTGTCGCCCAGCATGTGCGCTAGACGCTCGGCCGGATAGTCCGGATCGAGCGGCAGATAGGCTCCGCCTGTCTTGAGCACCGCGAGCAGCGCCACCATCATCGTGACACCGCGCTCGAGCGCCAGCCCCACCACCACATCGGGACCTACGCCATGCTCCCTGAGCCTGTGGCCGAGCCGGTTCGCGCGCGCGTTCAGCGCGCCATAGCTGATCGTCTCCTCATTGTGCACGAGCGCGATCGCATCGGGCGCGCGCTCTGCTTGCGCCTCGAACTGAGCGACGACGCTCGGTGTCGTCACGGCCCCCGCCGAATCGTTGACCCGCGCCAGCAGCGCGAGGTCTGCGGAATCATCGGCCGCAATGCAGCCGACCGCCTGCTCGGCATCGCGAGTGATGGCCGCGAGCAGTTGCACGAACGCCATCTGCAGCCGACGGATCTCGACTTCGTCGAAATGTTGCTGCTGGAAATTGAACACCAACCGCAGCTCTCTTTCGAGACCGACGCTCACGAACAGCGGATAGTTGCTCGTTTCGAGGATCCTCGTCCGGCTGACGCTCAGGCGGCCATCCTTGGTCTTCAAGGCCTCGTCGACCGGATAGTTCTCGAACACGAGAATGCTGTCGAACAGCGGACGCCCTGCCCGGCCCGCGATCCGCTGGATGTCGGCCAGCGGCATCCAGCCGTGATCCCGCAAGGCCAGATTGCGATCCTGCAGGTCGCGCAACCACGCGCCGATCCGCTGCTGCGGATTCTCGGCGTCGACCACCGGCAAGGTGTTGATGAAGAGACCGACCATCTCCTCGGCGCCGGCGAGCCCGGCGGGTCGGTCCGACACCGTCACACCGAAGCAGACCGTGTCCTGGCCGGTGAATCGACGGAGCAATTGCGCCCATGCCGCCTGCATCACCGTGTTCAGCGTGACCCGCTCGCGGGTCGCGAAACGTTGCAGTCGCTCGCTGAGATCGACGTCCACCGCCATGGCGAGCGAGCCATGGCCCATGCGCGCGTCGACCGCAGGCTGCGCCAGCAGGCTCGGCTCGTCGAGCCCGGCCAACGCCGCGCGCCAGAACTCGGCCGCAGCACCATGGTCCTGCGCCTGCAGCCAGGCGATGTAGTCGCGGTAGCGCGGCGGCTGTCCCTGCAGCGCCGCCTGCTCCTCGTGCTGCATCACCTCGGCGATGAAGCGGGCCGAACTCCAGCCGTCCATCAGGATATGATGATGAGTCCAGATCAGCCAATGCCGGTCGTCGGCGATCCGGATCAGCCTCACGCGCTGCAGCGGCGGCCGCGAGAGATCAAAGCCGTCGACGCGCTCGCGGTCTGCAACCGTCGTGAGCACAGCATCCAAGGCGGCCGGAGCGAGCTGCGCCGCACGTTCCCGCCAATCCTCCGCGACGAAGGGAACGTCGGCACTGCGATGCACGACCTGCTGCGGTGGTCCCGGCAATTCACGCCACAGGAAACCGGTGCGAAGCACGGTATGGCGATTGCTGACCGCCTGCCACGCGGCTTGCAGCTTGCCGGCGTCGAGACCGCGGATCTCGGCGGCAACCTGGTTGACGTAGACCCCGGTGCCGTCGTCGTGCAACGCGTGGAACAGCATGCCCTGCTGCATCGGCGACAGCGGATAGATGTCCTCGACCTCGCGCCAATCCAGCGTCAGCGCGTCGAGCTCGGCCTGGCTCAGCTTCGACAGCGGCACATCGGATGGCGTCACGCCGTGGACGCCGCTCGTGCAGTGATCGACCAGCTCACGGAGCGCCGCCTCGAAACAGCCTGCGACGCGGGTCACGGTCTCGCGTCGATAGCGCTTCCTGCTGAAGCCGAACGATAGCTCCAGACGACCGTCGAGCACCCTCGCATTGATGGCGATATGGTGGCGCAACGGGCTCGATGCCGCACGCGACGGGCCGGCGCTCTCGGGCGCGATCGAGAACAGTGCAGTCTCGTCCGTGCTGCCATCGACCTGACCGAGATAGTTGAACCCGATGCGCGGCTGCGCTCCCGTCGTCAGCGTCGCACGCTGGGCATCAGAACCCAGATAGCGCAGGACGCCGTAACCAAGTCCCCGGCTGGGGACTGACCGCAGCATCTCCTTGGTCGTCTTGATCAGCACCGCGGGTGGCTGCGATCCAGCCATCAGATGTACCGGAAACGCAGTCGTGAACCAGCCGATGGTTCGCGACAGATCGAGCCCGCCGCCCAGATCCTCGCGGCCGTGGCCTTCGAGCTCGACCGTCATGATTTCGCGGCCCGACCACCGCCACACCGCGCGCGCGAGCGCCGACAGCAGCAGATCATTGACCTGGGTTCTGTACGCGCCGTGCGCCGTGCCCAGCAGACGCGCGGTCAGGTCGGCGTCGATCGCAAGCGGCACGTCGTCGGCGTCGGCGATCGTATCCCGATCCGCATGATCAGAATCGCGTGGCACGTCGTCCGCCCGCCGGAGCCCCGACCAGTAGTCCAGCTCGGCAACCAGCGCATCCGAGGCCGCGTGTGCGCGTAGCGCTGCGCCCCATTGGGCGTAGGCGTGCGTCTTGGCCGGCAGTGTCGCCTCTTGCCCGCGCATGAGCTGCTCGTAGACAGCCGCGAGATCCTCCAGCAGCACGCGCCACGACACGCCGTCGATCACGAGGTGATGGATCACGATCAGGAGGCGCTGCTCGCCCTCCGGCAGATCGATGCCGGCCATCCGCACCAGACGACCATGCGCGAGCGAGAGGCTCGCCTGGACCTCTGCGGCGAGCGCGGTGACCGCCTCGCCGTCGGCGAGCTCGCACGACCGCAACAGGTCCGAGACAGCCGGCCCCGGCCCGTGCTCGGCGCGCCAGACACCGTCGATGCGTTCGAAGCGCAGTCGCAGTGCGTCGTGATGCGCGACGACGGCCACCGCTGCGTGTCGCAACACGTCCCAGTCGAGCCGCCGCCGCGGCCGCAGCAGCAAAGCCTGATTCCAGTGATCAGGGGCGTCCAGTTCCTGCTCGAAGAAGCGGAGCTGAATCGGCAGCAACGGAAGTGGCCCGGCGATGCGCCCCTGCTCTGCCGTCGTCTCCAGCCGGACGATCACCCGCGCGTCGCGCGCCAGGGCTTCCAGCGTCTGGTGCTTGAAGACGTCTCGCGGCTCGATCAGAAGGCCGGCCCGCCGCGCACGACTGACCATCTGCAGCGAGATGATGGAATCGCCACCGAGCTCGAAGAAATTGTCGGTCATCCCGACATCCGGCTGATGCAGCAGCTCGGCCCAGATGGTGGCCAACGCAGCCTCGGCCGGCGTCCGCGGCGCAATCCGCATCGCTGCAACGGGCGCCTCCGGCGCTGGCAGCGCGTTGCGATCGACCTTGCCATTCACCATCAGAGGCAGGCGGTCGAGGACCATGATCCGCGCCGGCACCATGTGGTCTGGCAGCGTTGCGGACAGGGCCTCACGCAGCGTCGCAGCATCGAGCATGCCGTCGCCGCAGACATAGCCGACCAGCTGCCGGCCCACGCCGAAATCCCTGGCGATCACAACGGCCGCGCTGACCGAGGGCTGCTGCAGGAGTCGCGCCTCGATCTCGCCGAGCTCGATGCGGAAGCCGCGAACCTTTACCTGGTGATCGGCCCGGCCGACATAGTCGATGGCGCCGTCGCTGCGCCAGCGCGCCAGATCGCCGCTTCGATAGAGCCGCGCGCCGGGAGGTCCGAAAGGATCGGGAATGAAGCGCTCGGCCGTCAGCGCCGCGCGCCCGAGATAGCCGCGCGCCAGCCCGTCTCCGCCGATATGGAGCTCGCCCGTCGTTCCCTCGGCGACCGGATTGAGATCGGCATCGACAATGCGCAGGGTCGTGCCCGGGATCGGAAATCCGATCGGCACGCCCGATCCGCTCGGCCCGCGACAGTGCCAGAAACTGGCATTGATGAGCGCTTCGGTCGGCCCATACCGATTGTCGAACCGGATCGCGGGGAACACCGAATAGACCTGGTCCTTCAGCTGGACCGGCAGGGCCTCGCCACCGGAGAACAGGCGCTTCAAGGTCACGCATCGCTGAACCTCCGGCTCAGCCACGAATTGCGCGAGCATCTGCGGCACGAAATGCAGCGTGGTCACGCCATGCGCAGTGACCGCATCGATCAGCCGCTTCGGCTCGCGATGTGCGCCCGGCGCTGCAATCGCAAGCCGCGCGCCGACGATCAGCGGCCACAGGATTTCCCACACCGCGACGTCGAAGCTGAACGGCGTCTTCTGCAACAGCGTTTCGCTGGGATCGAGCCCGTACTCCTTCTGCATCCATCCTAGCCGTGCCGCCAGGGCGCCGCGCGTGCAGGCCACGCCCTTGGGCACGCCGGTTGAGCCGGACGTGTAGATCACATAGGCGAGGCTCTCGGCATGAACCGGCATCCGAACATCGGAGCCATCAGTGGCGCGCAAACCGCGACCCTCACGGGCGCCGTCGACCACGAGCAGCTCGGCGCCCACCCCTGCCGTGATCTCGATCAGCCGATCGCGCAGTTGCGCCTGCGTCAGCACCAGCCGGGCGCCACTGTCGCACAGCATCGCGGCGAGCCGCTTGGCGGGATAGTCCGGATCGAGCGGCAGGTAGCCGGCGCCGGCTTTCATAACGGCCAGCACAGCCACGACCAGGTCGGCGCTGCGCTCGAATGCCAAGCCGACCGGAGCATCCAGAGCGACGCAGGCCTGCCTGATCTGTCGCGCCAGTCGGTTGGCCCGCGCATTCAGTTCGGCGTAGCTGATCCTCTCCTGACCGGAGATCACGGCAATGGCCGCAGGCGACCGTGCGACCTGCTGCTCGATCTGCGTCACGACGTCGACGAAGTCGTCATTCACCGTCCGCGCGACAGGTCCCGAGCTCCAGCCGAGCACTCGATGCAAAGCGGCGGCGTCCAATCCATGCAGCTCTGCGACCGGTCGGCTGCTGTCGTCGGCAATGCGCGCGAGCAGACAGGCGAAAGCTGCCTGTATCCGCTCGATCTGCGCCTGGTCGAACTGGCTGCGATCGTAGCGGAATCCAAGCCGGATGCCCCTGTCCGTCACGAACACCGCGACCGTGAGCGCATAGTTCGTGATCGAGATCTGCTCGGCGCGGCTGGCACGCGGCCCCTCGCCGGCCTGATCGCGCAGCGCCGCGTCGACCGGATAGTTCTCGAACACGAAGATGGAGTCGAACAGCGGCCGGCCGGCGCGGCCCGCAAGCCGCTGAATCTCGTGCAGCGGCATCCAGCCATGCTCGCGCAGGTCGACGTTGCGATCCTGCAAACCGCGCAGCCAATCACCGACCGACGTCTGAGGTCTCGCATCCTCGAACACGGGCACGGTGTTGATGAACAGGCCGACGGTCTCCTCCACGCCCGCGATCTCAGGCGGCCGGCCGGAGATCGTGGCGCCGAAGCAGACGACATCCTGGCCGGTCAAGCGCCGCAGCAGCTGTCCCCAGGCCGCTTGCAGGACCGTGTTCAGGGTCACCCGCTCGCGCCGCGCCACGACCTGCAGCCGCTCCGTCGTCGCCGCATCGATGACGAGATCGATCGAGCCATGGCCGTCGGCAGGCGCGGCCGGCCCGCCCAGCGCATCGGCAAGCAGGCTCGGCTCACCGACCGTCGAGAGCGAGCGTGCCCAGAACGCACTCGACGCATCGCGATCCTGCTGCTGCAGCCAGGCAATGTAGTCGCGATAGCGGCCGCGTGGGGCGGACAGCGACGCGCCACCGACATGCTGCATGATCTCGCCGATGAGCCTTGCCGCGCTCCAGCCGTCGAGCAGGATGTGATGATGTGTCCAGATCAGGCGGTGCACACCGCCGCCGAGATCGATGAGACGGACCCGCTGCAATGGCGGACGCGACAGGTCGAAGCCGGCCCGCCATTCGGCTGCGGCCACATCGGCCAGCGCCGCGTCACGCGCGGCCTGATCCATCGAGTCCACACGGTCGCGCCAGTCCTCCTCGACGAAGGGGACAGGAACCTGCCGATGGACGACCTGCTGCGGCGCGCCCGATAACTCTCTCCACACGAACGCCGTCCGCAACACCGCGTGTCTCGCCGTCACCGCCTGCCACGCCGCGCGCAAGCGCGCCGCGTCCGCACCGCTGATGTCGACGGCGATCTGGCTGACATAGTTGCCGCTGTCACCATCGCGCAGCGCGTGGAACAGCATGCCCTGCTGCATCGGCGACAGCGGATAGATATCCTCGATATCGCGCCAATCGCGCGACGCTCCGAGCAGGTCGAGCTCCGGCTGGCTGAGGCCTGAGAGCGGAACGTCCGACGGCGTGAGGCCGTATACGCCGCTCGTGCAATGCGCGACGAGTTCGCGCAGGGCCGCGGAATAGCACGCGGCCAGCCGCTCGATCGTCGCGCGGCGATAGCGTCGGCGGCCGAAGCTGAATGTCAGCCTCAGCTGGCCATCAAGCACTTGACCGTTGATGCTGAGCCAGCGCCCGAGCGGCGCGCTGGCGCTGCGTGACGGCCCCGCGCTTTCCGGCGCGAGCGCGAAGGCAGGGTCAGAGCCGGCGCCGAACTGGCCGAGATAGTTGAAGACGATCCGCGGCTCGGCTCCGCCCGTCAGGGCGGCGCGCTGCTCGGGGCTGCCGCAATAGCGCAGCACGCCGTAGCCGAGCCCGCGCGCCGGGATGGCCCGCAACTCGTCCTTGATCGATCTGATCAGCGTGGCGCTATCGCCAGCACAGCCGGCGAGCCGAACGGGAAACGCGGTCGTGAACCAGCCGACCGTCCGCGACAGGTCGAAGCCCTCGAAAATGTCTTCCCGGCCGTGACCTTCGAGCTCGACCAGACATTCATCGAGCCCGCCCCAGCGGCTGACCGCGCGGGCCAGCGCCGCCAGCAGCAGGTCATTGACCTGGGTCCTGTAGGCAGCGGGCGCCTGCTTGAGCAGTTGCCCGGTCATGTCGGTATCGAAGGACACGACGACATCCTCACCATCGGCGACACGATCGGTCTCGCCGTGATCATCGTCGCATGGCACGTCGCCGGCGGCGGTCCGCTGTCTCCAATAGTCGAGCTGACCAGCCAGCTCCTCGCTGGCGGCGTAGTCTTCGAGACTGATGCCCCATGACGCCATGGACCGGCTGTTGGAAGGCAGAGCAATCGCGGCCGCGCCCTGCGCCACCTGTCGATACGCCGAGGCGATGTCCTCGAGCAGCACGCGCCAGGACACGCCATCGACGACGAGATGATGCACGACGATGAGAAGCCTCTGGCTGCCGTCGGCAACGTCCATGCCGACGAGCCGCAGCAACGGTCCCTGCAGAGACAGGCTTGCCTGCGCGGTCGCGCCAGCCGAGGTGATCTCAGCCGCATCGGCGACGGTGCGGATCCAGAGCAGATCGGCGCTCGCCGGCATCGCGCCGTATCTCGCCTGCCACTCTCGGTCGCTTTGCCGAAATTGCAGCCGCAGGGCATCGTGATGCGCCACCACGGCCTCGACCGCCTGCGCCATCACCCGCCAGTCGAGCCGCGCCGACGGCACGAGCATCAACGCCTGATTCCAGTGATGCCGTTCGCCGGCGTCCTCGGCAAAGAAGCGGCGCTGGATCGGCAACAGCGGCACCGGATCGCCATCGCGCGCAAGCGGCTCAGCGGATGCAACGACGGCCCGATCGCGACGCGCGACCCGCGCCAGCTCCTGCAGCGTCTGATGCCGGAACAGGTCGCGCGGCTCGATGGCAAGCCCGCGCTGGCGCGCACGTCCGACCACCTGCAATGAAATGATGGAATCGCCGCCGAGCTCGAAGAAGTTGTCGGTCAGCCCGACCCGCGAATGGCCGAGCAATTCAGCCCAGATCGCCGCCAGCTCCAGTTCGGCCGGGGATTGCGGCGAGACGTAGTCGGCCTCAGCAGACAACTGCTCGGGCGCCGGCAAGGCGTCGCGATCGACCTTGCCATGCGCCGTGAGCGGCATCCGCGACATCAGTACGATGCGGGCCGGAACCATGTAGTCCGGCAGCTCCTCGGACAACGCCGCGCGCAGCCCCGTCTCGTCGAGGCCATCCTCGCCGCAGGCATAGCCGATGAGCTGCTGGCGTCCGGCGATCTCGCGTGCCACCACCACCGCCGACCGAACACCCGTCTGCCGCGTCAGCCGTGCCTCGACCTCGCCTGGCTCGATGCGAAAGCCGCGGATCTTGAGCTGATGGTCGGAACGTCCGACATAGTCGATCACGCCGTCGGCACGCCAGCGCGCCAGATCGCCGGTGCGGTACAGTCGCGCGCCCGGCGCACCGAACGGATCGGGGATGAAGCGCTCCGCCGTCAACGCCTGCCGATTCCAATAGCCGGCTGCGAGCCCCTCGCCGCCGATATGGAGCTCGCCGGTGACGCCGACCGGAACGATGTTGAGATCGCCGTCGAGAACATAGGCCGAGCGCCGGCCGACAGGACAGCCGATCGGCGCATAGGCGCAGTCGATCTCGGCATCGGCGTCGACCTTCCAGACCAGCGGCGTGACCACTGTCTCCGTCGGACCGTAGCCATTGATCAGCTTGCGCGGCCGCAGCGCCTGCCTGACCTTGTCGAAGCCCGATTTGGACATCGCCTCGCCGCCGAACGAATACAGCGACACGGGCGGCGGATCGCCGCGCCACGCCGCGAAGTCGGCGAGCTGCTGCAGATAGGCCGGCGGAAAGCCGGCATTGGTCACGCGCTGCGCGCCCATCACGTCGAGCGTCTTCTCCGCCGACCAGAGATCGGCATCACGCATCACCAGCGCGGCGCCGCAGCCCAGCGCGGTCCACAACCGCTCATGCGCGCCGTCGAACGTAAAGGAGAGGAAGTGCAGCTCGCGCGACTGCCGGCCCATCTCGTAGAGCTCGGCGGTGGCCTCGCAATGCATTGCGAACGATCCGTGAGCGACCGCAACGCCCTTCGGCACGCCGGTGGAGCCGGACGTATAGATCACGTAGGCGAGGCTCGAGGGATGGACATCGACCGCCGGGTCGCTCTCCGTCGTCTCAGCCGCCATCGCGCCGAGATCGACGACCGCGATCCCCGGCATCGGCGGCCATTGCGACAGTCCCGCCGCATCGACCAGCACGACGCGCGCGCCGGCATCTCGAACGGTGGCGGCCAGCCGCGCTGGCGGATGATCCGGATCGAGCGGCAGATAGGCCGCGCCGGCCTTCAGGACGGCAACAAAACTTGCGACGAGATCGGGCGAGCGCTGCATCGAGAGTCCGACGAGCTCGCCGGGACGAACGCCCAGCGTTGCAAGATGCTCCGCGATGGCATTGGCGCGGCGATCGAGCGCCTGATGGGTGATCGTCTCGGCCCCAAACACCAGGGCCGCTGCACTCGGCGTCTCCTTTGCGTGCCGGGCGAACATCCGATGCACCGGCTGGAACGGCACGAGCGCGGGAGGGCAAGCGTTCCACTGTCTGACGTCGTCGCGTTGCCGGGCCGACAACAGCTCCAATGCCGCGATCCGACGTGTGGGATCCGCGACCATCGCCTGCAGGATCGTGAGCCAATGCCCGGCGAGCCGTGCGATGGTCGACCGGTCGAACAGCGCGGTGGCAAAGGAGAACAGCGCCGAGACGTCTCCCGACGGCGCCTCCTCGCTGTCGAGAGCGAGGTCGAATTTCACCGTGTCGATCTCTGCCGCGATCGTCTCGATCTGCAATTCGGACGCAGCCGGCGCATGCGCCGGCTCGCGCCGATGCTGATGGTTGTAGAGCACCTGGAATAGCGGCGTCTGGCTCAGGCTGCGCTGCGGCTGCAGCACGTCGAGCAGCCGCTCGAACGGAAGATCCTGGTGATCCTGGGCCTCGAGCGAGGCCTCGCGCAGGGCGTGAATGACGTCGGCGATCGTGCTCCGGCTGTCGATCCGTGTGCGCAGCACCTGGGTGTTGACCAGCAGGCCGATCAGACGCCGCGTCTCCGACCGGTCGCGATTGGCGAGCGGAACGCCGATGCTGATGTCGGGCTGGCCGCTGTAGCGATAGAGCACCAGCTTCAGCGCCGCCAGCAGAACGACGAACAACGTCGTGTGCTGTCCCCGCGCCAGCTCGCGCAGGCGATCGGCAAGCTCCGCCCCGAGCGACAGCCGTATGGCATCGCCGGATTGATCGGCCTGGGCTGACCTGGGCCGATCGAACGGCAGCGGCAGCATGGCCGTGTCATGGAGACGGCCGGTCCAGTAGCGAAGCTGCCGCTCCTCCTCGACGGCACCGAGCCACAGTCGCTGCCAGGCGGCGAAATCGGCGTAGTCGATCTCGAGCGCCGGCAGCGAGGCCGCCTCGCCGCGGGCGGCGGCATGATAGAGCTGCCAGAACTCCTCGGTGAGAACCTGCATCGACCAGCCGTCGGCGACGATGTGGTGCAGCGTAACCGAGAGGATATGGTCGTGCTCGCCAAGTCCCAGCAGCGCCGCGCGCAGCAGCGGTCCGGATTCCAGGTCGAACGGCAACGCCGCTTCCTCACGCAGCAGCCGGCGCGCCTGCTGCTCGCGATCATCGCCCGCGATCTCGATGCGGCGAAGCGCGACGGGCGCCGGCAACCCTACGATCTGCTCCGGCTCGCCGTCGTCCTGCCGGAACGTCGTGCGGAGCGCGGCATGGTGCATGACGAGTTCATCGAGCGCCCTTTGGAGCGCACCAACATCAAGCCGACCCCGCAGGCGGATCGCGACCGGCATGTTGTAGGCGGAGCCGCCCGGATCCATCCGCCACAGGAACCAGAGGCGGGCCTGCGCGAACGATAACGGCGCGCGCTGCAGATGCTGCCGGGCGATCGGCAAGATCGACAGATCGATCCCCTTGGCCGCCAACTGCGTCAGGAACGCGCGCTGCTTCGAGGCATCGAGACGCACCAATCGACGCGCGATTTCGCCGAGCTGCTGGGCCTGGAGTCCGGACTGATCATTCATTGGCGAACTCAACTTCCTCAAGCAGATCGAACATGGCGGCGATGTCGTCACTCCGCCTGCTCGTCGGCGGGTCCGCGGCGAGCGCAGACGCCATGGCCTCGATCGTGGTCAGTTCGAACAACCGCTTCAGCGGCACCTCCCACGCGAGATCGCGCTTGATGCGGCCGACGAGCTGGACGGCCACCAGCGAGTCGCCGCCGAGCTCGAAGAAATTGTCGGTGACGCCGACGTCCGGCCTGTGCAGCAGCTCTGCCCAGATCGCCGCGAGTGCGGCCTCGGTCGGATTGCGCGGGGCGATGCGATGCGCTTCGGGAGCCCCGACATCGGGCCGCGGCAGCGCCTTGCGGTCGATCTTGCCGTTCGGCGTCAGCGGCAGCTCCGGCAGCACGATCACGCGCGACGGAACCATGTAGTCCGGCAGCGCTGCTGCGAGCGCAGCGCGGAGGCCGCCGCCGTCGAGCGTATCCTCGCCGCTGACATAGCCGACCAATTGAGGGCCGCCGCCGAGCTCCTGCGCCACGACGACGCTGCCGCGCACGCCCGGCTGCTCCCGCAGCCGCACCTCGATCTCGCCGAGCTCGATCCGATGTCCGCGGATCTTCACCTGATGATCGGCGCGGCCGACATAGTCGAGCACGCCGTCGGCCCGCCAGCGCGCGAGGTCGCCGGTCCGGTACAGCCGCGCGCCGTCGCTGCCGAACGGATCCGGGATGAAGCGCTCCGCGCTCAACGCGGCGCGTTTCCAATAGCCGCGCGCGAGCCCGTCACCGCCGATGAAGAGCTCGCCAGTGACGCCGACCGGCGCCAGATTGAGTTCGGTGTCGAGCACGTACAACCGGGTGTTGCCGATCGGGCTGCCGAGCAGCGGCAACGGATCGGTCGCATCGAGGCGGTGACGCGCCGACCACACCGTGGTCTCGGTCGGCCCATACAGGTTCCAGACCTCGCTGCCCAGCGCGCCCAGCCGCCGCGCCAGGTCCGAGGCCAGCGCCTCCCCGCCGCTCAGCAGGCGACAGCCCTTCGGCAGCCATGGAGCCGTCTCGTGTGTATCGGCCGCGTCGTGATCGAGCAGCATGCGCCAGCTCGACGGCGTCGCCTGGACCATGGTCACGCCGTGCCGTGCCACCATCGCCTTGAGCGCCACCGGATCATGGGCAGCGGCACGGTCGGCGAGCACGATCCGGGCGCCATGGGTCAGCGGCAGCCACAGCTCCAGCACGGCGATGTCGAACGACAACGAGGTCAACGCCAGCACACGGTCGTCGGCCGCGATGCCCGGCTGCTCGGCCATCGTCGCCAGGAAGTTCGTCACCGCGGCGTGACGCACCATCACGCCCTTGGGCCGACCGGTGGAGCCGGAGGTGTAGATGACGTAAGCGAGGCTCTCCGGATGCACGTCGACAGCAAGATTATCGGTCTGGCCGAGGCCCTCGCCAGCCGCCACCTCGAGCAGCCATGCCTCGGCCTCGCTCCGGGTCAGCACCGGCGCGAAACGGTCGTGCAGCGTGGCTTGCGTCAGCAGCAGCTTGGCGCCGCTGTCGTTCAGCATGTGCGCGAGCCGCTCGGCCGGATAGTCCGGATCGAGCGGCAGATAGGCCCCGCCCGCTTTGAGCACCGCGAGCAGCGCAACCATCATCGTGACGCCGCGCTCCAGCGCCAGCCCGACCACAACATCCGGCCCGATGCCGCGATCCCTGAGCCGCCGCGCCAGGCGGTTCGCCCGCGCATTCAGCGCGCCGTAGCTGATCGTCTCCTGCCCGTGTACGAGCGCGATCGCATCGGGAGATCGCGCCGCATGCACCTCGAACTGCCGGTGCACGCAGAGCGTATCCGCGAAGCTGACAGCCGTCGCATTCCAAGCGCGCAGCAGCCGCGCGCGATCGTCCTCTGGAACGACATCGAGCTGGCGCACCGGCGCGTGCGGCGCCGCTTCGAGCGCCAGCGCCAGCCGATCGAGCGACTGCTGCATCATCGCGCCGACCCGCTCGGGCGCAACCGGCGCCACGGCCTGGACCGTCAGGTGAAGTCCGTGACCGTCGTCATCCACCGCCAGCATCAGCGGATAGTTGGTACGCTCCTCGCCGCCGAGCCATTCGACGCCACGCAGAGCCTCGATGGGCTGGGCGTCTGCCCGCGCGTCCTGCCGCTGGCCGTGCCGATAGTTCAGGATCGCGGAGAACAGCGGCGCCGGCGGCGCGACGCCGCTGCAACGCTGGGCCATCGCCAGCGAGGCATGCTCATGCGCCGTCAGCTCCGCCAGCCGCGCATGCGTTGCGCGAACGCTGTCCTCAACCGACGTGCCGTCGAGATCGAGCCGCAACGGCAGCGTGTTGATGAACAGGCCAAGGCTGCGGCCGGTATCATGGCCAGCCTGCATGCGGCCGAGCAGCACGGTGCCGAACACGACCTGCTCGCGCCCACTGCTGCGCGCCAGCACCTGCCCCCAGGCGACATGACAGAGGCTGGCGAGGCTCGCCCCCAGGCGGCGCGCCTGCGCGCGCAGCCGCGCATCGAGCGCAGCCGGCAGGGGCAGCTTTGCCTCGCGCACGCCGGCGCCGTCGCTGCGCACCTCGATCAATCCGAACGGCGCCGTCGGCGCATCGATGTCGGCAAGCATGCTGCGGAAGAAGCGCTGCTGAGCATCCTGTCCGCCCGGCTTGCGAGTCTCGGCGACGAGATTGCGGAATGGAATCGGCGAAGGCAGAGCAGTGCGGGCTCCCGACAGGATCAGTTGCACCTCCTCATGCAACGCCTGCAGGGTGGAATGGTCGCCGACCATGTGATGCAGCACGACCAGCAGCAGCAAGCGATCATTTCGTGGGTCGCGGGCGACAACGAGACGCAGCAATGGCGCCTGGGTCAGATCAAGCCGGCAGGACTTCGGATCGAAGCGGCGCGCCAGCTCGACCTGGGCCGGCTCGTTGCCTTCGAGCTCAACTTCGGTGACGCTTAGCGGTGCCTGGCGCCAGACCACCTGCACCGGCACCGACAGTTCATCCCAGAGGAATGACGTCCGCAGGACGTCATGCCGGTCGATCACGTCCTGAACGGCCGCAAGATAGCGATCCAGCAGATCACGGCCCGCAAATGCCATCTGCGCGACCAGCACGTAGGGGTCGCCCTCGGTCGCGAGCAGATGATGGAACAGAATTCCCTCCTGCAACGGCGACAGCGCGTAGATGTCCTGGACGTTGGCGACGCCGCCCGGCACACGGCCCACCACGCGGTCGATCTCGCCCTGGCTCATCGCGATCAGCGGCAGCATGTCCGGCGTGATGGCCGGGCTCTGCGCCGTGATCAGGTTGTCAGGAATTGCGGTCTCCTCGCCCTGCCGCAGGCTTGCTGCGAGATCGCGCAGCACCGGCTTGGCGAACACCATCTGCGCATCGATCGTCAGCGCATGGCGCTTCAGTCGATCCAGCATGCGGACGACGAGCAGCGAATGACCGCCGAGCTCGAAGAAATGATCGTTGCGGCCGACGCGCTCGACGCCAAGCAGCTCGCGCCAGATGGCAGCGAGCGTCTGCTCGGCTTCGCCCTGGGGAGGATCATAGGTGGCGTGCGAGAACGCCTCGTCGTCTGGCGCCGGTAGCGCCTGCCGGTCGACCTTGCCGTTGGGTGTCAGCGGAAATGCATCGAGGTGAACGATCGCCGACGGAACCATGTAGTCCGGAAGACACGCCTGCAATTGCGTGCGCAGGCGCGCAGCCCATGCGCTGGGATCACCTGCATCGTCCGCCGGCACCACATAGGCGACGAGCGTGAGATCGCCCTGCCCATCGCGCCGCGCCAGCACCGCCGAGTCCCGCACTCCGGCCTGCGCATTCAGCCGATGCTCGATCTCCCCGAGCTCGATGCGGAAGCCGCGGATCTTCACCTGATGGTCGTTGCGGCCCAGGAATTCGATGTTGCCGTCGGCGAGATGGCGGCCGAGATCACCGGTTCGATACATCCGCGCGTCGGACGACAGCCCGAACGGATCCACGGCAAAACGCTGCGCCGACAAATCGGGACGGTGGAGATAGCCGCGGGCAACCCCTGCCCCGCCGATCCAGATCTCGCCCACGGCGCCGCGCGGCACCGGCATGCCCTGGGCGTCGAGCAAATAGATCCGCGCGTTGGCGATCGGGCGACCGATGGAGACGACGCCGCCGGCGAAGCCGGGCGGACGGCGCCATGCGGTGGCGCAGACGGTCGCTTCCGTCGGCCCGTAGGCGTTGAAGACCGCAATCTCGGGCGGCAGCGCTTCGAACAGCTCCGGCCTTGGCAACTCGCCGGCGAGAACCAGCACGTCGAGCCCGGAGAGCCGGGCGAGGTCCGAGCGGCCCTGCAGCATCGCCGGCGGCAAGGTGGCGTGGGTGATGCGATGTTCGACGAGATAGTTCAACAGCTCCGCCGCGTCGCGGTGCTCGCGGCTTCCGAGCAGATGCAGTTCGGCGCCGGCGCAAAGCGCCATGACGATGTCCCACACGCTCGCGTCGAAGCTGAAGGAGGCGAATTGCGCGATCCGGCTGTGCGGACCGGTGTCGAACAGCCCGATCTGGGCCTGCGCGAGATTGACCAGGCCGTGGTGCTCGACCATCACGCCCTTCGGCTGTCCGGTCGAGCCCGACGTGTAGATAACATAGGCGAGATTGCGCGGCGTCAGGCCACGGGCAGCAACATCCGGTGAGCTCTCCGGCAGCCGGCTCCAGGCCGGCGCATCGCTTTCCACATCGATCACAGGGTACGTCACGCTGCCGAGCGTGCTGGCGCTCTCACCGTCACAGAGCAGCAGCGTTGGCTGAGCATCGGCCACGGTCTCGCGCAGCCGCTGCGGCGGATAGGCAGGGTCAAGCGGCAGATAGGCCGCTCCCGCTTTGAGAACCGCGAGCACGCTGACGATCGCATCAATGCCGCGCTGCTGGCAGATCGCGACCAGCCGGTCCGGACCGGCGCCCAGCGCAACGAGATGATGCGCGAGGCGATTGGCGCGCAGCTCGAGCTCGCGATAGCTCAAGCTGACCGCGCCATGCACCAGCGCCACGGCGGAGGGGCGGCGGCGCGCCTGCTCTGCGACGAGCTCCTGGATGCAGCAGTCGGCTGGCGTGAACGACTGCGTCCGGTTCCAGACATCCAGCAGCAGCGTACGTTCCTCGGCCGGCAGCAGCTCGATCCGATCGACCGGCTGGCTGGTGTCGGCGACCATGGCGCGCAACGCAGCCAGCAGATAGAAGCGATAGCGCTGTACGGTCTCGGCGTCGAACAGCGCCGTCGCGTAGTTGAGCTTGCCAGTGATGCGGCCGCCACTTTCGCTGAGATCGAGCTCGAGATCGAACTTGATCTTGTGCTGCTCGATCGCAAGGCGTTCGACGGCCAGGCCGGGCAGTGCGAACGAGCCGACAACGTTACTCTGCCACGCGAACACCACCTGGAACACCGGCGTGTATTCCGGATGCCGCGGCGGCTGGAGCGCCTCGACCAGGTGCTCGAAGGGCAGATCCTGATGATCCTGCGCCGCGAGGACCGCCGTCTTGACGCGGTCGATCAGCTCGGCGACAGCGGGACCATGCGAGAGGTCGAGCCGCAGCGCCAGCATGTTGACGAAGAAGCCGGCCAGGCCTTCGAGCTCCGAACGCATCCGATTTGCGCTCGGCGTGCCGATCACGAGATCCTGCTGGCCCGCCAACCGCGACAGCACGATGGCCCAGGCCGCCAGCACGATGACGAACGGGGTGGCGCCGAGAGCGTGGCCCAGCCGCCTGATGTCGGCCGATAGACCGTCGTCGATCTCCACCGGCACCGCGGCGCCGGCGTTGGATCGCGGCGCAGAACGCGCACGGTCGGTCGGCAATGTCAGCAAGGATGGCGCATCGCGCAGCACGGCGGTCCAATGATCGAGCTGCCGCTGCAGTCGATCTGCCGTCAGCGAATGGCGCTGCCATGCTGCATAGTCCGGATACTGAATCGCGAGCGGCGGCAACGGATCATCGCCGCCTGCGGCGAAGGCGCCATACAGTGCCGAGAGCTCGCGGACGATGACGCCCATCGACCATCCGTCGGAGATGATGTGGTGCTGGCTGAGCAGAACAACGTGATCATCATCGCCCAGACGGATCAAATGGCTGCGGATCAGCGGCCCCCGAGCGAGATCGAACGGCGCGCGCATGCACTCATCCAGCACGTCGCCCAGCCGCTTCTCGCGGTCCGGCCGGACGCGAAGATCATGCATCTCCAGCGGCAGGCTGGTGTCGGACGGCAACAGCGCAATTCGCGGCTCGCCGTCCTCGGCGACAAAGACCGTCCGCAGCGCCTCGTGCCGGGAGAACAGGCGGTCGAGGCTGCGGCGCCATGCGCCGATGTCGAGCCGGCCGCGCAACCGCAGCGCCACGTCGATGTGATAATTCGCGCTTCCGCCATCGAGCTGCGCCAGCAGCCACAGCTGCTGCTGCGCGAAGGAGAGCGGCAGCCGGCCCCCGCGATCGACGATCGGGATCGTGCTTGTGTCGCGTCTGGCGGCGTTGCGGCCGCGCTGTCGCGCGCGCGATGCCAGCCGGCGCAGCGCCTCCGGATCGAGGTCACGCAGAAGAGGCTGTCCTGATTGTCCGCTCATGATAGCTCCGCCGTCATCAGTTCCTGGAGCTCACCTTCGGCGAACTCCTGCTCGATCAGACTGATCGAGAGGACGCGCGCGAATTCCGCCAATTCCGGATGAGCGAACAGCTCGGACAATTGCACCGACGTGCCGAACTCCTGCGCGACACGGCTGAGCAGCCGTACCGCCAGCAGAGAGTGGCCGCCGAGCCTGAAGAAGTGATCGTCCCGCCCGATGCGATCGAGGCCGAGCAGTTCCGCCCAGATGCCGGCCACGATGATCTCGATCTCACCGACCGGAGCCTGATAGTCGTCCCCCGCCTCGCCTTGTGACGCCAGCGGCAGCGCCTTGCGGTCGACCTTGCCGTTCGGCGTCAGCGGCAGCCGCGGCAGCACGATGACGCGCAACGGCACCATGTAGTCCGGCAGCATGGCCGTGAGCATCGCGCGCAAGTCGCCGCCGTCGAGGGTGCTGTCACTGCTGACATAGCCGATCAGGTGCCGCCCGCCGCCGAACTCCTGCGCGACCACGACGCTGTCGCGAACGCCGGGCAGTGCGCGCAGCCGCGCCTCGATCTCGCCGAGCTCGATGCGATGTCCGCGCATCTTGACCTGGTGATCGGCGCGGCCGACATAGTCGAGCGTGCCATCGGCACGCCAGCGCGCCAGATCGCCGGTCCGGTACAACCGCGCACCAGCACCGCCCAACGGATCGGGAACGAAGCGCTCTGCGCCGAGCCCGGCGCGCCGCCAATAGCCCCGCGCCAGTCCCTCGCCGCCGATGAACAGTTCGCCGGCCACGCCGGGCGGCGCAAGATTGAGATTGGCGTCGAGCACGTAGAGCGTGGTGTTGCCGATCGGACCACCGAGCACCGGCATGGGATCATTGGAATCGAGCCGATGGCGCGCAGACCACACCGTGGTCTCTGTCGGCCCATACATGTTCCAGACCTCGCCGCTCAGCGCGACGAGCCGCCGTGCCAGATCGGGAGCCAGCGCCTCGCCGCCGCAAAGTACGCGACAGCGACGAGGCAGCGCGGTCCCGTCATGATCGAGCAGCATGCGCCAGCTCGACGGCGTCGCCTGGATCATGGTCACGCCGTGCCTGGCCACGATCGCCTTCAGCGCCGTCGGATCCTGCGCCGAGGCGCGATCGGCCAGCACGATCCGGGCGCCCCGTGTCAGCGGCAGCCACAGCTCCAGCACCGCGATGTCGAACGACAGCGAGGTCAATGCCAGCACCCGGTCGTCGGATGCGATCCCCGGCTGCTCGGCCATCGTCGCCAGGAAGTTCGTCACTGCGCCGTGACGCACCATCACGCCCTTGGGCAGGCCGGTCGAGCCCGAGGTATAGATGACGTAGGCGAGGCTCTCCGGATGGATGGTGCTGCCGAGATTGTCGGCGTCGCCCGCATCATCGTCGCGATCGAGCAGCCAGGCCTCGGCTCCGCTATCGGCCAGCGCAAGCGCGAACCGATCCTGCAGCCCAGCTTGCGTCAGCAGAAGCCTCGCGCCGCTGTCGCTCAGCATGTGAGCAAGACGCTCGGCCGGATAATCCGGGTCGAGCGGCAGGTAGGCCGCACCCGCCTTCAGCACGGCGAGCAGCGCGACGATCATCTCGGCGTCGCGTTCCAGCGCCAGTCCGACCACGACATCGGCGCCGATCCCGTGTGCCTGCAGCCGCCGCGCCAGCCGGTTTGCCCGCGCGTTCAACTCGCCGTAGCTGATCCGGCGGTCGCCGCTGACGATCGCAACCGCGTCCGGGACAACCTTCGCCCGCGCCTCGATCTGCGCCACCACGCCGGGCGCTGCGTCGATCAACGGACGTGGGGATGACGTCTCGCCAATCGCAGCTCCACTCCAGCGCAAGAGCCACGCCAGCGCCTCCCCATCGACCATGCGAAGGCTGCCGGTCGGACGGGTGGCATCCGCCGAAATCTGCATCAGCCAGTCCCGCAACGACGCGCTCACCCGTCGAATCGCGTGCTCGTCCAATTGCGCACGATCGTAGTTGAAGTCGAGGCGCAGGCCCTCGGGTCCGTCGAACACGATGACCGCGATCGGATAACTGGTCGGCGTCACATGTTCGACCCGCCCGATCTGCGGCCCAGCACCGTTGCGCGCGGTGAGCGCCTGATCGATCGGATAGTTCTCGAACACCATCAGGCTGTCGAACAGGGGCTGCCCGGCCCTGTCGGCGAGGCGCTGGATCTCGTGCAGCGGCAGCCACTCATAGTCGCGCGCCGCGACGCTCTGCGCCTGAAGGGTTCGCAGCCAGTCGCCGGTCGCGGTCTGCGGGTGCGCGCGGTCGATCAGCGGCAGCGTGTTGATGAAGAGGCCGACCATGTGCTCCGCGCCGGCAAGCTCGGCCGGACGGCCCGAGACCGTCACGCCAAAGCAGACCGAGCTTTGCCCGGTATACTGCCGCAGCAGTTGGGCCCAGGCCCCTTGCAGCAGCGTATTCATCGTGATGCGCTGCTGCGTCGCGAACCGCCGCAGGCGGGCAGCGAGATCGACGTCCACGCGCAGCGTCAGCCGGCCGTGGCCGCTCGCAGCGTCGATCGCGCGGCTCGCACGCAAGGCATCGGCGAGCGGCGTGGGCTCATCGAAGCCACGCAGCGTCTCGCGCCAGAAATCCACAGCCGCCGCGTGGTTGCGCGTCTGCAGCCAGGCGATGTAGTCGCGATAACTGGCTTGCGCCGCCGACGGCGCAGCGCCGCCGATCTGCTGCAGCACGTCTGCGAGCAGCCGCGCCGAGCTCCAACCATCGATCACGATGTGATGATGCGTCCAGATCAGCCACAGCCTGTCATCGCCGAGCCGGATCAGCCGCAGCCGCTGCAGCGGCGGCCGGGTGATGTCGAAGCCGAGCTCACGCTCGCGCCGTGCCGCCTCCGCAAGCGCCGCCTCGATATCCGCCGCCGCGGCCCCATCAGCAATACGGCCGCGCCAATCCTCCTCGACGACGGGCACCTCGAGCTGACGGTAGACGATCTGCTGGGCCACTCCGGACAATTGCTGCCAGACGAATCCAGTCCGCAGCACCGCATGCCGCGCACTCGCCGCCTGCCATGCCGCACGCAACCGCGCCGGCGTCACACCTCGAAGCTCGATCGAGAGCTGGTTGACATAGACATCATCAGCGCCATCGCGCAGGGCATGGAACAGCAAGCCCTGCTGCATCGGCGACAGCGGATAGATGTCCTCGACGGAGCGACAGTCGATCGTCGCGCAGAGCCGGTCGAGCGCCGCCTGATCGAGTCCCGCGAGCGGAACGTCGGACGGCGTGAGACCGCCGGCGCCGCCGAGGCAATGATCGACGAGACCGTGCAGCGCCGCCCGATAGAGCTCCGCGAGCCGTTCGACGGTCGCGCGCCGATAGCGCCGGCTGCCATAGCGGAAGCCGAGACGCAGCCGCCCGTCACGCACCTCGCCGTTGATGGTGAGCCAGGCCCGCAACGGCGTGTCGGCGGCTCGCATCGGTCCCGGGTTTTCCGGCGCAATCCGGTACGGCGCCGACGCGCCGAGCTGGCCATCGAAGCGGCCGAGATAGTTGAAGACGATGCGCGGGTTCGGCACCGCGGCCAGCGCCTCGCGATGCTCCTTCGCACCGAGATGGCGCAGGACTCCATAGCCGAGCCCGCGATCGGGCACGGCGCGCAGCGTCTCCTTGACGCGGGTGATGAGCGCGCCGTCGGTCTCGCTGCCGCCGTCGAGACGGACCGGGAATGCGGTCGTGAACCAGCCCACCGTCCGTGTGAGGTCACAGTCCGCAAGGACATCCTCGCGGCCGTGGCCTTCGAGCTCGATCACGA
Organism: Bradyrhizobium sp. SZCCHNRI20481; assembly: GCF_032485055.1. Taxonomy (NCBI): domain Bacteria; kingdom Pseudomonadati; phylum Pseudomonadota; class Alphaproteobacteria; order Hyphomicrobiales; family Nitrobacteraceae; genus Bradyrhizobium; species Bradyrhizobium sp. SZCCHNRI20481. Next base: position 277,857 of record NZ_JAUEUE010000008.1, read on the forward strand.
CGCCATCGATCCCACGCCAGTTCCAGACCGCACGCGCCAGCGCAGCCAGCAGCAGGTCGTTGACCTGCGTGCGATAGGCCGCAGGCGCGGCATCGAGCAGCCGTTCGGTCAGCTCCGCCTCAAGGTTCAGCACGACCTCCTCGGCGTCGGCTTCGACGTCGGTGCCACCATGGTCGTCGTCGCAGGGCAGCTCGCTGCCGTGGGAGGACGCCAGCCAGAACGGCAGTTCGTCTCCGAGCCGATCGGAGGCCGCATGCGCTCGCAGTCGCTGCACCCAGGAGGACGGCGTGGAGCTCTGGGGCGGCAGGTTGACGGCGCCCGCCTGCCCCGTCAGCTGCTCGCAAGCCGACGCGATGTCCTCGAGCAGAATCCGCCATGACACGCCATCGACGGCGAGATGGTGAATGGCGACCAGCAGCCGCTGGCTGCCATCGCGCATGTCGAATCCGACGGCGCGCAGCAGAGATCCCGATGCCAATGACAGGCTCGCCTGCGCCGCCGACGCGATCGCGCTGACGTCGGCTGGCTCGACTGCCGTGCGGAGCCAAAGCAGGTCAGGCGCGGCAGGCAGGTCGGACGGCACCGCCTGCCATTCACCCGCGACCTGCCGATACGTCATGCGAAGCGCATCGTGATGCCCCACGACGGCAGCGAGCGCCCGCTGCAGCACGCTCCAGTCGATCCGGTCCCGCGGGATCAGCAGCACCGCCTGGTTGAAGTGATCGCGATTGGCGATATCCTCCGCGAAGAAGCGCAATTGGATCGGCAGCAGCTCCGCAGCGCAGGCGTTCATTGCGTTGCGTGCTGCTGCCGGCGGCGTGATGGCCGGCGCGGAGGTGGTCGCAACCACGCCGACCAGCGCCGCTATCGTCTGCTGCGCGAACATCTGCTTCGGCGTCAGCATAACGCCGCGCTTGCGCAGCCGCGCGATGATCTGCAGGCTGAGGATGGAGTCGCCGCCGAGCTCGAAGAAATTGTCATTGCGGCCGATCCGCTCGCGGCCCAGCACGTCCTGCCAGACCGCGGCGATTGTCTCCTCCACCGCCCCGACCGGGGCGGCATAGGATAGCACGGCGTCCTCGTCCGGCTGCGGCAGCGCCGCGCGGTCGAGTTTGCCGTTGGCGGTCAGCGGCAGCCAGTCGAGCACGACGATGCGCGACGGCACCATGTAGTCCGGCAGCATCGCCGAGAGTTGCTGCCGCAGCGTCTCCGGCTGCAACACGGCGCCCGCTGCAGCGACACAATAGGCCACGAGCTCCTGGCGCTCCTGCTCAGCATCGACGGCGCGGGCCACGACGGCTGCATCGGCGATGCCGCTCATCAATGTAATCGCGCGGCTGATCTCGGCGGGCTCGACGCGGTAGCCGCGCAGCTTCACCTGATCGTCGCGCCGGCCGAGGAACACGATCCGGCCGGCCTGATCACAACGCACGCGATCGCCGGTTCGGTAGAGGCGCTCACCTGGCGCCCCGAACGGATCGGGGATGAAGCGCTCTGCCGTCGGCGCGGGCGCACAGCGATAGCCGCGCGCCAACCCAACACCACCGACGTGGAGTTCACCGGCGACCCCGGCCGGAACGGCATTCAGTGCATCGTCGAGAACGTAGGTCCGCAGATTGGCAAGCGGCAATCCGACCGGCACCGGACCTCGACCTGCGGCTTCCGTCCACTCATGTGTCGTAACGCCGACCGTCGTCTCGGTGGGTCCATAGTGATTGATGATCCGGCAATCCGGCCGCAGCCGGCGGACCTCTTCGATCAAGCCGTGATCGCACGGCTCGCCGCCAAGGATCAGCATGTCGCGCGGCAGAATGTCGGCCGAGCGCCGTGCCCGCAGCAAGCCGCGCAGATGGCTCGGCACGATCTTGAGGACGCCGATCTCGCCGTCGCGCATCGCTTGCGCAAACGCATCCGCATCGAACGCGGCATCGGCCGGAAGAAGATTCAAGGTTGCGCCGCTCGCGAGCGCGCCGAACAGCACGGTGTGGCCGAGATCGGCGGCAACAGTCGAGACCATCGCCATGCTCGCGTCGGCGCGTGGCCGCAGCCGGGACAATAGCGCCTGCACATAGTTGGCAAGTGCCCCGTGTGACACGGCGACGCCCTTGGGCGCGCCGGTCGAGCCCGACGTGTAGATGATGTAGGCAGTCTGCGCCGGATGAACGTGCGGGCGAATGAACTCGCCGCGAGACGCATCGCTGCGCGGCTCGCCGTCCAGCGCGACGCATTGCAACGCGCTCGCCGCAGCGAGGCATTCGCCGGTCGCGATCAGGGTGTCGATGCCACCATCGTGAAGAATACGGTCAACACGCGCCACCGGCCACGCCGGATCGAGCGGCACGGCGGCGCCGCCCGCCTTCAAGACGCCGAGCAGCGCCGCGACGAAGCTCGGCGACCGCTCGATCCACAGCGCCACCGGCGTCTCATGCGTGACGCCCGCCGCAACGAGCATGCGCGCGATCTGGTCCGACCAACCCACGAGCTCGGCGACGCTGACGGTGTCCTGTCCTTGGCGCAGCGCGATCCGATCGTCGCGGCCCGCGAACGCAGCGTCGATCAGATCGAGGATGTCCATCGATGGGAAGCTCTTCACCTCCGCCGCGACGACCTGCCTGACGTCTCGCGCGATTGCGAAGTCGCGCAGCGGCCGGTCGATGCCCGCCGCGATCTGCCGCAGGAAATCGACGAGCTGACTCCCGATCCGCTCGACCGTGGCCGCATCAAACAAATCAGTTGCGAAATTCAGGCTCGCATTCATGCCCGTTGGGCCGTCGATGATGTCGAGCGCGAGATCGAAATGCGAGCCGGCGAGATCGACGATGCGCGGCTGGGCGTGCAGGCCATCGCCGAGCGCAAATCCGGCCGGCGCGTCCATGTAGTTGAACTTGACCTGGAACAGTGGATTGTGGCCGCCGGAGCGGGTCGGCTTCAGCGCATCGACGAGACGGTCGAACGGCAGATCCTGATGTGCAAGCCCGGAGATGACCTCCTCTTTCGCCTGCCCCAGCAGCTCGGCGAAGCTCATGCCGTCGGCCACGTCGGCCCGCAGCACCAGCGTATTGACGAAGCAGCCGATCAGCGACGCCAGCTCGGCCTGGCGGCGCCCGGCGACGGGCACGCCGACGCGCAGGTCGGAGCGGCCGGAGTAGCGGAACAGCAGCAGCTGATAGGCGGCGAGCAGCAGCATGAACATGCTGACGCGATGCTCCCTGGCGAGCACGCGGAGCCTCAGCACCAGATCGGGCGCGATCTCGACGTGAATGGTGTCGCCGCGATAGCTCGGTACGGGCGGGCGCGGCCGGTCGAACGGCAATGCAAGCGGTGTATCCGCGTCGCCGAGCCGCTCGCGCCAGTAGGCGAGCTGCTGCGCAGCCTCGGGGCCGGAAAGCCAATCCCGCTGCCATGCGGCGTAGTCGGCATATTGGACGGCGGATGGGGACGGCGGCGCCCCTGCCCCGCGCCGGAGCCCGTCATAGAGCGCGGCGATCTCCGCCAGCAGCACGTCGAGCGAGAGCCCGTCGGCGACGATGTGATGCGCCGATAGCAGCAGCACGTGGCGGTCGTCCGCGAGCTGCATCAGCACGGCGCGCAGCAGCGGGCCATTGACGAGATCGAACGGCCGCGCCAGCTCCTCGCGTGTCCGCGCCGCGACCCGCGACGCGCGCTCCGCCGCCGGGCTGCGCCGCAGATCCTCGACCGCGACCGGAATGTCCGGCGCCGCATGGATGACCTGCACGACGCGGCCATCCGGGGCGGAGAAGGTGGTGCGCAGCGTCTCGTGACGGGCGACGATTTCGGTCAGCGCCTGCACCAGCAGTGCTTGATCGAGCGGGCCGTCGAAATGCACCGTGCAGGCGATGGTGTAGGCCGTGCCGGCCGGATCCATGCTCCAGAGAAACCACAGCCGCTCCTGCGCGGGAGACAGCAGCTCGCGTATGCCCGCCGGTGCCGGCTGCAGCGGCGGAAGCACTTTCGCGTCCGCGCTGGCGGCATCGATAAGCTCTGCGAGCGCGGCGAGCGTAGGCGCATCGAAGAAGCCGCGCAGCGCGAGCTCGATTCCGAACTGCTCGCGCACCATCGCCGTGATCTGAGCGGCCGCGACCGAGTTGCCGCCGAGCATGAAGAAGTCGTCGTCGCGATCGACGGTCTCGCGCCGGAGCACATCCCGCCAGATCAGCGCAAGACGGCGTTCGGTCGCCGTCGCGAGCTCCGGGGACGGCGATGGGTCCGCCGCCTCGCGTCGCCGCTCGAACACCATGAAGCTATCGAGCGTGCCCTGCGCCCACCTGGCGCGACAGGCGGACCGCTGCAGCTTGCCGCTGGTGGTCAGCGGCATGCCTTGCGGGTTCAGCAGCACGACCACCGCCGGATATTCCTGCGTCTGCCGCATGACCGCGTCGCCGATCGCCTTGATCAGCACGTCGGCCGGCGTTCGCCGCAGCACTGCCCTGCTGAACTCGGCAGCTACGCCAATGCCTTCGGCGCCATCGATCTGGACCGGGAAGGCCGCGACACGTCCCTTCCGCACCGAGGCCACCTCGGTCTCGACGGCCTGCTCCAGATCGAATGGATAGATGTTCTGGCCGCGGACGATCAGCAGATCCTTGAGCCTTCCCGTGACGACGAGTTCGCCGTCGCGGACGAAGCCGAGATCGCCGGTCCGCAGCCAGCGCGCGCCGTCGCGAACGACGAACGTCTGCTGCGTCGCCTCGGGATTGTTCCAATAGCCCAGCGCGACGCTCGGACCTGCGACCCAGATTTCGCCGACCTCATTCCTCTCGGCCTCGGCGGACGCATCGACCCTCATGATGCGCACGGCGTGGCCGTCTGCCACGGCGCCGCACGCCATCAGGTCCGTGCCCTCGCCGGCGCCCGCAACGCGCCCGCCGGCGAGCGCTGCGGGATCGAGCGTGTGACAAACCGCCCGGCTCGCGCGGTCGCCTGCCGTCACCAGCAAGGTCGCCTCGGCAAGGCCGTAGCACGGCGTCAGCGCGCGAGGATCGAGGCCCGCCGGCCGGAAGCGCGCGGCAAATCGATCCAGCGTCGCGCGGCGCACGAACTCCGAGCCGGAGAACGCGAACCGCCATCGGCCGAGGTCCAGACGCGCGATCGCCTCGTCCGAGATCCGGTCCGCACAGAGCGCGAACGCAAAGTCCGGCCCGCCGCTGCAGGTGCCGCCGTGGCGATGGATGGCGTCGAGCCAGCGCCGCGGCTGCTCCAGGAAATTGCGCGGCGACATCAGCACCGCCGTGAAGCCCGTGAACAGCGGATTCAGCAATCCGCCCATCAATCCCATGTCGTGATAGAGCGGCAGCCAGCTGACGAAGACGTCATCCTTGGTCCCGCCGAGCACCGCCTCTATTGCGATCTCATTGGCGACCAGGTTCCGGTGAGTGACGCAGACACCCTTCGGCTGCGACGTCGAACCCGACGTATATTGGAGGAACGCGATCGCTTCGCCGTGCAAGTCCGTCTCGCGCCAGGATGCGGCGGCATCGACCGGCACCTCGTCGACGGCAACAACATGAGCCTTGGGCTCGCCGAACGCAGCGACGATGGCGTCGCGCAGACGCGCCTGGGTGAGAATGAGCCGCGGCGCGGCATCGCGCAGGATGCCGTCGAGCCGGCTCGTGTAACGCTCCTTGCCGGTTTCCGGCGGATAGGCCGGCACGGCAATGACCCCGGCATAAAGGCACGCGTAGAACGCGACGGCATAGTCGGGACCGTTCGGCAGCAGAATCACGGCGCGCTCGCCTGCGCCGGCAAGCTCCTGCAGATGTGCGGCCGTTGCGCGAATGCGTCGATCCAGCGCGGCGAATGTCAGCTCGTCGACGACATCGTCGCCTTCGATGAAGCGCAGCGCCGGATGATCGGCACGCGAGGCGGCATGCTCGCGGAGTCGTTCGACGAGGGTCTGTGTCGGCATCTTCCGAAGGTCCGATAACAATGTGAGGATCGATCGCGCAGGCTCAATTCACGCGATGGGCTTGCGCCATCGCGACGATCACCCTGCGCGGCCCCTTGAACGGCTTGCGCGCGTGCGCCGTCAGCATGTTGTCGAGCATGACGACGTCGCCGGTCTGCCAGGGAAAGACGATCTTATGCCGGTCGAGCACGGCTCTGACCGTGGCCAGCGTCTCATCCTCGATCGGCGAGCCGTCGCCGTAGAACGCATTGCGCGGCAGCTCGAGCGGATCGCCGACGATGTCGAGAAGACTTTCCCGCACCTCGGGTGCGAGGCTGGAGACGTGGAACAGATGCGCCTGATTGAACCACACCATGTCCCCGGTCACGGGATGCACCGCGGTCCCCTGGCAGACCTGCCGCGTCCGCAGCTCGTCGCCATCCTTCCATTCGCAGGCGATCGCATGGGAGGCGCAATAGGCCTCGACCTCGGCCTTCGACTCCGTGCCGAACACCTGTCGCCAGTCGACATCGAGTCCGCTGCCGTAGTTGCGAACATACATGACGCCCCGCTCGGCGAAGCGGTTACGGATCGCGGCCGGAATGTCGCGATGGATCGACCGGCTGTCGGCGACCGGCGTCTCGCCGCCCTGCTGTGCCGCCTGCTCGCAATAGAACCAGATCTTCATCGGCCAGTCGCGCGTATAGGCCTGCTCGTTGTGCAGCGGGATGCTCTGGTGCGGCGGATATTCGGTCGAGGTGTAGACGCCGGCGCTGACCTGCGATCGGGGCGTCGAGCCGAATTCATAGGACAGCAGCGGATGGCCGAAGCTCGCGGCGAAGCTCCTGAACGCCTCGGCGCCGTCGAGATGGAAGCCACGGAAGAGAATTCCGCCGCACGCGTAGAGCTGGCGCTCGATCATGTCGCGGACCTCGCTGACGGCCTCCATCAGCGGCTGCTGCGTGCGGCTGGCCCGCAGAAGGAACGGCAGCGATTCTTGTTCTACTTTAGATTGTATTGCGAACATGACTTCTCCCCGTCTCCCGTCGATTTCAGCATCGAAGTTTCTTCACCAGCCGGCTTTTCCGGCTGGGTCCTGCTTTCGACGCGCCGCTCAAGGCCCCGCGCGAGCAACGGCGGGCTCCGGCCATGCCCGACGTACCAGCAATGCGGCAACGAGCTTCAGCAGATCCGCCTGCTGGCTGTGGATGAAGAAATGGTCGCCCGGCAGCATGTCGCGGCCGAACGTGCCGGAGGTCTCGGCCCGCCATGCCTCCAGTGCCTCGGCACGCGTTTCGTCGAGCTCTCCGCCGAACACGTGCAGCGGACACGGCAACGGCTGGCGCCGCCGATACACGTAGTTCCCGCACATCAGGAAATCGGCCCGCAGGATCGGCAGTGTGCCGCGCATGATCTCCATGCTCTGCAACGCCTCCGGCGGCGTGCCGTTCAGCCTGAGAAGCTCCTCGCGCAATGCGTCGTCACCGAGCGGCTCGCGCCAGCGGCTGCCGTCGCGCACGGCAGGCGCTTCCGTTCCGGACACGAGCAGCATCTGCGGCCTTGGCGCGCCGAGCGCGAGCAGCCTGTGCGCGAGCTCGAAGGCGAGCAAGCCGCCGAGGCTGTGCCCGAACAGGACGTAAGGCTCCGCCAACGGCGTCCCGACCAGTTCGGACGCGAGCTGATCGACCAACGCCGTCGCATCCGTTTGCAGTGGCTCGTCCATCCGCGCGCCCCGTCCTGGCAGCTCCAGCGGCTGGACCTCGATCCAGGACGGAAGACCTCTCCTCCAGCGCGCATAGACCATGGCGCTGCCGCCGGCATAGGGCAAACAGATCAGCCGCATGGCAGCCAGCCTCCTTCGCTTCAGGATTCGGCAGAAGCCTGCGCGTTCTCCTGCATGAATTTCCGCAGCGAGAGCGGCCGCATGTCGGTCCATACCTGCTCGATATGGTCCAGACACTCCTTCTTGCTCCCGGTCACGCCGACGGCCGTCCACCCGTTCGGGATGTCCTTGAACGTCGGCCAGATCGAATATTGCTCTTCGTGATTCACGACGACGGTGAAGGTGACGTCATCTCTGTCGAAGATCATCATGCCCGGCTACTCCTACTAACAAACGACGTTGATGAACTACGAGTAATGCAGTTGATAATGACAGTCAAAAGGATACCGCCGATCGAAGTTTTTAATCTCTCCAAGGTGACACGCAGGTGACGATTCAACACGAGGATGTATCGGCTCCAACTAGATGATTTGCCGACCCGACCGCTTTGTCACCCGGGGATGATCACACCTCGACGCAATCGATGAGCTACGCAAATTTTCATCAGATTGGAATTGAACGCCGTCCGCATCGCTCAGACTAACAAGGCCGCCGCACAACGGCCGTGCGGCGGCCCCATCATCGCCAACGCGTATCGACGTCCTAGAAATTGAACGTCGTGGAAACGAGATAGGTGCGCGGCGCCCCCAGGGTGATCACACCGCTATAGGCCGACGCCCAATACGCCTTGTCGAAGACATTCTCGACGCTCGCCCGCAGCACGATCGGCTTGCCGTTCCAGGGCGAAGTGAAGGTGTAGCGGGCGCCAAGGTCGACGCGTGTCCAATCCGGCAGCGAGAGTTTGTTGGCCGCGTCGACATATTGTGCACCGGTGTAGACGACCCGCCCCGTCAACGTCAGATCCCGCACGAACGGTGTATCCCACTCGGCGCCGAGATTCACGGTGAGCTCGGGCACGCCGATCGCCCGCTTGCCGTCCGTCAGGCCGCCCGAGGTCTTCTCCTGTACGCCGTGAATATACGCGACGCCCCCCAGCAGCCGCAGCGTCGGCGTGACCTCGCCGAACACGTTGAACTCGGCCCCCGTATTGCGCTGCCGGCCATTCAGCTCTTGAGTCAGCACTCCCCCTGAACTCGTGGTAATCACGCTGGGGCGCGAGATATCGAATGCGCTGACGGTAGTCGTGATTCGGCCGAAGTCGACCTTGACGCCGGTCTCGACCTGCTTGGTCTGCCCTGGCGGGAAGACCGTGCCGCTGTTGGCATAGCCGGCGGCGACGACGGTCGGGGTCTGCAGGCCTTCGATGTAATTGGCATAAAGCGACACAAACTCGACGGGCTTGACCACGAGCGCATAGGCTGGCGTCCACACCGAGGTGTCCTCGAAGGGGCGGCTCGATGCTGGAGTAACGAGATTCGTGACTTCCGTTCCCGCGGTTTGTCTGCGCACACCGACGGTCAGTTGAATCCGCTTGTTCAGCAGCGACATCGTGTCGGAGACGCCGATGCTCCAGAGATTGGCGCCGACGGTCTGATTGGCTTGGAGCGTCGCAAAGCTTGGCAACGCGATGTTGGTCGGCTCGCTGTAAAGGCTCCAGTTGGGCATCTTGCCGGAGACCACCTGCTGGGTATAGGTGCGGTCGGTGATGGAATAGCCGACATTGACGGCATGGTTGATCGGGCCGGTATCGGCCGTCATGCGCAGGCCAGCCTCCCCGGCGTATGTCTTGTACGTCTCGCTTCCCGTTCCCGGAGTCCCGGACAATACGCCAGCGTTGCTCGCGAGCACCGGCGACGGATAACGGTAGTTGATGTTGCTGTCGTGATAGCCGAATCCGGCATAGGCGGTGATACGATCGTTGAGATCGACTTCGCCTTTCACCGTCGAGAAGAAATCGGTCGGCGCATAATACGCCCACGGCACCTGGAAATTGGTGCCGGACGACGGTGGCGACGGAATGCTGGTGACAGCAGTACCCACGCCGAAGAATCGCAGCGGCGGATTCAGCTTGTCCGCCTGATAGCCGACATCGGCATCGATTCGGACATTCTCGCCATGATAGTCGACGGCGAGGTGGGCATTGCCGAACTCGTCGGTCTGCCGGTTCCAGGGGGTATCGCCGTTCGAATACTTGCTGTTCAGCCGGACGCCCCACTCCTTGTGCTCGCCATAGCGACGGCCGACGTCGATCTGCTCGCCGAATTGCGTCTTGGACGCATAGGTTGCCGTTAGCTGCGTGATGTCGGTGTCGAGCGCGTGCTTGGTGACGAGATTGACGCTACCGCCGACCGCGCCGCCGCTTGAGGCGCCAGTGCCGCCGACCGTCATGCCGTTGAGCAGAGCCGCGGGCCCCTTCAGCAATTCGACCCGTTCGATGAAATTGGCGCCCGTCGAATAATATGGCGCGATTCCGGCCAGCCCGTTCAGGGCGTAGTCACCGCTGTCGTAGTAGAAGCCGCGGATGAACAGGCTGTCGGCGCCGCCGCCGGCGGCTTGGATCGTGCGCACCGAGGGATCATTGATCAGCACGTCGCGGATCGTGCGCGCCTGCTGGTTCTGGATCAGTTGCGATGTGAAGCTCGTCTGATTGAACGGCGTGTTCATCACCCCGCGGTTGCCCAGCAGCCCAAGGCCGCCGCCGCTCGCGACCTGGCCGCCGGCATAGGGCGACGGCGGCGCGCCGATCGTGCCCGTCGACGGCGTCACGTAGGCCACCGGGGCGGTCGGCGGCAGGTTGCGCGGAGCGACGCGGCGCTGCTGAGCGGTCCGCGTCGCGGTCGTCTGCGGTCTCGAAGCGGTCTGCCGGACTTTCGGCTTCGGCGCGTCGACGGTCACATCGGGGAGCTTGGTCTGCGCGAAGGCCGATTGAACGCCTCCGACATTCAGCGAGAGCGCCAATGAGCTCACAAGTCCCAACGACATCGTCAATCCAACGTCTTTATCCCAAATGCGACAGACCATCCTGACACCCCGATCATTCCAAGTTCCAACTCGGCTCGTCGGTGGTCCTAACACACAGGTATTTGAGGATGGCGTCGCGCGACGTAGAACTCGTCTAACGAGCGACAGCTTCGCCGAATCGATCGGCTCAACAGATTGTCGCTACTACGAGATTCTTTTCACTCCGCTTCTTTGAAGCCTTCAAAAGAAGCGCATGTCGCGGGGAAGAGCGATGCGATCGCGTCGGCTGATACAGCTCACGACACCGATCGTCTCGAACTCATCGAAATAATTTCGATCAATCATACGATGATAACTAATCACATTGCCACTTTTGAATCAATCTTTGCTTTCAAATGCGCCACATCTCCGCCGCGCCGCGCGCAGATCGGAGAAGGCATCGAGACATTTGTATCTGCTTGTTTCCAGGCCGGAGCGACGCCGCTCGCGTCGGCGCTCGCTGCGCGAGACCGATCACGCGCCGCCGACGCAGCGCGCTGCCATCGCAATGAGGCGCCGCGCGCGAGAGGACGCGTGAGAGAAGAGATGCGTGGGATCGTTGGCCGGCCGAGCGCATCAGGGTCATCGCGCCGGGCGCGTCGTCCAGCAGCGCGGATCGAGATCAATGATGCGGGGTATCTTCCGCCGACCGACGGCGGACGTCAGCGCTCAGAGCGGCAGATCCTGCGTCCCGGCCTGAGCACCTTGCGCTCCGGCCTTCGCGCCGCGGCTTAGTTTCGTGCCGTATGCGAGCGACAGCAGAATCGGAATCGACAGCCCGAGCCAGCACAGGCCGTCCCAGAGCCCGTCGCCGAACAGTCCGAAGGCGAGCCCGGCTGCGGCGACCAGGCCGATCAGCAGCGGCGCACGAAACACCTGCCAGGTCGAGAGTTGCGCGACGCGGGCAGACGGCGTCGCCGATGCGGCCGAGGAGCTCATGGCGACACCACCGCAGGCGCTGCCGACCTAACGACGCCGGACACCTTCCTGCGGAAGCCCCAGCGCTTGGCGGCCCACAGATAGAGTCCGCTGCACAGCACGATGATCGTGATGACATCGAGAACGGCCCAGATGATCTTCAGCGGCAGTCCGCCGTAATCACCGAAGTGCAGCGGCCGCGACACCTGCAGCGCGGTGAGATACCAGGCGAGCTCGGGCGCGACCATCTTGCTGCTGTCCTGGGCGTCGACCAGAACCGGCTTGAACATGCGCGCGGTAAATGGCGTGCGGCCCTTGGTCCAGATCATCAGATGCTGCGGGCTGCCGAACCGCGTCGTCGTCGGCAGGGTGATGGACGTCACCAGCCGGTCAGGAAACGCGGTGCGGACGGCGCCAACGGCGGCCTCGATCGATTTTGCTTCCGCCAGCGGCTTGCCCCGATAGGGCGCGAGCAGTGCCGGCATGGTCTTTGCGCGCCAGAGATCGAACAGCGGCACGGCAAGCGTGTTGATGGTGCCGGTCAAGCCGACCGCGAGCGCCCAGCTCACCGTGACGATGCCGAGCAGATTGTGCAGGTCGAGCCATTTCAGCCGGGCCGAGCGATCCCGCACGGTGCCGAACTGCAAGCGCCGCATGAACGGCCAGTAGACGACGACGCCAGAGACGATGGAGGCGGCGAACACCAGTCCCATCAGTCCGAGAAAGAGCTCGCCCGGCAGGCCGGTGAACATGTCGCGGTGGATGCGCAGGATCACGTCCATGACGTCCTGATGCGGCGCCTCCTCGCCGAGAACGACGCCGGTGCGCGCATCCACGGTGAGGCGATGAAACTGCCCGGGCACCGGAATGGCGGTCGGCGACATCGCGACCACAATCAGCGGCTCCGCCTGCCTCAGGCTCACGAACAGCGCATGCTGCTCCGGCAATTGCTGCTTGGCCGCCGAGATCAGGCGGTCGAGCGGCAGCAGCGGCGTGTCGGCCGGCATCGCCGGCGCGGCGATCTCGTCCTCGAAGAGATGATCGATCTCGTCATGGAAGATCAGCGGAAGCCCGGTCAGGCACAGCATCAGCAGAAAGATCATGCTGATCAGCGACGTCCACGTATGGACCTGAACCCACAGCCGCATGCGCTCGAACCCACCCTTCTTCATCGACGTTGCACGTGATGATCCGAACGTCCGGCAAGAGAAGGGCCGCAGCAAACTGAATCGATCTAAAACCGTTGGAATTTCTTTAAAGTAGCGCGCCTGTCTGCCGCAACCAGCGGAGCTACAACGTGAATTTCGATCGCGCCTCGCACCATCGACACATATCGAAAAGCTGCCGCGCATGGCCGCGCGGAATGCAACCGGCTCTGGCTGCATCCGACGATGCGCCAGGGCCGGGCCGCAAACGCCGTCTCAGAATGGATAGTGCCGTTCGCCGGTCTGCACCGTGATCCAGCGCAGCTCGGTGAACTCGTCGATCGCGGCCTTGCCGCCGAAGCGGCCATAGCCGGAGGCCTTGACGCCGCCGAACGGCATCTGCGGCTCGTCATGCACCGTCGGCGCGTTGACGTGGCAGATGCCGGACTCGATGCGCTTGGCGACGCCGATCGCGCGGGCGATGTCGCGGCCGAACACCGCCGACGACAGACCATATTCGGTGTCGTTAGCGACGCGCACGGCCTCGTCGACGCCGCCGACGCGCACGATCGTCACCACCGGGCCAAAGCTCTCCTCGCCGTAGATGCGCATCGCCGGCGTGACGTGATCGACGATGGTCGCGGGCATGATCGTGCCGCTGCCGCGGCCGCCGGCGGCCAACACGGCACCCTTGGCCACCGCGTCCTCGATCAGGCCGCCGACACGGTCGCAGGCGGCGGCGCTGACCAGCGAGCCCAGCACCACATTGCCCTTGCGCGGATCTCCGTAAGGCAGGCTGTTGGCCTTGGCGGCGAACTTTGCGACGAATTCATCCGCCACCTTGTCGTCGACCACGATGCGCTCGGTCGACATGCAGATCTGGCCCTGGTTCATGAAGGCGCCGAACGCGGCGGCGTTCACCGCGGCGTCGAGATCGGCATCGTCGAGAATGACCAGCGGCGCCTTGCCGCCGAGCTCGAGCAGCGCGCGCTTCAATTGCTTGGCACAGGCCATGGCGATGAGACGGCCGACGCGCGTCGAGCCGGTGAAGTTGACGCGGCGGATCGCGGGATGGGCGATCAGCGCCTCGACCACCGCCTGCGCATCCTCGGGCGCATTGGTGACGACGTTGACGACGCCGTCGCCGAGACCGCCTTCGGCCAGGCACGCGCCGATCAGCCGGTGCACGCCCGGGCTCATCTCCGAGGCCTTCAGCACCACGGTGTTGCCGCAGGCGAGCGGCATCGCCACCGAGCGGACACCGAGGATGACCGGCGCATTCCACGGGGCGATGCCGAGCACGACGCCGACCGGCTGGCGATGCGCCAGCGCAATGTTGTCGGGCACGTCGGTCGGGATCACCTCGCCCGCGATCTGCGTCGTCATCGCCGCGGCCTCGCGCAGCATGCCCTCGGCGAGATGCACGTTGAAGCCGGCCCAGCCCGCCGTGGCGCCGGTCTCGGCCATCATCAGCGCAATGAACTCCGGGGCGTTGCGCGCCAGCGCATCCGCAGCCGCATTGAGCCGCTTGCGGCGCTCGCCCGGGCCGAGCCGGGACCACGCCGGAAATGCCGCCGCGGCGGCATCGGCGGCGCGCAGCGCGTCATCGATCGACGCCGCCGCAACGATGGTTGCGATCTCGCCGCTGATCGGATTGAGCCGCTGGAAGGTGCGCTGGTTGGTGGCGGACTGGTCCTTGCCGCCAATCAGGAGATTGATCGCGTTCATGGGGCGCTCCTAGGTCGATCGGGTTGTTACGGTTGCGGAAGCCGGCGCGCGCGACTGACCGAGATAGGCGCGCTGGATGTCGGGATTGTTCTTCATCTCGGACGCCGGCCCCCGGCCGGCGTTGCGTCCCTGCTCGATCAGGTAGACGCGGTCGGCGATGTCGAGGCTGGCGCGGGCGTTCTGCTCGACCATCAGGATGCCGACGCCGTCGCCGCGGATCGTCCTCAGCGCCCGGAACACCTCGCGGCTCAAGAGCGGCGACAGGCCGAGCGACGGCTCGTCGAGCAGCAGCAAATCGGGCCGCGACATCAGTGCGCGGCCGATCGCGACCATCTGCTGCTCGCCGCCACTCATGGTGCGCACCGCCTGCCCCATGCGCTCGGTGAGGCGCGGAAACAGCGCCAGCACGTGCGCCAGCCGAGCGGCCTCGCCGTCGCGGGCGCGCGAAGGATAAGCGCCGAGCTGGAGGTTCTCGGCGACGGTGAGATCGCCGAACACGCCGCGGCCCTCCGGCACCAGCGCGATGCCGCGCTCGACGATCAGATGCGGCGCGAGCGAGCCGATGTCCGTCCCGCCGAGGCGGATCACGGACCCAGCCGATGGCCGGATCAGTCCCGCGATCGCCTTCAGCAGCGTCGACTTGCCGGCGCCATTGGCGCCGAGGATGGCGACGATCTCGCCGCGCTCGACCTCGAGCCCGACAGCGGTGAGCGCCTGGTGCTTGCCATAGGCGTGCGACAGCCGCTTGATCTCAAGCATCGGGCTCTCCGAGATAGGCTGTGATCACGGCGGGATCGGCGAGCACCTCGTCCGGTGTGCCGCGCGCGATCACGACGCCCGCGCTCATCACGACGCAGCGGTCGCACAGCGCGCGGATCGCATCCATCACATGCTCGACCATCACGATGGTGATGCCGCGGTCGCGCAAGGAGGCGATCAGCTCGATGCCGGTCTCCAGCTCGGTCGGATTGAGCCCAGCCAGCCATTCGTCGAGCAGCACAAGACGCGGATGCAGCGCCAGCGCGCGGGCCAGCTCCAGCCGCTTCTGGTCGATGTAAGTGAGGTCGCCCGCCGGCATCTCCGCCATGCCATCGAGGCCGACCAGGGCGAGCAGCTCATGGATCGATTCTGCGGCCGCACCGGTCTGGCGCGTGCGGAACAACGCCGCCGCCGCGACATTCTCGGCGACCATCAGGTCCGGCATCACCCGCACCAACTGGAAGGTGCGGGCGAGACCAAGCCGCGCAATCCGGTGTGCCGCGAGACCGCTGATGACGATGCCGCCGAAGCGGATCGTGCCGGCCGAGGGCACGAGCGCGCCCGAGAGCATGTTGAGCAGCGTCGTCTTGCCGGAGCCGTTGGGACCAATGACGCCGAGGATCTCGCCCGCGCGGACGTCAAGGCTCACGCTGTCGACGGCGCGCAGGCCGCCGAAGGATTTGCCGACGGCCTCCGCAACGAGCAGCGGCCGACCGTCCTGCTCGGGCTTCGCGGGCACGACCCGGCGCTCCCGCCGCCAGGTGCTGTCGACGAGGCCGATCACACCGCGCGGCAGCGCCATCACGATGCCGATGAAGATGAGGCCGAGCACGATGCTGAAATGATTGGGCAGCGCCGCGGTCAGCACCTCAAACAGCAGCACCAGCGGGATGACGCCGAGCACCGGGCCGATCAGCGATCCCGCGCCGCCGAGCAGCGCCATAATCACGACCTGGAACGAGATCATCGGGTTGAACGCGATCGCCGGATCGATATAGGTCCAGCGCGGCGCCATGATCGCGCCGGTCACCGACATGAACACCGCGCTGACGATGAAGACCCCGAGCTTCACCACGGTCGCATCGATGCCGGAATGGCGCGCGGCGGTCTCGTCGGCGCCGATCGCGCGCAGCGCGAGGCCATAGCGCGAGCGCGTCAGCAGAAAGCCGGCGAGGAAGACCAGCGCCGTCAGCGCGCAGAGCTGCCAGTACAGCATCTCCTGGGTGATGTCGCTGAACAGATAGCGGCCGACCGATTTGTGAATGTTGACCTCGTACCAGATCACGAGCTGGCGGATCAGCTCGGCCAGGCCGAACGAGAAGATGATGAAGTAGATGCCGGACAGCCGCAGCGTCGACAGGCCGGTGATGGCCGCGACGACAGCGCCGACACCCGCAGCGGTCATCAGTTGCAGCGGCCAGCTCAGCGTCTCGCCCGTCACCGCCGCCGTATAGGCGCCGATGCCGAAGAACGCAGCCGTCGCCAGCGAGACGTAGCGGGTCGGCCCGGAGAACATTGCCCAGGCGGTTGCCAGCACGGTGAAATAGAGAATGCTGATGCCGAGCGCGAGATAGTAGCCGTTGGCGTAGAGCGGCAGCGCAGCTGCCGCGGCAACGCCGACGAGCCCGATGCACCAGGCGAGAATCTTGCCGGGGCTGATCACGACGCCGCCTTTCCGAACAGTCCGGTCGGCCGGATCAGCAGCACGGCGAGAAACATCGCAAACGTCGCCGCCAAGGTCAGCCCGGGATCGACCAGCCGCGCCACCGCGGTCTCGACGACGCCGAGCAGCAGCCCTGCGGCCAGCGCGCCCATGACGTTGCCGACGCCGCCCATGATCACCACCACCAGCGCCTTCATCGTGAACACGACGCCCATCGAGGCATTGAAGGTGAGGAACATGCTGACCAGCACGCCGCCGGCCGCGACCAGTCCACCGCCGAACGCAAACGCCAGGCCTGCGAGCCAAGCGACATCGATGCCGACCAGCCGCGCGGCATTGGCATCGACCGCGACGGCACGCACGGCTGTGCCGATCCTTGTCCGCGTCAGCGCGAGATAGACGCCGGTGCCGATCAGCGCGGCGAAACCGAGCGCGACCAGCCGGTTCACCGCGAGCGTCGAGCCGAGCACGGTGACGGGAATGGAGAGATAGCTATAGCTGTAATACTGCCCGCCGAAGGCCACCAGCATGACGCCCTGGATCACGAACAGCACGCCGAAGGTGACGAGGATGCTGTCAACCTCTTGCGCGCCGGCGTCCTTGCTCCGGCGGATCAGACGCTGCAGCAGCAGACGATAGAGCAGCCAATTCAGCAGCCCCGCCACGGGAATCGCGAGCAGCAGCGCCAGCAGCGGGCTCAGCTGCAGGCCGGAATAGAGCGACAGCGTGCCGAAGGCGGCCGCGACCAGCGACTCGCCATAGGACAGGTTCATGATGCGCGCCACGCCATATTGCAGCGTGAGTCCGAGCGCGATCAGGGCATACATGCCCCCCAGCACCAGGCCGGGCAGCAGGATGTCGAACATCAGCATGGGGCGCGTGCCTCTTACGTGAGGCCCGCGGACGCGCGCCGGATCACGCGCGCCCGCGAGCTCACGACCTCGTTCCGGCTATTTCCATTCCGGCTTCGGCACGACAGCGGCGCGTGCGCCCGGCAGCGAGGCCGGCGCCAGCGCATAGAACTCGCCGTTCTGCCACTGGCCGACGCCCCACACCTCCTGCAGCAGGCCGTCCTTCAGCTTCACCTTGCCGATGATCGTGTCGAAGGTGCCTTCGCGGATCTCCTTGGCGATCGCGGCACGATCGACCTTGCCGACCTTTTCGATCGCCTGCTGCAGCACCTGCAGGCTCGCATAGGTGATCGGGCTCGCCCAGCGATCCGGCTCCTGCCCGGTCGCCGCCTTGTGGCGGGCGAGATAGTCCTTGAGCGCGGGCGCGTCGGCATTCCAGCCGCCAATGCCCATGACGCCGTCGCTGCCCGCGCCGAACTTGCCCTTGAACAGCGGGAACGCCGTGCCGACGCCGACATAGAAGATCTTCGGATTGTACTTGAGCAGTTGCGCCTGCTCGGTCAGCCCGATCGTATCCGGCGGATAGCTGAAGGCGACGAAGGCATCGGCGTTGCTCGCGATCGCATCCTTGAGCAGCGGCTGCAGATCCTGCGACCCCATCGGATAGGTCTTGTCGTAGGCAACGGTCAGTCCGGCCTTCTTGAAGGCCTCGCGCCCGGCGGCGGCGAGCTCGATGCCGAACTGGTCGGCGACGCTGACCATCGCGACGGTGCCGCCGATCTTGCCCTCGCTCTTGAGCTTGCCGAGCAGCTCGGCGAGCGCATTGGAGATCTGCGCCGACGTGCCGAGCCAGAAGGTGGCATTGGCCCAGCGCTTGGCGAGCTCCGGCGCCTTGTCGGTCACCGACGTCACCGCGAGATGCGGATAGCCGAGCCGGTTGAGAGTCGGACCGACCGCGAGGTTGAGACCGGTGCCCCAGGGCGACAGGATGAAGTCGACCTTGTCCTGATTGGCGAGGCGTTCGATCGCCTTCACCGCTTCTTCCGACGAGCTGCGGTCGTCATATTCGACGATCTCGACCGGCAGGCGCTTGTCGCCGAGCTTGATGCCGCCGGCCGCGTTCACGTCCTTCACCCAGAGCTGATAGTTGGGCAGCGTGGTGATGCCGGCGCCGCCGGCATAGGGGCCGGTCTTCGAGATCGCATAGCCGATGCGGATCTTGTCCTGCGACTGTGCCTGGGCGGCCGATACGGCAAAGCCGGCTGCGATCGCCGCCGCTCCCGCGATCCGCAACACCTGACGACGGTTGGTCGAAGTCATCTGTCTGTCCTCCTCCCATGTTCACGCGCGCGGACCGCGCGGGTGAATCGGTGACGTTCCTCTGCCCCGACGTCGTCCGCGGTTTTTTTTTGCGGTCGTCGGGACTTGACGAGGGAAACACCGCAGGCTTGGGTGGCGCAATGGACAGTTCCGGTAAAAGAGTGCACTTTTCTGGGGTGGCGATTGCGCGTAATGCCGCGCCTCGGTCGCTACCGCCGGCGGCCCGTGGCACCCCGGCGGCGCTCGGGGCCGAAGCCATTCCCTCGCATTTCGAGGCACGGCGCTGGGCCCTGCGCTCGGATGCCGCGCGGCCGTTCGTCCACCTGCTCTGCCTGACCGCCGGAACGGCCTCGGTGCGCTTCGCCGAAGACGAAATCCAGATCTGGGCCGGTGCGGCGCTGGTCTGGGTACCGGCGGGAGGGGCCGAGCATCTCGACGTCGCGGCCGGTTCCGCCGGCCATCTCCTGCGGCTGCGCTCCGGGCTCTGGCACCGCCACCTGCCCTCCTCGGCCGAGCCCGCCTATCTCGACCTCGCAGGCACGGAGGCCGTCCTGGCCTTCTCCGTCACGGCCGAGTTCGCGGCGATCATCGCGCGCTCGATGGCGGCGATCGCAGCCGAGATCGAAAATCCCTCACGGCGCGGCGCGGCCTCGATCATGTCATCGGAGCTGACCCTGTGCGTGCTGCGCTTCTGGCGGCTGTTTGCCGACGAGAGCGCCGGCGAGGCGCAAGGCTCCAGCGCCGAGATCTTGAGCCGCTTTCGCCGGCTCGTCGAGGAACGCTTTCATCAGCAACTGCGTGTCGCCGACTACGCTGCGCTGCTCGGCGTCACGCCGGATCGCCTGCACGCGCTGTGCACCCGCATGCTGCAGCGGTCACCGAGCGCGCTGATTCAGCAACGCGTCATTCAGGAGGCGGCGACCCGGCTCGAAACCACCACCGCGACGATCAAGCAGATCGCCTTCGCGCTCGGCTTCAAGGACAGCGCCTATTTCAACCGCTTCTTCGTCAGGCACACCGGTCAATCACCGGGCGCGTGGCGCAAAGGTGTTTCGTCGCAGCGGACCAAAGGCCAGTCACGGACCATGCTCAACTTCGCCGACTGGCCGTGACGGCGCGGCGCAGCCAGGCGCCTCGGTCGTCCTCTTTGTCAGTCCAGGACGACATGTCAGCGTCGGACCAGCAAATCCCCGCACCTATATACTTGAAGTGGCTTGATTCTGAATAACAGCGACGCGCCAGCGCATACAGGGGTTGACCAGAGCTTATCCGCTCTATGCTTGTGGCATTGGGCGGGATTCTCTGGCGAAGGCCTCATGTAGAAACAAAACCTCTTTGCCCGTTCTGAGCGGCAAATAGGACGTATCGATGTAACCATTTCGGCGCGGCCAGATTTGCGTGAGCTCGACGCCCTCGTACCCCTGAAAATCGATGATAGGGGAATAAAACAAGTGCGCGCAAAGCTTACCGAGGACCAACGTCGTAACGCGCACATTGCAGTATTCGGGTCCGACTTTATCCGTTGGCTTTGAATCCATCTGAGCCGCGTAGGTCCGCGACCAATGCTGGTCACTATCATTGCCGTGAAACTCGGCTATCCAGATTTTCCAATCATCGCTTGGAATGTGAGTAACTCGCAGCCGGTTGCGTTCCTGGTCTGGGATTGCTCGCATGTCACCCAAAAACTCCAGCCTCATAGCTATAAGCGTTAGCAAGCTGGCGATTGCGTCTTGACCGACCAAATCCAAAAGTTGCGGCTGTCCTAGAAGCAGCCGCGCTCCGCTTTGGCGGGCCAAGCCCTCTATAGCGCTCATCCATCCTCCGTTGCAGGCGAGACAGGTATTGCGCGGTTTACGTGTTCTGGCGTGCCCTTGGGCCACTCTGATGCTATAGGCAGGGCCGGGAACGGTCGGTTCAAAAGTGCTGAATTTGCCGATTTCTTGCTCGTGGTGAGTGGCCGTGTTTGGCAATATCCTATTCATCCAATCGGGCCAGACGTGCCCTTTCGATAGGCCCGCGCCACCGCAAAACACGCATTTTCCGGCAGGTTTCGACATGTCCAAGTCGCTTGAAAAACCAGGAAACTGATGGGCGCCCTCGTGCGAAATGAAGTCCCGTCGAATGTCGGTGGTTGACGGGACTCACCTGCTTTTGTCAAGTATACAGGTGCGCAAATCCCGGGTTCGGACGGGCGGCGCAACCGCTGGATGCTCAATGCGCCGAGAAACTGATTTCCGCTGCGCGATCAAGCTGATTTGGCCTGTCCAGTCCCCGCGCCGAAAATATTTTGCTTTCGTTTTTCCGGAAATCATGGTTCTATCCCCACATCCCGTCTCGAGCTGAGGGGCGTATCGCGGTCGTCACGACATGCGAGGCGGGGAGCGGTGGGCGTGGTGGATTGCAGCGCGGGTTGCTCGCGCCGACGAACAATCCGCCACGCACGGTCAAGTCGCGCGGTCCTGATATCCCGATGCTGATATCAACTCACGTCGAGGCTTTGCTTCGCGTGGGGATGGTGGCCAGAAAGCCCGGCGCACCAGGGAGAAAGCGAAGCAGCCGTTCAACCATCGCGCAGGGAGGGCCGGATTTCCGGCTGACCTGTGGTACCTGCCGCCTGCATTTTTTTCGCAGGCGGGCCACGGGCCTCAGTCGAGGTCCGGCCTTCCCTGCGCCCTCACGCTTTCCCGGGGGCCTCACGATGTATCACCCGGACGGGCCATCCGCCGCGGGATCGCGAGATCATGCGCGACTCTCTCCGCAGGAGAGGCGACCTGTTGTGCCCACATCGAAGGCAAATCGTCGCAGCCTTGAACGGTCCCGCCAGCATCGAGGACTCCCGAGGGAGCCGTCCGACATCGTTCCCGCTCCCCGGAGCGATCGCGAGTATTGCGGCACCGTTGCTACCTTGCCACGAATGCGCTATGAGTTGGACATGATCAGCCGGTCCTGGTCGCGCTCAAAATGCCAGTACCGCAAACCGATGCATCGCGCTCGGCGCGCGACGTCGGTCGATACGGACGCCGTGACCGCGCCCGCATCGCCAGCTCCGCGCTTCGCGCTCATTCGCATTCCGTAGCCGTGTCCGGGAGCCCGAACGCAGATGGATTGTGAAACCTGTGGTCGCCCCAATCCACCGGGCTCGGACGTATGCGGCGGGTGCGGCGGGGCGTTGCGGCAGCCGTCATCCGATACGACGACGAGTTCGCGCCTGCTCGGCATGCATCGCGCCGAGCGGCGGCAGGTCACGGCGCTGATCTGCGATCTCGTCGGCTCCGTCTCGCTCACCGTCAGGCTCGATCCGGAGGATATGACCAGCGTCATCGACGCCTTCCTGACGACCTGCGAAAACGTCATCGGCCGCCATGGCGGCGCCATCACGCAATATGCCGGCGACGGCGTGCTCGCGTATTTCGGCTATCCGCGTGCCGGGGAAGACGATGCGGCCACCGCGATCCGCGCCGCCATCGCCCTGCGCGACGCCGTCGGCCGGCTCGAGGCGCCGCACGGACAGGCGCTGCGTCTGCGCATCGGCATCGCCACCGGCCTCGTCGTGGTCAGCGACCTGCTACCCCGCGCCGACGGTCGCCCGGTCGACATCGTCGGCGAGACGCCGAATCTCGCGGCGCGGCTGCAATCGATCGCCGCCCCCGACAGCATCGTCGTGGCCCGGACGACCGAGCGCATCGCGCGCGGCATGTTCGACTTCCGCGATCTCGGCACGTTCGCGCTGAAGGGATTCGCCGCACCGGTCGAGGCGTTCGAGGTGCTGGAAGAAGCCGCCGTCGCGAGCCGTTTCCACGCCCGCATTCGCGGCGAAAGCTCCCCTCTGGTCGGACGCGACCAGGAGCTGGCGCGTCTGTTCGATTGCTGGGCGGCGGCGCGGTTCGGCAGCGGACAGGTGGTGCTGCTCCATGGCGAGCCGGGCATCGGCAAGTCGCGGCTGGTCGAGGAGCTGCGCCGGCGCGTAGCCGACGTCTCCCAACTGCAGATGATCTGGTACTGCAGCCCCACCCGCTGTGACAGCGTGCTGTATCCGATCTCGGAACAGCTCGCGCTCATCGCCGGCTTCGACCGCTCCGACGGCGCTGCGACGCGTCGCGACAAGCTTGATCGCTTCATGAACGAGCACGGCGTCGGCGACGCCACGGCGCGCGCCGTGCTCGCCGATGTCCTGGGCGTCGCTCCCGAGCCGGACGGTCCCCTGCAGACGATGACCGTCGAGAAGCGCTCGGAGGTCACGCGGGAGACGCTGCTCCGGCTGATCGACCTGATGGTGCCGACCGGGCCCGCGCTGCTGGTGCTGGAAGACGCGCATTGGAGCGACACGACCACGCTGGAGCTGCTCGATCGGGCGATCCGGCGCGCCGGACAACGCCGCTGGCTGATCGTGGTCACGGCGCGGCTCGAATATGAGCCGCCCTGGGCCGCGAGCCCGCAGGTCACGCGGCTCCAGCTCGGACGATTGAGTCACGGCGACGCCGAGCGGATCTGCGCCCATGTGGCCGCTTCGGCCGCGCTGCCCGCGACGACGCTGCACCAGATCGTGAGCCGCGGCGAGGGCATCCCGCTGTTCCTGGAAGAGCTCGCGAAGTACGTCATCGAAGCCTCGGCGGCGCCGGCTTGGGACGGTCATGCGAGCGTGGCCATCCCCGCCTCGGTGCAGGATTCCCTTGTGGCGCGGCTCGACCGATTGGGACCGGCGCGACGGATCGCCAATCTCGGCGCCGCCATCGGCCGCCGCTTCAGCTACGATCTGTTGTCGGCCATCGTGGCGGAGCCCGAAGCCAGGCTCGGCGAGAGCCTGGATCAGCTCGTCAAGTCCGGCCTCGTGGAGAGCAGCGGCGCGCCGCCCGACAGCCTCTACACGTTCAAGCACGCGCTGATCCGCGACGCCGCCTACGAGTCCCTGCTCCGGCGCGAACGCCAGACATTGCACGGCCGGATCGCGGCCGTGCTGCGCGATCGCTTTCCCGAGACGCGGGACACCGAGCCGGAGTTGCTGGCCTACCATTTCACCGAGAGTGGCGCGATCGCCGAGGCCATCCCATTATGGGCGGCCGCGGGTCGGCGTGCCGCCTCGCGCGCCGCGCATGTCGAAGCGGCACGACATCTGCAAACGGCGCTCGACCTGCTGCGTCATCAATCCGCCGAGGGCGAGCGCGCCGGACTGGAGCTCGAGCTCCTGATCGGGCTTGCCGTCAGCCTCGCCGCCTCGCGCGGCTACACCGTGCCCGAGGTCGGCAAGGCGCTTTCCGAGGCAAGGGCGATCTGCGACGCGCTCGGCAACACCGCCGGTCTGTTCGCCGTGCTGCGCGGCATCTGCAGTTTCCTGATCATCGCGGGCGATCTCGACGGTGCCGAGGAGATGGCGCATCTGTGCCTGGGAATCGGCGAGCAGACCGGCCTCCCCGAGCACCGGATCGAGAGCGGCATTGCCTTGGGCTACATTCTCTTCGCCAGAGGCGACCTCCCCGCCGCGCGCCGGCTCCTGGCCGCCGCGGTGCAGCTCTATCAGGTGTCGGACGGCGCGCGGCTGCCGCAACTGTCCTCGCAGGATCCGCTGGTCGCCGGCCAGGCCTCGCTGCTGCAGGTGCTGCATGCGATGGGAGACGATGCCGGCGCGGCCGCGATCGCCAGCGATCTCATCGCGCATGCGCGCCGGCTCGGACGTCCGTTCGACCTCGCCTGGGCGCTGTCGTGGCTAGCCTTCTATCAGCTCGCACGCGGCGACTATGAGGATGTCCTCCTCGCGACCGAGGAGGCCCTGAGCATCTGCCGCGACCATGGCTATCCGCTCTATCAGCTGGTGGCGGGCAGCCTGGAGGCGCACGCCCGCGGCCATCTCGGCAAGAATCCAGACGAGGCGCTCGCGGCTGCGTGCGAGGCACTGCCGGCGTTCCAGACGCTCGGCATGATGCATTTCTCCTGCTTCTATCTCGGCGAGGTCGCCGGCCTGCAACTGATCGTCGGCAAGACGGCCGAGGCGATGCAGACGATCGACGCGGCGATCGACGCCGCGCGGCGCTATGGCGACGGCTATTTCCTGTCGCCGCTGCATCGGCGGCGCGCCGAGATCCTGGCCGCCCTCCCCGACACCGCACCGGGGCAGGTGACGGCCGCGCTACGCGAGGCCGTCGCGGTCGCCGAGGCGCAAGGCGCGTCGGCGTTCCTGCGCCGGGCAGCGGCGCGGCTCGCCGCCATCGACGATGACGCGCCGAGGCGACAATCGGCGTGACGACCTGCTCAGGCCATGGGGCTGGCCACGGCGACGGTGAAATCGATCTCGGCCCAGATGCGCGTGGTCGCGGTCAGCACGAGCTTGCCGTCGACGGGCGTGCCGAGCCCGAGGTCGCGTATGAACGGCAGGCTGTCGAGAGCGCTCATCTCGATCGACCAGCTGCCCGACTGCAATTGCCAACTGCGCAGCCCCGTCAGGTCGAGCGCGCCGTTCAACAGCGTCTTGTAGCTCGCCGCGGTGAGGCTGTCCGCCGACCGCGCCTGCTTGAGATAGAACACGGGGATCGGCAGGCCCCAGACGCCGCCCAGGAACGACGCCATGCCCGGCCCGCTCGTGAGCTGCTTCATTCGCTCTTGGTCGGCCCCCGCACAGAGCTGCCGGAACGCATCCGCCGGAGAGGCCGCTGCCGTCGGGAGCGATCCCGCCGTGCCTTCGATTCGGATGATGCGCTGCTGGGAGGCGTGGGCCTCCGGCCCGTAGCTGGCAATCGCCAGCCCCGAGACGTCGAACGGATCGTTCGATGGTGCGCTGGTCGGCTGGGCGATGGTCGCGTGATATTTGGGAAAGCCCCAGAGCTCCTGCCCCGCAACCACCGACCAGGCATTGTCCACGAACAGATAGGCCGGCACGAAACCGATCGATTTCGGCAGCAAAGCGCCCCGCTCGTAGCTGCCCACCAAGAGCCACAGCCCGATATCGGTCTCGGACATCGTCCCCTGCTCCGCGAACGGCGGCGTGGCGGCCTGGCTCTTGCGCACCTGGATGACGTTGACGAAGGCCATGTCCAGCATCACGCGGAACTGGTCGCGGCCGGCGACGCGGTTGAAGGAGCGATCGAGAAATCGCTGGCAGGCGCCGAGGTCGGCCGGCACGGCGAAGCCGTAGAGGGTCGAGTCGTTGCAGAGGTAGGGAGCCGGCGGAAGCGTGATCCATCCGGCGTAGTTGACGTAGGCGTTGGTGATGTAGGGTTCGGGACTGGTCGAGACGATCGGAATGTAGACGCCCGACAGCGCCGAGGCGGCGGCAAGGCCAGACATCGCCGCGACCTCCACGCACCCGGCGTTGATCTCGGGCACGCGGGTCCAGTCGCCGGCGAGGAAGAGATTGTCGTAGCCGGACTTGCCGGGCTCCATCCGATGCCGCAGCGTGCCCGGCAGGCTCAGCACATAGCGCTCGCTCGGATTGATGTTGGCGCGCCAGAACTGAAAGTCGAGCCGCGCCGATCCGCTGATATCGCTCGGCGCGTGCAGGAGATCCCAGCGGAACGTGCTGCCGCTGCCGATGTTGGTCCACAGCGTGTCGAGCCACGAGGTCATCCAGTCGTTGGATGCGCTCTTCACATAATCAGCAGCCAGCTCTTCATTGTTCGGCGCGCTCTCGTCGCTCATGATGGCGCAATAATAGGCGACCGAGCGCGGCCCCGGCGCCGGCCAGTCCTCGGCCGGCAGCAATTGCGACATGTCGGAATAGGTGTCGAGCGGCGGCTTGCAGGTGGTGACGATCGGCCCCATCGTCTCGAGCGACGGCCCAGGCGCCACGTAGGGACCGCCGAGATCTGCGACCGCGCAGTCGAGCCAGAGCTGCAGCGCCATGGTGCGCACGGTTGGGAGATTGTCGACCATGTCGGCCCAGGCCGGCTTCTGCTGCACCAGAGACTGGCAGATCTCATTGAGCGCGCCGACCGAGATGCCGAGGACCACCTTGTCGAAATCCTCGCCGAGCTGCAGGCTGAGCCGCGCCGCCGGGGGCGGCTGCGGCGGGTTGGGAGGACCATAGGCGTTCTCGAAATTGTAGCCTTTCAGCGCGTAGTACTCGCCGTTCTCGATCTCCTTCCATTTGGGCTCGGACGGCCAGCACCAGTAATCCTTCACCAGGACCAGGGGATCATATTTGCCATCGACGAACTCGACCTGCTTGTCGATGTGGATGGTCGCGATGTTGCTGCCGTCCTCGGTCGGCTCGAGACTCGTGACCTTGTGAAAGAACTTGAAGCTCACGCCGCGCCGCGCCAGCACCTGGTAGATCGGCGTGCAGATCGTATCCCCCATGCCAACGACGGATTTATAGAAGAACGCGCCCTTGTAGGTGAAGAACAGCCGCAGCAGTCCCTGAACGGCCGAGCAGGCCGACACCTGCTGCTGCGACGGCTCGCGGGAGCCGTTGCGAAAGGCGAAGATGTATTCATAGAGGGCGGTCACGATGGCGTTGTTGGCGGCCTCTGCATCCTGCTGCGCCAGAAAGCTACGGAATTCGTACCGGTCGAGAACCTCCAGCCCGTCCGTCAGGCAGTCGTTCTCGATGATGCCGAGCAGCATGCAGATGCCGAGATTGGCGAGGATCAACAGCCGGCGCAGGCCTTCCTCGAGGCCGTCGATCGTCTGGTGCTCCTTGACGATGCCGCGGAACGCATGGAGCAGCGCCGCCATGTCGCCCTGGGCATCTCGGCGGATCGCTTCGACGTCACTGTGCAGCTTCTCGCCGACGCGGTGGGCCAGCAGCAGCAGCGGATGGCCCTTGCCATCAGGCGCAACGGCCGCCAGCCGGGCCTGCCGCTCGGCGGGCATGGCGGCGATCGCCTTCGCCAGCTCGGCATTCTGGTCGCCCGGCCAGTCGTCGAGGTAGTAGTTCAGGTTGAAGATGATGCTGGCGATGGTCCGCAGCAGCAGGGTCGAGAGCGGCGGCACGATGTTGTCGGCGGGTGCCCACAGGCTGTCCCGGCCAGGATAGACCGATTCATCGACATCCGGCTGGAACCAGAACGGCCAGGGCAACCATTGGCCATCAATGTCCTCGGCGTAGAAGATCTCGTTCTGCCGCTTGAACGCATCATCGATCGTCCTGATCGGATCGCTCGGCGGCGCATCGAGCGCCTTCAGCGCTGCACGCAGGATGGTGAAGGCATTCTCGTAGAAGCCGGCCCAGATATGCAGTCCGTGCTCCTCGATGCGCTGGCCCAGCTTGGCATTGCGTCCGCTGGCGGTCTTGCCCCCGAGGCGCCAACCGAGCTGATACAGGGTGATCTCGTAGCGCTCGCCGCGCGGATCGATCTCGCTCAAGGCAAAGGCTGCGCTCAACGCGCCGATGCCGCCGCCCAATATCGCCACGCGGGTTTTTCTTGCTGCCATGTCGATGATCCTGCCCTGACCTCGGACGTTCGTGCCCGGGCGAGCCGGTACGACATCGTCCATCGGCGCACGGCTCCGCGGTCCGCGCGGACCGTGCGGTTGAATGACATTCGGTACTATGGGTTTACAAAATCGGCGCCGCGCCCAGTTCAATCCGCGTGGCGATGCAATGAGGATGCATCGAATACCTATCACAATCTCCACGCGATCATCAAGCGGCGCAAGGCGCATCGTCGACCTCACGTGAGGCGACGACGGAGGCCATGGCATCCTTCCCGCCGGCTACGTCGTGATCCTCAACTTTTACGAGAAGAATGGCGGATTGCCACCACTCAAAGACAGCGCCCCGATCACGCCGCCGTCGATCACGCCGGATCGGAATGCACGTCGCCGGGTCCGTCGAGAAACAGCGGCAGCCGCACGACGATGCGGGCGCCGCGCGGCGCGTCGGTGATCTCGATGCTGCCGCGATGGGCCTCCACCAGCGTCCGCACCACCGCCAGCCCGAGCCCGGCTCCACCGGTGCCGCGATTGCGCGACGTGTCCAGGCGCGTGAACGGCTCCAGCATGGCCTTGCGCTGGTCCCGGGGAATCCCAGGCCCCTCGTCATCGACCGTCAGCACGGCGTGCTCCGGCTGGCGTTGCAGCGAGACGTGCGCCGCCTCGCCATATTTGAGCGCGTTGTCGATGATGTTGGCGACGATACGGCGCAGCGCGACGCGGTCGC
Source organism: Bradyrhizobium sp. SZCCHNRI20481 (assembly GCF_032485055.1). NCBI lineage: Bacteria > Pseudomonadati > Pseudomonadota > Alphaproteobacteria > Hyphomicrobiales > Nitrobacteraceae > Bradyrhizobium > Bradyrhizobium sp. SZCCHNRI20481. The sequence continues at coordinate 306,959 of NZ_JAUEUE010000008.1, forward strand.
CCAGCATCAGCAGCTCGCGCCCGTCGCCTGCATTGTCGAAGCGCACCCGCGCCCGATGCGCGCGGCGATCCTCAACCTCGGCGCGCACCAGCTCGTCGAAGGCGATAAGCTCTTGCGGCAGCTCGCCGGCACCCGCCCTGCTCGCGAGCAGCGCGTCGTCGAGTAGACGGATCATGTCGGAGATATCGACCACGGCGCGCTGCCGCTCGGCGTCATCCGGAATCAGGTCGGCACGCAGCCGCAGCCGCGTGGCAAAGGTGCGAACGTCGTGAGCAATGCCGCCGACCAGCGCCATGCGCGCCTGCATCAGATCGGCGAGCCGGTCCTGCAGCCGCCCGAACGCCGTGACCACGGCGCGAACCTCTGGCGCATTGCGGCGGACGTCGGGCAGCGGTACCGCCGCCCCGCCGGGGTCGACCCGGTCGACGGCGGCCGCAAGGCGCACCAGCGGCCGCGTCTCACGCTGCATGATCAGGAGCGCGAGCAGCGCGACCACCGTTCCGAACAGGCCTGCGCCGAAGCCGATCGGCAGCCCCTGTTGGGTCAGCACCAGCGACGAGCGCGAGTCCACGACGAGAACATCGCCGCCGTTCAGGCCAATGCGAAACTCCAGGGCATTCTGCGGCGCCCGCGCGAGCCGGGGCAACCACCGACCCTCCGGCTCGGGCACGGAGGTGATGGTCAGCGGGCGCGCACCCAGCGCGCGGGCATAGGCGTCGCGCAATCCGGAGCGGACCGGCGCGGGCTCTGTCCGCGGAGGCCGGACCGCCGCGTCGGCCCCGACCAGCCGGACCTCGAAGCGGTCGGAGGACACGGCATCGACGACCCGGCCCCGCTCCGTCCCGGGCGTTCGTTCGATCAGCTCGGCGAGCGCGGCCAGCCGCGTCGGCGGCGGCGCCGCGCCTTCGAGCTCGGCGGTACGGGAGCGGTAGAACCGCGCCAAGGTGACGATCCAGATCGCCAGCAGGCCGATGATGACGATGAGGCCGATACGCATCGCAAGCGTTAGCCGCATCATCACGCCACCGGCCTCACCGTCGCCGTGAACAGGTATCCGCCGTTGCGGACGGTGGTGATCAGGTTCGTTCCCGGGCTTGCGGCATCGAGCTTGCGCCGCAGCCGCGAGATCAGCATGTCGACGGTGCGGTCGAATGGGTCGGCGGAGCGGCCGCGCGTCCAGTCCAGGATCTGGTCGCGGCTCAACACCCGCCGTGGCCGCTGCACGAAGCAGGCGAGCAGGTCGAATTCCGCCGAGGTCAGCTGGATCGGCGCGGCCTGGGCATCCACGATCTCGATGCTGCGGGCATCGACATCGACCACGAACCGGTCGAAACCGAAACGCCGGCTCGCGTCACGCGGTGGGCTCGCCTGGGAGCGCCGCAGCAGCGCGCGAACGCGGGCCAGAAGCTCGCGCGGTCCGAAAGGCTTGACCATGTAATCATCGGCGCCGAGCTCCAGCCCGACCACGCGATCGATCTCGTCGCTCTTGGCCGACAGCATCAGGATGGGAATGTCGTCGCTCTGCCGCAGCCGGCGGCAGATCGAAAGCCCGTCCTCTCCCGGCAGCATCAGGTCGAGAATGATGAGATCAGGCCGCAGCCTTCGCAGCACGGCATCCATCGCCGGCGCCGTGGCGGCGACCTCGATCTCGAACCCTTCCCGGCGCATGAAATCGCTGACGAGCCGGCTGATCTCCGGGTCGTCCTCCACCATCAAAAGCGTGGCCGCAGGCATGCTCATCGCCAGGACTGATGCCCAAAACCCGCGGCTTGGCAATGGGCCGGGAGCGACTGTTACAAGCCGTTACGCGGCAGCCAAATACCGGGATGCGGACGACCAGGACGCCGCCATCCGGCCGGCCGAGAAGGCCGCCGCAGGCGCAAGGCACGCCCTCCACGCAGGCGACATTTAATTTTGCAGAGCCACTTGCTGAGCAAAATCAGATTTAATATAAATTAAATCGCGCGGCACTCCAATATCATTTAATGGTTATAAAACAAGATCCTCGTTCTCGCAGGCAACCGGGCGGCTCCGACGTCCGAAGCGCAACTGAAAAGCCTCACAAAAATGCTGCACAATCCTAACGCGAGCACGGTTGCCTCCCCCTCTCCACAGGAGCAAGGTTGGGAACGTAGCGGACCCGGACCGTTCGACATGGCGCTGGGATTCCTGCGCCGGCACTATCTGGTGATCGCGATCACCACCGTGCTTTCGCTCGTGGCCAGCTTCGCCCTGCTGAAAATCCTACCGCCCACCTATTCGGCGGACGTCAAGATCATGCTCGGCACCTCGAAAGCCGCAGTTGTGCAGCCGCAACCGCCGGTTCAGGACGAGCCGCCGCTCGATATGGAATCGCAGATCGAGATCCTTAAATCGAAGTCGATCGCGACAGCGGTCATCGACAAGCTCAACCTGGCGGACGATCCCGACTTCAACGGCAAAGCCAGCCCGCTGCATGGTGCGGTTGATGCGGTTCGCCGCCTCGTGAGTTCGGCGCCGCAGCCGAACGGGCCCTCGATGGACGATCTCCTCGACGAATTCCAGCGCAGGATGAACGCCTTCAGAATTGGCACGAGCACGGTCGTCGAGGTCGATTTCAGCGCCAGCGACCCCAATCGGGCGGCGATGATCGCCAACGCCATCGTCAAGGAGTATTTCGATCAGCAGTTGAAGGCGGAGGCGAACGAGCACCGCACAATCACCGCCTGGCTTCACGACCGCCTGCAGGATCTCGGCAACGACGCGACCGCCGCCGAACGCTCCGTGAACGAGCTGAAAAGCCGGTACAACATCGTCTCGGCCGACGGCAGGTTCATGGACCAGCAACAGGTCACCGAGCTCACCAACCGTCTGGTGGCGGTGCGCACGCGTACCGCCTCGCTGATGACCCGGCTCAATCGGTTCGACGACATGCTCGCGACGAGCAATGCCGATATGACGATCGACCGCGTAGCCGCGGTCTCCGACTTCTCCCCGGCAGAGCTCAGCGGCAACGTCAATCCGCCCGACGGTCTCTCCTTGAGCAATTCGAACAGCACGCTCATCATCAACAGCTTGCGTCAGCAATATCTCGATAGCGCCAAGCGCGAGTACGAGTATTCCGCCAAATATGGCAAGGATCATATCGCGGTCGTCAATATCCGCGCGACGATGAAGAGCATCCGCCAGGCCATCGTCGACGAGGTGCGGCGCCTTGCCGACGTCGCCAAGCACGATTACGAGGAGTCCAAGCAGCAGCAGCAGGAGATCGAGAAGCAGCTGGCGCAGGCCGTTGTCCGGTCGCAGGATACCAGGGCGGCCGAGCTCAGCCTCCGCGAGCTGGAGACCAGCGCCAAGAGCTATCGTTCCCTCTACGACACCTTCCTTCAGCGCTACATGGGCTCAGTCCAGCAGGGCTCCTTCCCGATTGCGAAGGCGCGGGTGATCTCAACGGCCACGCCGCCGAAGAAGAAGATCAAGCCGAAGTCCATCGTGCTGATGGCGATCGGCCTGTTCGGCGGCCTGGCGCTCGGCGGCGGCCTGGGCCTGCTCGCAGAAGTCAAGGACCGCAGCTTTCGGACGACCGACCAGGTCGAGGATCGCCTGCGCCTGCCCTGCCTCTCAGTCGTCCCTCTGCTCAAACGAGGCGAAGTCGACAGGTTCACCAAGAAGGCGACGGTCAACGCCGTTGCCAAGGCCGACCCCGACAAGGCCGAACCCGACAGCAGCCAGCGCATGGTCTCGAGAGGCCCCGGGACCTGTTGGGCCGCATCCGCCATGCCCACCTCGCGCTTTGCCGAATCCATCCGCTCGTTGAAAGTCGCCATCGACCAGGATCCGAGCCGGACGTCACGGAAGGTCTTCGGACTGACGTCCGCCCTGCCCAACGAAGGCAAGTCGATCATCGCCGCGTCGCTGGCTCAGCTCATCGCAAATTCAGGCAAGCGGGTGATCGTGGTCGATTGCGACCTCAGGAATCCGTCGCTTTCCGCCATGCTGGCCCCCGATGCCGGCACCGGGATCGCCGACATCGTCCTGGGAGGATGCCAGCTCGCAGACGCAGTCTGGACCGACCCGGTGACGCGCCTGGATTTTCTGCCGGGAACGGGCGCCGCACAGCGCGACACCAGCGATATCCTCGGCAACGAGCAGATGCGCAAGCTGTTCGAGCAACTGCGGGCAGCCTATGACTACGTCATCGTCGATCTTCCGCCGCTCGCGCCCGTTGTCGACGCGCGCGCCGTCTCCGCGCTGCTCGACAGCTTCGTCCTCGTCGTGGAATGGGGACGCACGCCGGCCGAGGTGGTCGAGCACGCGCTGAACACGGCTCCCAACGTCTACGATGCCCTGTTCGGCGTCGTGCTCAACAAGACGAACATGAAGGCGCTGAAGCGCTACGCCAATCACTTCGGCGACTACTACAACCACAAATATTACGCTCGTTACGGGAGCGTGATGGCCGAGTAGGTCTGTCAGCGCGCGCCATCGAATGAGCCGCTGACAGAGAAGAGATCGGCCGTCAGCGCTGGTGCTCGGGGCGAATGGAGGGATGGGCGATGCCGGCACGCTCCAGAGCGCTGCGGACATAGACGCCTGAGAGATAGCCCACCTGGACTGCAATCAGACCGGCACCGGCATACAGCGCGGCCGACAGCCCGCTGATGATCGAAGCCGCGATAGACTCCATGAAGACGATCGCGGCGAGCGCCAGCAGCGTGCGAACCGTGAACATCGTCCCGGCAACGACCCCGGCTGCAAAATGAAGCGCTATCACCCACATCAGTTCATGCCTCCTCGGGCGTCTCGAGAGGCTAGCGGCCAATGGTTAGCGATGAGCTAAGCCGCCCGGGAGGATTCGAGCAAGCGCACTGGAGCAACACTTCCAGGCGAAAGACGCCGCTACGGCCCGCTGAGCGGGTGCAGCACTGTCTGGCGGTTCTGCCAGCGTGCCCGGTAGAGCCAAAGCACCGCGGTCACCAGGACCACATCGAACAGGCCCATCATTGTCTGGCCGTAGACCTGCGGGTGAACGCCCCCCAGGAGGAGCGCGAGTTTGACCGCTTGCCGCACCACCTCCGACCCCAGGAACGCGATCAGCGAGTTCTGGCCGACGTTGAGGATGAGCGCGACCGCCGGCGATCGCCGGGTGCGCGCGAACACCGCCCACAACAGCGCCAACAGCAGCGGCAATGTCCAAAGCAGGTTGAGGAGCTTGTCGAACCGATAGGGGTATTTTTCGCCATTGCTGGGAAAGCCGAGTCCGTAGTCGAGCAGCAGCCCGAAGATGAAGATCCCCGCCAGCGCCGTGTAGAACGCGGGTCCGATCAAGCGGTTGGACCGATGGAGATCTCCGAGCCAGATGCCAATCATGAAGAACATCTGCGCCTGGAGCGAGAACAGCAACAGAATGACGGCTGGATTCTCGAACTCGGTTGCCGTGGTCGTATTGCTGAACCAGGTGCAGGCCACGAAGATCGCAGCCGACAACGCCAGCACCAGGAGCCTGCGGCGCTTGAACACCAGCAGAATCAACGGAAGCAGCAGGAACATCAACCCGTAGAATTTGAGGATCGTGATGCAGGTCGGCTCGGACTGGAACGTCAGAACGTCGAAAATCGCCTGCCCCACCGGTTCTCGCTTCTTCCCCAGGACAGCCATGCCCATCGCGACCGGCACCGAGATGACGAAATAGGCGGCGAGCACCTTCACCCCGCGGACAACGAGCTCTCCGTGTCTCTCCTTGTGCAGATAGACGTACCCGACCATGAACCCCGAGATCACGACGAACAGTTCGGCGAAGGGGTTGAATTTCGTGAACAGATCGACGGAGTCCGGAAAGACGTTGGCTGTGTGATGATAGAATACGAACAGCATCGCGCAGCTTCGATAGAAGTCGATCAGAAGCTCGCGTCCTTTTGGACCTGCAGCGCTCAACGCTCAATCTCCGAACACGAGTCACTCCATGGGCGGCGATCAGCCGAGGGGCGCTGGTCGGACTCACGGCTCAGGCAATCCTTCGCAACGCCGGCGAGCGCCGCGGCGGCGATCATCGAACCACCGATTGCGGGAGCTGTGATGCGATCGGTGACGAGCCTCCCCCTGTCATTGCCGGTCCAGTCCGCCGAAGCGGAAGATGCGGGCCATCAGCGGCGAAACGCCCACGAACGTCGCTATGCAGCCATGGGCTTCCAGTTGCTTCCTCAGCATCAGCAGCAATCCAAGGAAGCGCGCATCGATGGCGCAGACGTTCGAGAAATCGAGCGTGACCGGCTTGCGGGACGCAGCAGCGGCACGGAAAACCGGGATGGCTCTGTCCACGTGGCGCGCATCGGCGGGCCCCGACAGGCTGAGCGTGACCGCTCGCGCTCCATAGTCCTGCGTGATGGTCAGCGCCTCACCCCGCTCATGCGTGCGCCGCATCCACCAGGTCCAGACCACGAACGGCAGCACGTGGGTGAGCATGAGGCCGAGCATCGCCGTCCCATCGTTCCAGTAGCGACGCCAGAGATAGGGCTCCTCCTTGATGCGCCACAGCCACTCGAAGCCTGATCGACGCAGGATTGCAGGTGCACGCTTCACCGTCCCGGCCTGGAAGTTGAGCGCGGCACCGAGGTGGGCGCGGACCGGAATCTCGAGACGCTCATGATTGCGCTGCAACCATGATTGTCCCTTCACGCTGCTCAGAGAGGCAACCAGGAAGTCGGCCCCACTGGCATTGATCTCGTCGATGATGTGATCCCGGCTCAACTCCTCGGCCGACAAGTAGCCGGGGTTCGACCAACCGACGCACTGCAATCCCGCCGACTGGCCGTTCAGCGTCCGGGCGGCCCGTTCGGCGGCTCCCTCCGGGCCGCCGAAAAGAAAGAGCTTCAGCGCGTTCGCTGCTCCGGCCTCCGACTTCAGCGCGTCGAAGATGTCCGCGCCGGCCGTCCGGCTCTTGATCGGAATCCCAAGCAGCCGGGCGATCCAGACCACCGGCATGCCGTCCACCGTACAGAGATCGCTCAGGATCAGCGACTCCCTGAAGCTCCTGTTCGACTGGCTGGCGACCAGGAAGTTGAGATTGGGAGTCGAGATGAGAAGCCGCGTTCTGCGTCGGGCAGCGTCGCGGATGCGGCGCAGCACGCCGCGCATGCCGATGGCATCGACCGGTATCCCGAGGACGCAATAGACGTCGCGCGCGAGGTCGTCGGGAACTGCGGGGTCGGACATGGCTGCGGCATCGGCCTCCGGCCGACCGCGACCCGTCCCGGAGCGCCCTACGCGATACAGGGCGGATCCCGGCTCCTGCAATTCATGCGTGGTCAGCATCAGCCGCTCTCCCTCAATCTGCCCCGCCGCACGAAGATGCCGGGTTGCGGACCCCGGCCGCACCTCCCTGACGGAGGCGGGTGACCAAAATATCACTATTTAATTTTAAATCACACGGCGCATTTAATACGATTTATTTGTGAATACCAGAGCAGATTTGCGGCGCAGTCGCAGCAATGTCCCCCAGGCACACAACGAGGCGCTTTTATTTAATTGCATCTCTGGATAATATCGCTCGACAATATTCCTGGCGGCTGCCGGCCCGGCCGCCCCGTTCGAATGTCTGAGCCAGATTGTGATGCCGAGAATTTCAGCGACGACGTCGATGTCGGCCGGGCCGCGGGCCTCTGCGGGGACGTTCGACGTCTGCGCGCTGATACCGGTGCTGGCCTTCGCCTACTCGTCCCTCATTCAGCCGCTGATCTATTTCAGCTTCCCACCGTCGGCCGGGCTCCAGGGCCTGCTCGAGAGCCGGATTGAGAATCGGGTCTTCTGGCCGGTCCTCGCAGCCGTCGCCATCGTCGTTGCGATGCAACGCCTGGCCCGCGGCGACCGGCTTGCCCTTCCGCCCAACATCATCGCTCTCTGCGCTTACTTCGGATTGGCAGGCGCCAGCATCGGATGGGCATTCAAACCCGAGTTCGCCTTCGTCCGCTTCCTCCAGGAAGCGATGGTTCTGACCGCCGTCGTGCTGCCCGCCTTGTTGTCGAACCCGAACGCCAACATCATGCGCGGGGTGTTCCTCTGCTTCGCGGTCGGCGTGATCCTCAACATACTGTTGCTTCCCGGCGGCTATGCGACCTACGCGCTATACGGCAACACGCTGGTCGACATCGGCTACCAGGGCTATTTCTCAGGAAAGAACCTGCTGGGCGAGTTTGCCGCCATTGCGTTCCTGCTCTCGGTTCACGAGTTGCTCTATCCCGGAACCCGACGCGCGCTCGGGATCGTCGTTGCCGTCGCTGCCATCGTCCTGATCTTCTTCTCGAGCTCGAAGACCGCGCTCGGTCTCGCTCTGGTCGCTCCCGTCCTGGCCATCCTGACGCTCGTGATCGCGAGAACGCTGCGGCTTGCGCCGATTCTGATTCTCACCGCGATGATCCTTGGCTACTTCATGTTCGGCGAGCTCGCGGGCTTCACGACCGGCCGCATCGCCTATCTGCTGACGGGCGATTCCAGCTTCACCGGCCGGACGACCATATGGGCCTTTTCGGAGATGGAGATCGCGAAGAGGCCGCTCCTGGGATGGGGCTATCAGAGCTTCTGGCTGGTCGGGGCAGACGCACCGAGCATCACCGAGGCACCTGGCTGGGTGAAGGCCATGCCGAACTCCCACAACGGCTATTATGATGCGATGCTCGAGCTGGGCTATGTGGGTCTTGCCTTTCTCCTCGTCTTTCTGGCGGCCACCGTTCACGTCATCGGCCGCGTGGCGCGCTACGACTACAAGCGAGCGTGGATCCTGCTGTCCGTCGCCTTGTTCGTCATGTTGTATGATTTTCTCGAGACCTTGTGGCTGCGCGCTTTCGACGTGTCCTGGGTCGTGTTCGTGCTCGTCACGGTCGAGGCCGCGCGATACTGGCGGAGGTCGCAACAGAGCATGCCCGCCTCTCCTCAGCCCGTGAGCAGGCGACCGGCTCGTTGGAGCCGCACACGACCGGCATGGCGGCCGCGACTCGGTGTCCGCACCTGACGGAAACCCGTTGGAGCCTCACGCCAGCTCTATTGCGTTGTTCCCGGCGTCGCCGCGAACGGCGTGCCCGCATCGAATCTCGCTTTGGCCGGCAACGTATGCAGCTTCGTATCGCCGGTCGGATCCACCCAGGGCCACGGATGATTGCCGAAAAAGCCCGGCTTGGCGCTCAGATACAGCGACGCCGGGAGCGGCTGCGCCGCGAGGCCGTCGGTCCAGACCACCTTGCTGGTGAGATAGTCGAAATTGCCACCGCGGATCACTGTGGTCAGCGTCTTCGGGTCTGGCGCCATGGTCCATCGCTCCGGATCGTAGCCAAGCATCCAGACGTTGCCGACACCGCCCTGCCCCCAAACCGCCGTGCCGGCCTGCATCGAAGGATCGTCGTAGGTCCAACCGCTCATGCGTCCCGGCCGACCCAGCACGTTGCCGGCGAACGAATCCCACCACGAGCCATATGCGAGACCCACGGCTCGAATGCCTGAACGATCGACGAAGCGCTGGCGTTGCCCCGTGAGATGGTTGCGGAAAAAGGTCAGATAGATCGCGTTGCCATGGGTGTAGTCGCTGTCGGCATTGTGGGACAGATTGCCTTCGAACAGGACGTGATGGGCGCCGGCCATGTGCGATGCGTTGATGCCGACCTCGACCCAGCCGGGGTTGTCGAAATCGAACGAGTCGTCGACATAGTTATAGCCGACGACGCTGCCGGCGCCGGACGACCGGAACACCATGTTCTTGCAGACGTCGACGAGGATGTTGTTCTCGATCAGGACCTCCGAGGAGCCCGCCGCCAGGCTGATCGCGTATCCGGCGCCGCCCGGCTGCGGCCACGAGCCGGTATGAATGTAGGAATCGCGGAGCTCGACCCGGAACGAATTATTGATCGCCACGCCCTCGCCGAGCCACTGCGTCACCTCGACGGATCTGGCCCAGGAGTAAGCGGCGGCTTCGAACCGCAACGCGCCGTCCGCTCCACCTACGATGCTCAGATCCTCGACGCCCACATTGGCAACGTGGATGTCGCGATGATTGGCGGCGTGGCGACCGCTGTTCGGGTCGGTGCTGTAGGGCGTGAGCTGCGCCTGGTGATCCCTGCGATAGCTGATCGTGAGCGGCGAGGTGAATGTCACCGTGCTCCCGGTCACCGAGGCGATCTCCTTGATCTCGGCGGTCGCCCGGTCGGCGCGGGCGAACCACGACATCGGCTTCGGCAAGACGCCGGGGGCCTGGTCATAGGGGCCTCCCGCATTCGCGCCGGCATTGTCATCGCCCGGCTGAACCGGATCGTGCATGTTCCAGGCGACGCGATCGCCTTGCCAGACCTTCGCTCCCGCCGGAAAACCGGCAGGCGTCGCCTGCCACGATGCGCCTGAGACTTCGTCGAGCAGGACGAAATCGCCCGGCTTCATATTCGCGGCGCTGGCGAGGGTGACGGTCGACGTTCCCTGTTCGCCGTCGGCCAGCAGGTTCTGCGACGCGCTGCTGTCGGGGCCATTGTTCCAGCGCGAAGGTCCGACGATGATGACAGGCTTGGGATCATAACTGTACGAGCTCGGGTCGACCGGCGTGAGGATTCCCTTCGTGCCGGCAATCACGGCCGACGTTCGTGCGCGTGCGCCGTTGGTTTTCACCAGCCTGGTCGCACCTGCGCCCGCGCCGCGCAGCGTGACCGGGCGACTGATCAAGAGCGGCTCGTTGACGATGAACGTACCGGGGTTGAGCATCACGACCCGGCCGGCGGGCGCAGCGTTCAAGGCGGCCTGGATCGCGCCGCTGTCATCTCTCCCGCTCGGAGACAGCGTGCGATAAATGATGGTGCGGCTCGGAATACCGCCGGCTGACATCAACCCCGGATTCCAGGCGGCCAGGCGCTCCGCCGGCAGGAGACTGCCGGCCAATGCCGGCCGGGTGGACGCGGCCGGCTCGGCGGCCTCGGCAGCTCCGCTGAGGATCAGCAGGGCAAGCGCTGCCGTGCAAAGCGCCCGGATGCCCACGGCATCGATCCGGCGCGACACCCGTGCAGACGACCGGGACTGAGCCTGAGTGCAACCGGGGATCACGAGGCGGACGCTATCCATGGGACCTTCTCGCAGGACCGACCACACATTGAAATGGCGCGCCGACTAAAAACACCATGACTTTGACACGCGCCATGACATAATATTAAATCACGATTTAATTTATTGAAAGGCGACCGGTGACTCCCCTGCTCGCGGCAGGTTTGCATCGGTCCTTCCGTCTTCCGCAAGGGATTTGATACGTGACGCCATCGCGCCGCTACCTGCTCGTCTCGCCCTGCCGGGATGAGGGCCAGTACCTCCGCCGGACTCTCGACAGCGTCGCTGCGCAATCGGTGCCGCCGGCGCTATGGATCGTGGTGGACGACGGATCGACCGACGACACCCCCGCCATTCTCGAGGAGTACGCCCAGCGCCTGCCCTATCTGCGCGTGATCCGCCGCGCCGATCGCGGCGGACGCAAGGTCGGTCCTGGCGTGATCGAGGCGTTCTATTCCGGCCTGGATAGCGTGCGGCTGGAGGATTTCGACTATCTCTGCAAGCTCGACATGGACCTCGATCTGCCCGGGCGCTACTTCGAGCTGCTGATGGAACGAATGGAGAGCGATCCGCGGGTCGGGACCACCTCAGGCAAGCCGTGGTTCGTCCACCCGCAGACCGGCGCCCTGGAGCCTGAGGTCTGCGGCGACGAGATGTCGGTCGGGATGACCAAGTTCTACCGCGTCGCCTGCTTCCAAGAGATCGGCGGCTTCGTGCGCCAGGTCATGTGGGACGGTATCGACTGCCACCGCTGCCGCATGCTCGGCTGGATCGCCGAGAGCATCGACACCGAAGCACTGCGCTTCATCCATCTGCGGCCGCAGGGCGCCAGTCACAAGGGCATTTGGACTGGACGCCTGCGGAAGGGCTTCGGCCAGTACTTCATGGGAACGTCGCCGCTGTACCAGTTCGCGGTGGCGGTCTATCACCTGCCGGCCTATCCGGCCTTGATCGGCAGCACAGCGATGCTGTGGGGCTATTTCCGGAGCTGGCTGGCGGGCCTGCCGCGCTACGACGATCTCGAGTTCCGGCGCTTCCTCCGCGCCTATCAGCACGCCTGCCTGCGCCTGGGCAAGCGCGCCGCGACGGCCCGGATCGATGCGGAGCGGGCTCAGCTCTGGCGGGCCAGCCACGCCGCAGCCGATACGCGATGACGCTCGGCGGACAGATCGCCGCGGTACTGACGCGAGAATTGCGAAGCTAGGTGTTTCTCCGACTCCATTTGGACAGCATGGCCAACATTCTCGAGTTCAGCCGCCTTCGTGATGCTTCCGCCGTGCCGCCGATGACGTCTGTCGACGGCGGTGGGACCGCGCCGATAGCGTCACACGGGATGAACGCTCATGGCAGCGCATCCCTGCTCATTCCATCACTCGACGGCATCCGCGCGCTGTCGGTGCTGATCGTGGTCCTGGGCCATTCCGGACTTCAGGCCATGGTACCCGGCGGCTTCGGCGTGACCATCTTCTTCTTCCTGAGCGGCTTCCTGATCTCCACGCTCATGCTCGCCGAGCATGAGCGCACCGGCGCGCTCGACGTTCCCAGCTTCTATGCGCGGCGCGTGTTCCGGCTGATGCCGCCTTTGCTGCTGTCCTTGGCGATCGCCTACGGTCTCACCGCCGCCGGCCTGCTGGACGGCGGAATGACCGCCAAGGGGCTGGCGGCCCAGGTCCTGTATTTCGCCAACTACTACGGCCTGTTCTTCGATCCAGGCAATACGGTTCCTGACGGCACCGGCATTCTGTGGTCCCTGGCGGTCGAAGAGCACTTCTACATCGTCTATCCCTTGCTGATGACCCTGCTGCTCGGATCGGTGCTGCGGCCGCGCACCATCGGCGCGCTGCTCGGGCTCGTCTGCCTCGGCGTCCTCGCCTGGCGCATCCATCTGGTGCATGCCCCGGAATTCTTCTCCGACCGCACCTATTACGCCTCGGACACCCGCATCGACTCGATCGCCTATGGCTGCATCCTGGCGCTGGTCATGACCCCGGTGCGGCAGCGCTCTTCCTCAGGACGGATGTCGGTGGCTCAATGGGCACTGCTCGCCGGCGCCGCGGCGGCGCTGCTGGTCTCCCTGATCTACCGTGATCCGGTGTTCCGGGAGACCGCCCGCTACAGCCTTCAGGGACTGGCGCTGATGCCGCTGTTCTACTTCGCGGTCCGCTTCGCCGACGCGCCGCTGTTTCGTCATCTCAATCACGCCTGGGTGATGACGCTCGGCACCTATTCCTACGCGATCTATCTGATCCACAACGTCGTGATCCGAACGATCGACAAGAACTTGCCCGCCATCGCCGCCAAACCCTACATCCTGTTTCCGCTCGCGCTCCTGATCTCGGTCCTCTACGCGGCGGCCATCGAGCGCTTCATCGAGCCGTATTTCAGGCAGCTCCGGCACAAGTTCAGGCCGGTGCCTGCCGTAGGCCGAGCGCAGGATACGTCTGGCGCAGACTGGCCGCTTGGCGACCGTCTCGTCGAGAGTCCGACGACACGCGCATCCTGAGCGCTCGGCCCTCGTCAACGCTCACCGGCTGCTGCAGCCGGCACCAAAAGCGCGTGCACGGCACCCTTATGAACCGATCGGTGCACCCACCCGAACAAATGCGGCAAATTGTGCAATTCAATTTATTTAATCGCACATTTAATACTCGACCCGAGCCAACGAATACTTTCGGGGGACGGGTGGATGCGGATCGCGAGCGCAGTTGCACGACGAATTCGACGAAATACGCTCGGTCCCCTGCCGGACGATCCGGCGCTGAGACCGTTGAGGTCACCGCTCCAGATCGATCTGTCGGGCAAGGTCGCGCTGGTCACGGGAGCAGCCGGAGAACTCGGCCGTCCGATCGCCCGGACGCTGGCAGCCTGTGGTGCCAAGGTCGCCATCCACTATCTGACGGCACGCGCTGCTGCCGAACGACTCTGCGATGAGCTGAACGAGCTTCAGCCGCAGCACGCGTGTACGATGTCGGGTGACGTTGCCGTGCTTGAAGATGTCCAGGCGATGCGCCGCATCGCCGAGAGCACGCTCGGCCCCGTCGACATCGTCGTGAACAATGCAGTGACATGGTTCGACGAACGTCCCGTCGTCGAGCAGACACCCGACCAGTTCGACAAGGTGTTTCGCTCCTCGGTCCTGCAGGCCTGGGCCACCGCGCGGGTGTTTTCCGGCCCCATGATCGAGCGAAAATGGGGACGCCTGATCTCTCTCGGCACGGAGATGACGAGCCTGGCTCTGCCCAACCGAGCGCCCTACACGGCAGCCAAATGCGCCACGGACGGCATGCTGCGGTCCCTGGCTCGGGAGCTCGGACCGCATGGCATCACGGTCAATCAGGTCGCCCCGGGCTGGGTCATCTCCGACAAGGACCGTCGTGACCGTGACGAGGTGCAGCCGCTCTACGAGCGGTCCGTGCCGCTCGGACGGCGCGGCTACGATCAGGACGTCGCCAACATGATCGCGTTTCTGGCTTCGGACCTCGCAGGCTTCGTGACCGGCGTTCGCGTGCCGGTGTGCGGCGGAAGCGTCATGCCGGAGGCCTGAGCACGCGCATCTGGCGCCGGCTCTTCTGATGTCGGACGTCAGCGGAAGACGCGGTGACGGTGGCACCAGCGCACGAACACATAGATCGACCATACGCGCGACCAATAGATCCCCGGCGCGCCATCGAGGAAGGCGCGCCAGAGGCGCTCCACGGCCGTGGGGTCCAGCCCCACCGGCGCAACGGCCTGCGGATCCCGCAGGGTCCGGTCCATTGCATCCTGCAGGCCGCGCCGGATCCAGCGATCGAGCGGCAGCACGAACCCGCTCTTCGGCCGGTCGAACAGCGACGGATCGAGGCCACGCAGGCCGATCCGCCTGAGCATCGCCTTGCTTCGCAGCGGCTGATAGCGCGTCGCATCGGGCAGCCGGTCGACGCTTTCGAACAGCACCTGATCGACCAGCGGCACCCGCTGCTCCAGCGAGGCCGCCATGCTCGCCACGTCATTGTCGCGCAGCAGGCGCTCGCCCAGAAACAGGCGCTGCTCCATGACGCTGATCGCCGACAGCGGGGTGCGTGCGCGGGTCTCCGCGGTGATCTTCGCTCTCATCGCGGCCGGAAGCCCATCGCTCAGCGTATCGACGAGGTCCGGCGCGAGCAGCTCGCGCTGAAAGCCGGGCAGGAACAGCGCATAGGCCATCTGGTAGAGCGCCAGAAGATCATCGCCGCGTCGAACCATCTCCGGGAGCTTGGCCCAGCGCGTCTGCGGCGCGACCGTCCCGCCCGAGGGTGACAGCATATTGGCAGCCAGCTTCGCCGCAGCAACCTTCAGGCCGGCCGGCACCCAGGCCGTGCGCTCCGACCATCGCTGCAGGACCGGCAGGTCGCGAAACGACGTGTAGCCGCCGAACAGCTCGTCACCGCCGGTCCCCGACAGCGCCACCGTGAAGCCTGCGCCGCGGATGGCATGCGACATGTAGTAGGAGTTCAGGCCGTCGAAGGTCGGCTGGTCCAGGCTGTCGAGCGCCGCTTCGAGGTTGTCGACGAAGTGCTGCTCGGTCAGCACCACCTCGTGATGCTCGGTCCCGATCGCGGCGGCGATCTGCCGCGCGATCGGCCCCTCGTTCAGCTCCTGCTCCTCGAACGCCAGCGTGAAGGTGTGGATCCGGCTCTTGGCCGCACGCTGCGCCAGATTGGCCATGACCGAGGAATCGACGCCGCCCGAGAGAAACACCGCAAGCGGCACGTCGCTGGCGAGATGCAGCCTCAGCCCCTCCTCCACGATCGCGGCAAGCTGATCCTCATCCATCGTCGGGTCCGGGGCGCGCTCGGGGATCGACCAGAAATCCTCGTCGCGGATGGTGTTGCCGACACCGTCGAACGCGGTGAGATGGCCGGGAGACAGCAGCTCGACCCCCTTGACCGCCGTGCCGGGGCCGACCACGAAGCCGTTCCAGACGCCGCTGGCGACGGCCTGCGGATCGAGCTGGGGCCTGCCCAGAAGACCGGACGCCAGGAGAGCGCGCAGCTCGGATGCGAAGGCCACCGACCAGCCCGCATCGGGCTTCGACGCGCGGGCGACATACAGCGGCTTGATGCCGAGGGGATCGCGCGCCAGCAGCAGCCGGCGCTCCTTCGGGTCCCAGCAGGCGAACGCAAACATGCCGCGCAACCAGGCCACCGCCTTTGGCCCATGCAGGCCGAGCGCGCGCAGCATCACCGCGGTATCGCCCGTCGAGCTGAACTGCTGGCCGTCGTTGACCAGACGCTGCCGCAGATCGGCAAAATTATAGATCTCGCCGTTGAAGACGATGACGTGCCCGGTGACCGGATCGATCATGGGCTGCACACCGGCGGGCGACAGATCGAGGATCGCGAGCCGGCGGTGCGCCAGCAGCGCGCCCCAGCCACGCTCGTCCGCGGCCGAGGCCCAAATTCCCCCGGCATCCGGACCGCGATGGAGCATGGCGTCGTTCATCCGCTGCAGCGCTGCGCGGTTGTCGTCGTCCACCCGTCCGATGATCCCAGCGATGCCACACATCAGAACAATCCGCTTGAGACGCGCGACGTCAAAATGGCGGACGCGGCCCTCAAATGGAAGCAGCCGTTCCAGACGACCAGGACGCCGGCGCTGCCGCCGAAGCCGGCAACGGACCGTAGGTCCGCGCCAGACACTGTTCGTAGTCGAGCGGCGGCGTCCAGCCGAGCGTGTCCCTCAGCTTGCGATTGTCGAAGCGCAGCGGCTTGAGCATCGCGTCGAATTTCTTGGGCGTCAGGATCGCCGGCACTTTGGTCGCCCGCCTGAACACGGTCGCAAACGCCAGCCGTATGATGCTGCTGGCGAGCCAATGCGGGATGGGCAACCGGAGGCCGCGCTCGCCGGTGCCGCGCATGTAGTCCGACAGATAAGTCCAGACCCGCTCGCCGGGACCGTCGACGACGTTCAGCGTCTGGCCGATCGCCCGCGAATCCGTGGCCGCCAGCGCGAAGACATCGGCGCAGTTCTCGACATGGGTCATGGGGATGCGGGTCAGCGGCCCGATCACGACGTGGTGGCGCCCGATCTGCTGGCCGAGCGCCGCAAGATAGCCGTGACCGCGTCCCCAGATGAAGCCGGGACGTAGGACGGTGAGGTCCCAGCCGTGCTTCTCGACGTAACGGCGTGTCACCCGCTCCTGCCACCATTTGGCGACGGTGTAGCCGCCGCGGGTGTAGACATCAGGTGTCTGCTGGAGCGGTGCGCTTTCGTCGAGGATATCGCGCGTCGCCGTGTAGTCGTAGACCGAGAAGCTGCTGCACAGCACGAGCCGGCGGCAGGCGCTCCCCGCCATCGCCTCGAGCAGCCGCTCGGTGCCGCCTACCGTGCCGGCGAATTGCGCGTCCTCGCCGCCGGCGACCACGGCCGCCAGATGGATCAGCACATCCACATTCTCGAACGCGCGAACAAGGTCGCGCGAGGTGCGCAGGTCGGCCCTGACGATGTCGATCGACGACGGCCAGCCAAGCGCGTCAACGCGGGTCGCCGGACGCACCATGGCGCGAACCTCAATGCCGCGGGCCAGCAGCGCATCGACGACATGCCGGCCGAGAAACCCGTTGGCGCCAGTGACCAGGGCTTTCATATCGCCAGCTTCCTCATGTCCGCCTGCTCCGCCGGCTTCATCGCTTCGACCATCCGATTGACGGCCAGGACGTCCTCCATCGTGATCGGCAAGGCCGTTCCCGAGCCTAGCGCCTGATAGGTGCGTGCCAGGCACTCCCACAGCCCCTCATAGGCGCCTGGGCCCTTGAACTTGCGCAGCAGGGTCGACAGCGCCGCGCGGCGGATGTCGCGGCCCTCGTCCAGTCCGCTGAAGAATGGGCGCAGCGGCTTCGGCACGTTGCGGGGGCCGTCGAACGTCAGCCGCGTCTCGAACAGATTGGCGGTCGCCTGCATCCGCTCGCCATAGACCCGCAGCCAGAACGCGTCGGGCTGAGCGCTCGCGCTGAAGCCGAGCGTCGCCGTGCCACGCTCGGCCTCGACGACGCTGCGAAACTCGTCGAACGGCAGCGGCGACGGCTTGCGCTTGCTCCAGACGGTATGCGCGTTGCGATGCGGGCCGACGAATGCATGTGACAGCGAGGCGAGATGCGGCAGGAAGTCGGCGATCGCACCGCCCGCAAGGCTGAGCGCCGGATGCGGCGAGTTCGGATCGGCAAAACCGTCGGGACCGAGGATGTCGAGGCAGATCTGCACGTCGACATGGGTGACGGCGCCGAACTCGCCGGTCTCGATGCGACGGAGTATCTCCTGCGGTGCCCGGTTGAAGACGTAGTTGTAGTCCTCGACGACATGGCGGCCGGTCTGCTTGGCGCGCAACGTCAGGGTCTGCAGCTCGTCGAAGGTCGAGGTCGCGGGCTTCTCCACGATCACATGCGCGCCGGCCTCGAGCGCATCCATCGCCAGCCGGAAATGCGAGGTCGGCGGCGTCGTCACATGCACCACATCGGGCCGGACGGTCTGCAGCATCGCACGATGATCGGTGAACCAGGACGGGATGGCGTAACGCTCGGCTGCGGCCTCCGCCGTCGCCGGCGACAGATCACAGATGCCGGCCAGTTGAACGCCCGGCAAACTGTTGAGACAGGCCAGATGCTGGCGGGCGATCTGCCCTGCCCCGATGAGCGCGGCCTTCATCACGATCTTGTCTCCAGGATCTCGCAGTAGAAATCTTCAAGCGCCTGAGCCGCCGAGCTCCAGGCATACTTCTCGACCGCCACCTGCCGCGCCGCGCCGCCGATCCGCGCCGCGAGATCGGGCTCGGCCAGCAACCGATCGACCGCGCCCGCAAAGGCGTCGGGCTCGTCTGCGATGAGGATGTCGCGCCCGGGCATGGCCTCGATGCCCTCGGCTCCCAGGCTGGTCGAGACGATCGCCTTGCCCATCGCCATGGCCTCGACGATCTTCAGCCGCGTGCCGCCACCGAGCCGCAGCGGGACGATCACGGCCGCTGCCGCGGCGAGGTGCGGCCGCAGGTCCGGTACGAAGCCGGTCAGTTCGATCCGCGGCCCGGCCAGCGCCGTCAATGCCGGCGGCGGCCGGCCGCCGATGATCTTGCAGCGCGCATCGGGATGCCGCGCGGCGATACGAGGCCAGATGTCCCGCACGAAATGCGTGACCGCATCGATGTTCGGCACCGTCGACAGCAGTCCGAAATAGACCAGCGTCCGGCCGTCGGGCGCGGGGTCGGTGCTGCGCGGCTGATAGAAGTCGATATCGGCGGCGTTGGGAATGACCGCCGTGCGGGCGTTCGGAATGTCGTCATGCAGACGCTTCTCGTCGTCCGCGCTGCAGAGATAAACGCCATCGGCTTCGCGATAGGCCGCGATCTCCTCGCGGCGCAGCTTGCGCCAGTTCGCACCGGCGTAGAGCCGGCGGCCCAGACTCGCGCCCGTGGCGGCGAACTGCCGCGCCAGATCATAGGCGATCTCATGCGAGTCCACGATCAGCCGCGGCCGCGGCGCGCCGGCCGGCGCCTGACGGAACATGCAGTGGCCGAGATAGGGAAATTCGAGATTGACGATGTCGAACGGTGTCGTCCGCAGCACCCGATCCAGCGCCCGCTGCAGCTCCGGCAGGGCCACGCGCAGCCGATCGAAACTGCGCAACGAGACCAGCGAGCGCAGCTGCAGCAGCCGCTTCGCCAGACCGTCACGGCCGTAGGGGTTCGGCACCAGCACCACGTCGCGGCAATAGGCCTGCATGGCCCGCCGACACTCGTCGATGTCGAAGGCGTCATCGACCAGCATCACCGCCGTGAGGTCGTGGCGGCGCGCGAGCTGGGTCATCAGCCCGTGCATGCGCGCCTGTGCCCCGAACCGCGGTGGGCTCGCCGGCATGTGCGAGACGCTGAGGATGCTGAGCCGCCGTCGGTCGGCGAAACCGGCTGTGGACCATTCGGGTTCGCGCTGCGCCGACGGCGCAGGAGCCGCCTCCATCACATCCAAGTCCGGGTGGTTGTCGCTGGCCATGACCATTTAAAGCATTTAAATCACGGGATGTTCTATATGGGGTATTCAATGATTGCGATAGTTAATCGCGACGTGCGGTGCTGTCCGAGGCTCCTTTCGCTCCCACTCAGCGCTTGCCGGCGAAATCCCGGACGATCGTACCTGCGATCCTGAGCGGCTCGCGGACCCGGAACACGCCGACGACGATCGCGAGATAGAGACAGCCGCAGAAGCAGCCGGACAGGATCATGCGCACGAGCACGGGATAGGCCCCGAGAAGCATCGCTTGCAGCCACCAGCCGGCAGCTGCGGTCGCGACGGCGCCGATGGTCTGCGGTCCGACGGCCCGGATCACGACCTCCGCACCGATGCCGATCGGACGTCCAGCATACATGACCGACGGCACAGCGATCAGCGAGTATCCGACCACGACGCCCCAGGCCACGCCGACCGGCCCAAAGGGCAGCCCCACCAGTACCGCAACGACCTGCGCGACGAGCGAGATGATGCCCCAGGTCTGCCACCGGTCCGCCCGTCCGAGCGACAGATGCAGCCAGCCCTGCGAGCCCTCGACGACGTGCGAAATGCCGCGCAGCGCGATGATGCTGAGCAGCGCTCCCGCAGCCTGCCATTTCTGCCCGAGCAGGACGACGGTCAGGTCCTCCGCCGTGACGGAGAGGATCGCCGCCGCCGGCATCAGGAAGAACGCCAGGATCGACAGCGCCGCCTCGTACTTCTGCCGCAGCGCAGCCGGATTCGACTGCAGCTTGCTGAGCGCCGAGCTTCCCACCGCATGCGTCTGATTGAGCGCCGCATAGATCGAGTTGTCGTACAGGTTCATCGCATTCTGGTAGTACCCGACCTGATCGGGCCGGTAGAGCAGACCGAGCGCGATCCGGTCCACCGCCCGTGACAACGTATAGGCCACGGTGAATCCGACCACGTGGAGGCCAAAACGCACCATCGATCGCACCTCGGCGTCGAACACCGGCGCGCTGGGCCGCCAACGGCAGGCCGACCACGCGGCGACCACGACGCAGATCGATGTCACGACGGGGCGAATGACCAGCGCCCAATAGCCGTAGCCCTCGAACGCCATGGCGACGGCGGCAACCGTCCCCGCCAGCGTGCCGAACAGCTGGATCCGACCGATGCGGCCAAATTGCAACGTGCGCCGGAGCAGCGCCATGTGCTGATTGGTCAGCCCGGACAGCACGAAGGTGATCGCGACGCAGAGCGCAATCGGCTCCAGTCGCGGATCACCGTAGACCCAGGCAATCAGCGGACTGGATGCAGCGACGACGATCGCCACCGCCGCGCCGATGCCGGTGCTGACCCAGAACAGGCCGCTGACCTGGGCCGGTGTGATCCTGCTGCGCTGGGCGGTGGCGTCGAGCAGGCCGAAGTCGATCAGGAGCGGCGCGAAGCTCGTCAGCACGGTGATGATGGCGACGAGCCCGAAATCCTCCGGCGCGAGCAGCCGGGCCAGGACGATGGCCGCTCCGATCTGGAGCACGGCATTGCCGTATTGGATGACGATGGAAATCAGACCTCCGCGCAACGCGCGGCGTCCGAGATCGTTCGACTCCCGATGTTCCTCGAAATAGGCGGCGACGGCTTCCGACATCTCCGTTCAATCGCTTTCAAACATTGCAACCAACTTTCCTATTCCCAGTCACGGCCAAACAGATCCGTACAGGGCAATGAAACATCCAATCGTCGAAATGCAGCCGGTATAAAATCGTCTGCAGCCGAAACATGGGCCGCCGGGGCGCGATGACGCCACTTTGTGGCGGAGAGAAGGATTGAAACATCACTGCGCCAACAATGCCGGCTCGCGATCTAATTCATGCTCGCGCGCCACCCCCGGACCGGCCGCCATCTCGGCCAGCCTCTTCAGCCGATCCTTGCGTGCAGCGACGCCCGGCATCGGTTGCAGACCCGTGGCCTCCAGGATCGTCTCCCACCGATATACCCAGTCGTGCCGCATCAAGGTCTGGGCCATGCCGCTTCGCCGCATCCGGTCCTGCCGGACCGGGTCACCGTCCAGCTCCCTGATGACGCGGTCGATGTCGGGCGACGTGTGCGGCACGTCGACCATCGCCTCGGGCCAGTCGAACAACCGCGGAAAGAGTTCGTTGTCGGGACGCTCACCGAGCATGATGGCTCCCGATGCCGCGCCCTCGAAATACCGGTAGCCGAACTCGACCTGCCGCCCGGTCTCCTGCGGCTCGTCGAACTTGCCGGGATTGACCAGAAAATACCTGCTCCTCTTGGCGAGGTTTGCCATCTGGGCCCGGTGCTCCCGGAGGTCGATGGCCTGGCTGCCGCCGATCGTGTCGTGGAGATAGAACAGGCCGCTGTCCCGCGCCATCGCGAGCAGCGTTTGGTGCGTGACACGGGAGCGGCGCCCCATGCTGAAGACGTCGATGACCCTTTCGGGGGGATCGGGATAGGGACAAAAGCGGATCGCGTCGATGGCGAGCGGAAGATGCACGCAAGCCTGGCCGATCTCCTCGCTGAGCGGCTGCACCGTACTGATCTGGAACGGCATCACGACGTCGAACTTGGCGAGGATCTTCAGGAAATGCCGATGCTTGGCGATCTCCTTCACCCAGAGCTCGTCCAGCAGGCACACCGAGGTCCTGCACGTCCCTCTCAGATCCTCGATCGCATCGAACATGATCAGATCCTGCGGGAATCCACAGATCGCGAACAGAACGTCGTATTGCTGCCGCGGCTGGATCCGCGCGATCCCAGGATTCAACAGCACCGGAGCGTGGTAGCCCAGACGGGTGGCGAAGCTCGCCCGTCTGCGCGACGGATCGAGCTCGGGCGCGAACAGCTCGGCGGAATCGACCTCGCAGATGATGTCCTCGAACTCGACGTGGGGGCCGCGATTGAGCGCCTTACCGAAGATGTTTCGGAGTGAAAAGACGGCGATGCGGGGCTTGCCCGGTTGCGAACTCATGACGCCTCACTCTGGTCTTGTCGGCTCACATGCTCCGGTGCTGACGGAGAAGGCGATGACGTTACGATAACGAGGCCGGCGTCCAGCGCGATCCGTGCGGCGGCCTCGATTCGCGCGAACGGAACGTCGGCCCGGATCGCCATGTCGAGCAGGCTGTGCCTGCCATCCGCCAGATTGAGGACCCAGAGGAGGTCCATCTGCGTCGCGCCACCTGCCTCGCGCTGACCGGCAATCGCGCGATACAGACCACGCCGTCCCAGTTGCGGCTCCCCTCGCCCATCGACGCGCTCGTAGATGCAGTCACGATCGAGCAGATCCAGCACCTCCTCGATGACGGCGTAGGATTGGTCGAGACAGTCCGGCTTGACGAAATTCAGATTGTCGGCCGAGGTGTGATATTCGGGGAATGTGCCGTGCACGCCGCGCATCAGGCACCCGACCGGGAGATCGAATCCCGGTGAGCAGAACTGCCGCTCGTCATATCCATAGGGACTGAATGGCAGAATCTCGTGAGGATGCCCTGATTGCTTCAGGACATGCGCGACGACGCGATCGATGGTCGCGCCCCGCCGGCTTTGCTTGTAGTGAAATCCACTGGGGTCGCCGAGACAGGTGAGGACGAGGCCGTGTTCGACACGGTCGAGATCCCGCTCGTTGCGATCGAGCCATGCAAGCGCGCCGATCGTTGCCGGCAGGAATAGAAATCGGTACCCGAGCCGGCGGGGCCGTTGCGCTTGCCGCATCGCCAGCGCCGTCATAACGGCAATCCCTGAGAGATTGTCGTTGGCGAGGCTCGGATGGCAGACGTGGCAGGTGATCAGGACTTCCTTGTCCGTCTGTCCGGGGACGAAGAATTCGCCGTAGGTCAACGATCCCTGCGAGAGCTCGCTATCGATCTCGACGTGGTAGCTGTCGTCCGTCATCTCCCGCCAGAGACGATCCGGCAGGCAAAACCCCCAATCGTCGGCATAATAGCCGGTCCGGTACGGAATCAGATCAGGCTGCTCCGGCAAGGTATGAACGTGCTTCGCAAGCTCAGCGCGGCTGAGCACCGCCTGGACCGGCTTGCTGTAGCCCATCACATGCAGATTATTGTCGGCGAAGTCGACGAGAGGGCGGCCCGCCAGGGTCGAGATCGTCGCGCGACGAATGTTCCACTCCGCCGGCACATGCCAGTCGAGGACGGGCGTTCCGGACGGCACTTCGTGAATCACGAGGTCGACATAGCGTGAGACGATCTCGAGCGTCTGACGGACCCCAGCTCCCGTGAGGCTACGGTTGATTGGAAACAGCTCCGTAATCAGATCATGGAGATCGATCGCCGGCGCCCGCGGCCCAATCGATGATGTGAGGATGTCCAGCATGACCTGCGAACCTTGCATCATCCGTCAGGCCGATGCCTGCGCGGCATCGGCTGCGAGACCGCCGGTCGCCAGCGGCACGATCGTCGGCCGATAGATCAGATGATCGCGGGGCGCCCCGTCCTGATCATACGGCGCGACGACCTCCTCAGGCAGCCGCGCGAGGTCGGTCACCCGCAGGAAGTCGCGCAGGTTCGTGCCCGTGGACTCCGAGTCGACGTTGACGGCGCCGTGCCTGCCGCTGACGTCGGCAAAATGCACGGTGCGGAAATCGATGCTGAACCGCGTCACGCCCGAGGTATTCGGCACCGACGAATGCAGATGAGCTCCGGAGAAGATCGTGACGCCGCCGCTCGGCGCGATCACCCGGATCTGTGGATCCAGTGCAATCTCCTGCTCCGGCTTCGGCTGCACCCGTGTATCGGTCTTGATGTGCTGCGCCGCCGATGCGCGCGAGGTCCGGTTCCACTCGTAATAGTTATAGTTCCTGGAGCCGTTCTTGATCGCTTCGTCGAAATAGCGCGGGTGAAATGCAAGGCCATTGTCTGGCGCGATGTCATACACCGGCAGCCACCAATTGAGCTGGCACGGCGGCGCCGAGTACCAGGTGTCGCGATGAGGGTGGAATGCGAATGCGATCCCGGTGGTGAGGTAGTCGTCGCTCGTTGCCGACCGCAGCCGCGGCACGTCGAAATAGGTCAGCTCGGGATCGCAGCCAAGCTCGCGGAGCGCTCCCTGCACCAGCTCCTTCGACCGGGCGTGATGAATGAAGAATGGCTTCAGCCTGACGAGAATCTCGACGTAGCGCTCGACAGGAAGCTCGAACTGCGCCGTCCGCGGATCGTAAGGATGAAACGCCTCCTCGATCAGCTCCCTGGCAAACGCGACCAGCGCATCGAGCGAGGGCGTCGGCGAGTACAGGAACAGCGCACCCTCGTACAGTTTCTGGCGCCGCTCGTCATCGGACATGATGGCATCAACGAAAATGTTCGTCATTCCGTGATCCTCCTCGACAAATAGTCAGAACCTTCGAGGCGATCGGGCCGCTCCGGGGCCGCCAGATTCCTCCCCCAAGACACCGAGCTGCCGTCATGCTGCTTCACCACAGCTCCCGCTCAGCAAGCGAGGGCCAGGCGGCATCCTTGGCCGACAACACCGTCACCGGCTGCGGCCATCGGATGCCGATCATCGGATCGTCGTGCCGGAAACCGTCCGAGAGCTCCTCGACATAGTCCTCACCCATCAGATACTCGACCGTCACGTCGTCGGTCAGCGTCTGGAAGCCATGGGCAAAGCCCGCGGGGACGTAGAGCATCCGCGCCGTCGAGGGACCGAGCTCACAGGCATAGACCTCGCCGCGCGTCGCAGAATCCGGTCTGATGTCGACGATGACGTCATGGATCAAGCCGGCGCTGCAGCGGACGATCTTGGCGTCGGGCTTCGGCGCGCGCTGGAAATGCATGCCGCGGACGGTGCCGCGGAGACGGGTCACCGAGCTGTTGCCCTGCACCGGGATAAACGCGACGCCCTGCTCCGCAAAGGTCTTCGCGCACCAAGTCCGCGTGAAGCTGCCGCGCTCGTCGGAGCGAACGGTAAGCTCGATCAGCCGCGCATCCGACCGTCCCAGCTGGACAAACCTCATGGCTCAAAACTCTTCGCGCAATCGTGCGGCAATGCCCTGCTCTACTCCTCGATGGTCGCCTTGGGGACCGGCACGATGAACCGGCCGCCCCAGTCGCGGATGGCCGCCATCTGCGCCTTGATCTCGCTCTTGATGTTCCACGGCAGGATCAGGACGTAGTCGGGCTTGGCTTCGAAGATCGCTTCCGGCGGCAGGATCGGAATGCGAACGCCCGGCATGTAGCGGCCCTGCTTGGACGGGGCGCGATCGACCGTGAAGTCGAGGAAATCGGTGCGGATCCCGCAATAATTGAGCAGCGTCACGCCCTTCGCCGGGGCACCGTAGCCGACGATCTTCTTGTTGTCGCGCTTCAGTGCCGTCAGCAGCTCGAGCAGAGCCCGCTTCGTCTCTTTGACCTGCTCGTTCCAGGCCATGTAGATCGCGTCGTCATGCAACCCATAGGCCCGCTCTCGTGCCAGGACGTCGGCGACGTTCGGGCTCTCCGCATGAGCGGCGCCCTCGTGACAGACGAAGAACCTGATCGAGCCGCCATGCGTTTCCGGGAGCTCGACGTCGAAAACGCGCAAGCCCGCCCGTGCGAAGATGCGCAGGCCCGCGATCAGCGACAGATAGGAGAAATGCTCGTGATAGATGGTGTCGAACTGATGCCGCTGCATCAGGGTCAGCAGGTGCTGGACCTCGAAGGTCGCGACGCCCTCCGGCGCCAGCAGAATTTTGACGCCACCGACGAAGTCATTGATATCAGGAACGTGCGCGAGCACGTTGTTGGCCGTGAGGAGATCGGCCGACCAGCCCTCCTCCCGGAGGCGGGTCGCATAGTTGCGGCCAAAGAACTCGATGCGGGTCTCGATGCCCTTGGTACGTGCAGCCAGCGCAACGCTTTCGCAGGGTTCGACGCCAAGGCAGTCGATCCCCTTCTGGAGGGAGTATTGCAGCAGATACCCGTCATTCGACGCGATCTCGACATGCCGCGAGGCCGGACCGAGCTTGAAGCGATCGGCCATGGCTTCGACGTAGCGCTGCGCGTGCTGGAGCCATGAGGTGGAGTGCGAGGAGAAATAGGCATAGTCGGCGCGGAAGATCTCGGACGCGGCCAGGAGGTCGCGTGTCTGCGCCAGACGGCACTCGCGGCAGACGAAGGTCTCCAGCGGATAGAACGGCTCCGCGCGCATGTAGTTGGCGGGATCGATGTAGTCGTTCGCGACCGGCGAGGCGCCGAGGTCGATCAGCTTGAGGGTCAGGTCGTCGCCGCAGTGCCGGCACTTGGGCGCGACGCCGACGGCGGTGGGAAGGGTCAGTTCCATGGTGTCTCCGTCACTGTCTTTGCCGGCCGAGGCGAACGTCTGCCCGGCGCGATCACGTCCATTGCAGCCTGTCGTTGATCCTGGCCGTCTCCATGTGGTCCTGCAGAACCTTGAGACGGATCAGATCGGACGAGCGAAACTCGGCATCCTTGAACTGCATTCTCTTGAGACCCTCGACCAGGTTCTGGATCGACTGGTCCAGGGTGACCTGCGGTTGATGATCGGGTGCGAGGGAGCGGTACAGGCCGAAATCGACCTTGTAGGAGCGGCTGTCCACGGGCGCGGAGGTGTTGATCGATACGCTGGTCCCGGGCACTCGCGCAGCCACCGCATTGGCGAGATCCTTGACCTGGTAGTTGCGGTCGTCGGAGCCGGCATTGATGGTGAGGAAGCGGCCGCCCGTCGCCGCCGGCCGGTCAATCGCCCAGTCGATCGCCCGCGCCATGTCGGCGACGTCGATCAGAGGGCGCCAGGGGGTGCCGTCGGAGAGCACGCTGATCTGGCGACGGGTGAGCGCGCAGGCCACGAAATCGTTGAGGACGAGGTCGAGCCGCAGCCGATCCGACATGCCGCAGGCCGTCGCAAAGCGCAGACAGGTGATGGTCATGCCGGTGTCGATGGCGGCGAGCTCCTGCTCCGATCCGATCTTCGACTTGGCGTAGGCCGTGATGGGATTGAGCGGATCGCTCTCCTTGCGCGGCGGTCCGTCGGCGATGCCGTAGACGCTGCAGCTCGACGCGAACACGAAATTCTTCACACCAGCCGCCGCAGCCCTCCTGGCGAGCGATACGGTGGCGTTCTGGTTGACGTCGAGCGTCACCTCCTGGAAGCGATTGCCCATCGGATCGTTGGAGATCGCCGCCAGCTGGACCACGGCGTCATAGCCACGGAGGTCAAGCGACATGTCGCGGACGTCGCCATGGATCTGCTCGTCGAGACATCGCTCCGGAACAACCGGCGCTCCGGTCAGGCAGTGCGCGAAATAGGCGTTGTCGAAGCCGTGTAGCGTCGCATCCGGGCGCTGCGCCCGCAGATGCCGCGCGACGACCGGACCCACATAGCCCATGTTTCCGGTGATCAGTACCTTCAAAATCGCACCCTCTATGTCACCAACCAAAACGAGAATTTAAATCACCCTCCAATAGATTATAATTTAATTTTCTAGCCAGCGTCCAGTGAATCCGTCAGCAAGCGACGTCGGCAGCCGTTTTCTCCGGCGCGGCACATAAAACTCCGTGAAAACCCGTGTATTTACCCCGATCCGCCTGATGTCGCGACCATCCGGCCGGCGGGACATCAGGCGCCCTCTTGATTTAATTAATTGGCTCAAATTAAATAACGCCACAAAAGGGACAAATGTTGACCGCAGATCTCGGCAGCTTTAATTCGATCACTGGCAAATGAGGCGTCCCGCGCGGGATGCCCCGCCCGCCTCGATGACGCATTGATTTAAGCATTGAAAGACAGAGCATGACACTATCCGCCGGCGACTGGGTCGAAGTGCGCAGCAAGGAAGAGATCCTGGCCACTCTCGACGCAAACGGGCGCCTGGAAGGGCTGCCGTTCATGCCGCAGATGTTCAAATGGTGCGGTCAACGCTTCCAGGTCTACAAGCGCGCCCACAAGACCTGCGACACGGTCACCGGATACAACACCGGAGAATGGCTCGGCCGGCGCCTTCCCAACGCGGTGCATCTGGAGCACCGCTGTGACGGCGAGGCTTATGGCGGCTGCCAGGCGGCCTGCCTGATCTTCTGGAAGGAGGCGTGGCTCTCCCCGGTGGATGCGACCAAACCCGCGCCGGCCGGCCCGGACCGCGCGGCTGCGCCTCAGCCGTCCGGCGGATGCACGGTGCGCGCGGTGTGGGACGCGACGAAGTCGCCGGATCAGCAGCCGGGAAAAGGCCCGCGCTACGCCTGCCAGGCAACCGAGCTGCCGACCTACACCCAGCCGCTCAAATGGTGGGACGCCCGGCAATACGCTGAGGATGTCGCGTCCGGCAATGTCTCGCTCGCGAAGATGTTGAAGGGCTTTCTCTACTTCGCCTATGTCGGCGCCACCATGGCGCGCCGTCCGCGGCTCGGCCGGCCCGCGCGCTGGATCTACGACCGCATCCAGTCGCTGTGGGACGGCGTCCCGTTTCCGCGCAAGCGCGGAGATCTCCTGACGGACAAGGACGCGCCGATCGCCGATCTCGGGCTGCAGCCCGGCGATCTCGTCCGCGTCCGCCCGCACAAGGACATCCTGGCCACCATCGACAAGCAGACCAACAACCGCGGCATGGGCTTCGACGCCGAGATGGTGCCCTATTGCGGAAAGGTGTTCCGGGTGCGAACGCGCGTCGAGAAGTTCATCGACGAGCGCACCGGCTACATCCGGCGGATGAAGACACCGGCCGTCATTCTCGACGGCGTCTATTGCCAGTCGCGCTACAGCGAGAACCGATTATTCTGCCCGCGCGGCATCTATGCGTGGTGGCGCGAGGTCTGGCTGGAGAAGGTGCCGGCCACCGCAATCGAGCGTCCGCCGGCAGAGGAGATCGTCGAACGTCCCCGACGGGCGGCCGGCTGACTGCCGGCCGCAGCCACGCATCGCGGCCAAGCGCCGATCATCTCCTCGCAGATCGGACATTGCCGATCGGACATTGATGCGTCCGCCGCGAGGACCTCACGGCGAACGGATTCGGCCGCCGTTCACCCCAAGGACAGCTTGCGCACGACGAATGCCTCGGCATAGCGCTCGGCGGCGCGGCATTCCATGCCCCGCAGTCGCGCCAGTCCCATGAACGTTTCCGGGTCGAACCATTGCTTGGAGCGCTGGCTGCCGAAATGCGCCATCAGCAGCGCGACCTTCCGCTTCATGATCCGCTCGGAGACGGGCATGTAGACATTTGGCCGTCCGAGATCGCCGTCCCATTTCGGAATCTCGTACTCCAGCACGAGATGATCGCGGAACGTGTTCCAGACCAGGCGGTTGACCTGCCGATGATCCTGATGGGCGTCGTCGCGGCGGTGAGCGAGAATGACGTCCGGGTTGATCCGGCCCTTGAGCTGCTCGAACCAGGCCTTGATCTCCTCCCCCTGCTCGGGGAAGAAGCCGTCGCGGAACTGCATGATCTCGAGATTGCGGCCGGCGGCTTCGGCAAGGAAGTCGTCGGCAGACGCCCGCGCCTCGACGCCGCGCTCGCCATTGCCGCTGAGCACGCACCAATGAACATCCAGGCGGACGCCCTGGTCGAGCCAGGACAGCAGCGTGCCTCCGGCCCCGATCTCGATGTCGTCGGAGTGCGCGCCGAGACACAGGACCGACAGCCGGTCGCCGCGACCGGCGAGCTGCAGGGCCCTCATCCGTTCACCACCGCCGGAAGGTTGGCGCCGAGCTGCCAGGGCGTGTCGCCGCGCTCGATCATCTCCTCGAGCACCTGGCGGTCACGGAGCGTGTCCATGGCGCGCCAGAACCCTTCGTAGCGATAGGCCATCAGCTCGCCGCGGTCGATCAGCCGCTTGAACGGCTGCACGACGAGCTCATCACCCTCGTCGATATAGTCGAATATCTCCTTGCGGAAGATGAAGTAGCCGCCGTTGATCCAGATGTTGGAATCGTTGCTCGCTGCCATGCGGCCCACGGTGCCGTCGGCGTCGAATTCGGCGAGGTGAAAGCTGATCGGCGGGTGGATGGCGATGAAGCAGCCGATCTTCCCGCTGCGCTTGAAACGATCGATCATCTCCGGCAGCGGCGCGTCCGTCAGGCCGTCGCTGTAGTTGGCGAGAAAGATCTCCTCGCCCTCGACCATGTGCCGGACCGCCCGCAGTCGCTGGCCGATGTTGCGCCAGATGCCGGTGTCGACCAACGAAACCCGCCAATCCGGGGGGCGATCGCCCAGCAGCTCGACCTTCTTGCCGAACTGCGAGATCGTGCAGTCGGTGGTGGACGCCTGATTGTAGTTCAGGAAATAGTCCTTCACCACATTGGCCTTGTAGCCCAGGCACAGAACGAAATCCCGGTGCCCGTACTGGCTGTAATACTGCATGACGTGCCAGAGGATCGGCTGGTGGCCGATCGGAATCATCGGCTTCGGAATGCTCTCGGAATATTCCCGGATCCGCGTCCCGAGCCCTCCACAGAACAATACGACCTTCATGGCGCGACGTCCTTCGGGTTCTCAATCTTTGAAATGAGCATCATAATCTTCCAATCTCGCCGGCCGGCCTCGAAGACAGCTCGCCGCGCCCTCGCTTCGCCCTCCCGGCTGCACGAGGAAAACCTCCCCCTGCATTCGGTCGGCTGCGGACGCGTCACCCGCGTCGCGGGCGCCCGGCACCGGATTAATAATCCAATTATATCTCTTTTTAAATGCCATTCTTGGCCGCCCGCATTGAAATATCCGTTTCACGAACATTAAATCGTCACGCGGGCATTGCCAGGACCGACTTGGAGGGGGCGAGCGGCCTCGTTTCCGTCCTCCAGAACCGGCATTCCGGCGTCACCGGCCTCGCCGCGGTATCGGGAGATGTCCGACGGCGCGAATAAATCCCAATGGCAGTTTTTAATTGTTTAAATTAAATGCCAAAACATATAATGACGGCTAATCGCTATTTAACCGAGTTTCGAACACCGACATCCCATGCATTACGTGGATCAGCCCAAGACTCTCGATCGAAATGGCATGCCGGCCGTCCTCTTGGAACGACAATTCCAAGGGCGGAAATGGCCCGTCCACTACGACTCGGTGGAGCCCTTCGCGATCGCGGCGGACATTGCAACGATTACCATGTCGAGCGTCCTGTCCGGGTTTCTGTATCATCTGCAGGATCCGGCGGGAGCCAACGACGTCAGTAAATCGCTCGGATTGGCGATCCTCGTGTCGGCGCTGTTCGTCTCGCTGATGAAGATCCGCGGGATGTACCGGCCGGCCGAGCTCCTGATCCTGCCGCGCCAGATCCGCGCGGCCTGCCTGACCTGGGTCACGGCGTTCCTCGTGCTGGCCGGCGCGCTGTTCGCGCTCAAGATCGGGAGCGAATTCTCGCGCGGCACCAGCATCGTATTCGCGATGTTCGGGCTCGCGGCGCTGATCCTGCATCGCCGCACCACCGCATATCTGCTGGCAAAGGGGCTGGCGGAGAGACGATTTTCCGGCCGAAACATCGTTCTGATCACCGATGAAGCAAGCAAGGACAACGCCGGGCTGACCCAGGTGCTCACCGACACCGGCTTTCGCGTCCAGCGACACTTCCTGCTTCCTGAGCCCGACGCGGATCCGGATCAGCGGCAGCGGATCGTTTCGAGCGTGATCGATTATGTGCGCGGCTCCGATATCGAAGAGATCGTCGTTGGCGCCAATCCCGAACCCTGGTCCGATCTGCGAACGCTCGGCGCGGAGCTGAGAGTCCTGCCGTTTCCAGTGAGTTTCGTGCCGGTCGGAACGGCTTCGGACATCTTCAAGCGGCCGTGCCGCGAACTCGGCAATGCGGTCTGCATCGAGCTGCAGCGCGGCCTGCTGAGCCCGCTCGAACACGCCACCAAGCGGCTCATGGACGTCATGCTGGCGGGCATCGCGCTGGCATTGATGTCGCCGCTGCTCCTGCTGGTGGCGATCGCCATCAAGCTCGACTCGGCCGGGCCGGTGCTGTTCCGGCAGCAACGCTGCGGATTCAACGGCCGATCTTTTCAGATCTACAAGTTTCGCACGATGTCCGTTCTCGAGGACGGGCCTTCGATCGTCCAGGCCCAGATCGGCGACAGCCGGTTCACCCGGCTCGGGACCTGGCTGCGCCGGACCAGCATCGATGAGCTGCCGCAGTTGCTCAACGTCCTGGACGGCAGCATGTCCCTGGTCGGCCCCCGCCCCCACGCATTGGCGCACGACAACGAATTCGACAAGCTCGTGCGCAACTACGCGTTCCGTCGCCGTGTCAAGCCCGGACTGACCGGCTGGGCGCAGGTGCATGGCTGCCGCGGCCCCACGCCCACGCGTGCGTCGATCGAACAGCGCGTCGAATTCGACCTCTGGTACATCGACAATTGGAGCCTGTCGCTCGACGTCGCGATCCTGCTGAGGACGCCGATCGAGCTGATCCGCGGCAACAATGCCTATTAGGCGCATTCGCAACAGATGATGATCGCGAGCCAATCGGCGGAGCCGTGCGGGGCAGATCGGACGGGCCCACTTCGGTCAGGTCTTGATCGGCGGATCGCGACGTTGCGGCGTCAAACCGCTCACATGTCGTTCGTGGATGCTGAGAGGGCGAATCAGGCCCAGTATCGACGCGCAGCGTCGCTCAACTATCGGCTCGGCGAGCTTGATTGAAGCTACCCCGATCAGGCGCGCTGACGGCGACTTTTCGAAGCGCCAGCCCCATTGATCGCAAATTCCTCGATCCGATGCCCGGTCTTGATCGCCGCCACCAGCCAACGCGGCTGCTTGCCTCGGCCGGACCAGGTCTCGGAGGTCTGTGGGTTGCGATACTTCGGCAGGACCCGGGGATATTTCCGCCGCGCCTTGCCGCTGGTGGTGTAGGACTGCCCACCCTCGCTGCCGGCGCCTTCGATGGCACCGCGGCTGCGGTTGAGAACCGCCAGACGACGTTCGAGTTCGCGCTTCTCCGACGTGATCCTCACAGCGAGGATCTGACTGATCTGCTCATGGAGAGACCAGAGGTCATCGAAAGACATCGCCTCGAAATCGATCTTCTTGGTGGACATGCAGCGACCTTTGTCTGTGATCTCTATCCTGCCGAATTAACGTCATATAATTCGGTATTTCGTTCCGCAAGTGGCTCACGCTCGGAAAAACTGAATATTTGAGTTTATACCAATCCGGCTAGACCTAATGGTTGTAACTCAAACAATTATCAACCCGCAACCCCCTTTTCCGAAATTATGTCGCACCGCCCCCAGATTGTGGCAACATTCGTCTGCACGCTGGAAGAAGTCGCCGAATCAACACGATTTGCAACGGATTCGCTGCTTATTGAGGCAAGATCGCGTCAAAGTGACGTAGGTTTGATGATCAAACGGTGCCGAATTCGGTCGCTGAACATTTTCACCGCGCCATGTTTTTCAAAGCTGCCGCGAGGGCTTACAACCTATTTGGGCGAGCACCCCGATAACCCGGATCGAGATATTTTTGCATGCGCACAAAATGTCGCGAGCTGGTTTAATTGAGCCCGCATCGTGAACATGCCGCAAAGCCGCCGACATCGATTCGGCGAATCAAGCGCCTTCGCCAAACACGGGATCCTTCAGGCGCGCTCATGCGAATCAGACTCAAACACGTCGCGCCGACGGCATCCGGGGTCGCGCGGCGTGAGACAGGCACACCACCGGCAGCGGAAACTGACTGCCGCGCGATCGGCTGTGGCGTGGAGGACGGCTGCGATCACCCGGCGGCCCGATCCTCCGCCCACCGGTGACATGGGTTCCGGCCGGCACCGTCTCGGGGCGCCGTCTTTGCGCGATACGACGGCTGAAGAACGCCCGGATGACGTCCGGCCGTCGCTGCCAGCGACAGCAGCACTGGGCGATCTGATGCGCCGTCGGGGTCGATGCTGAGCGGCCGTCGCCTCGCGCCGGCAACCGGCGCGACCATGACGGCCGGCCGCCGCGCCGATCAATTTCCGATGCGATTATTTCTGCTGCCTGGTCCGACCCGGCACCGCCGGCTGGGGCGCGATCAAATGAGCCGTCCCGCGGCGGCGCCGCGTGGCCATCGGGCGACGCCTGGGAGCCGCGGACTTCTTCGCGCGCTTGCCCAGGCTGCTGCTGATGGATTGGATCTCCTCGAGCAGGGCATCACAAAGCTCGATCTGAGACCGCAGCGCGGATTGCGGCGAACGGCCCGACGATGGCCGGCCGAAACGTGATTTCGCAAGGCGCATCTTATTCAGCGATTTCAGGACAGCATTCAGAGCGCCACCGCCGCCATCCGTCTCAATATCCTCGATCAACGCGGTACCAAGCTCGTCACACAAGGACGGACCCCACTCATTGGCGAGTTTTGAGGGATTTTTCTCGAGTTCCGGCAAACCGTCATCGCGACGATGCACGGATTCGATTTTAGAAATTAAATTAACCACTCGCGACAAGTTAATTTACCATCTGACAGCAAGACATTAAATACTTCTGGCACTCGCTACGGTTTGCAGTAAAATGCTACCGCATTGCCAGAAAGGACTTATTAAGCACCTTTGGTCCGGTACAATTGAAGCTTTAGTTTGTTCAGTCTACCGTTTTATGTCTCCGACCGCGCGGAATCGTCTGGACACGATTAATTTAATTTCAGATCACGTAAAAAACACGGTGCGGAACTGCCCATTTAATCGTCCGCGCGATGATCGACACTCCCGAACACGGCTGGGGCGGGCGCCAGCCGTCGAAACGAGCACGGCCCGCATCAGCCATCGCGGCCGCCATCTTGCGCCAAGCTTGACCATGAAGCGGCCGAGCGGAGCGTCCGGCGCCCTTCGGAGACGCCGAGGAAGGGGCCGGGGTTACCACACCATGGGCCGTTCCGGCGCTCCGCACACCAGCGCGCGGCGGTACAGCACGCCCCGGGGCGTCTGGACGGCGACACGCCGAATGCA
The DNA here is from genome assembly GCF_032485055.1 of Bradyrhizobium sp. SZCCHNRI20481. Classification (NCBI taxonomy): domain Bacteria; kingdom Pseudomonadati; phylum Pseudomonadota; class Alphaproteobacteria; order Hyphomicrobiales; family Nitrobacteraceae; genus Bradyrhizobium; species Bradyrhizobium sp. SZCCHNRI20481. The sequence continues at coordinate 342,834 of NZ_JAUEUE010000008.1, forward strand.
CCCGGGATGAATCGCGAGATTGTAATGAAACGGAGTGGCCTCGAATGCCCCGTGCAGCCGGCAGAGTCTGCTGAGATCCGGCCCGCACTCCGTCAGCGGATAGAGGCCGCGCGCGGACGCGGGATCGGATAGGCCCGTGAAGGCGATCGCGAAAGCAGCTGCGGCGATCCTGATCACGTTCGACAATTGCGTGCTCCGTTGCAAAGAGCCTCAAGGGCTGGCGCAGCAGCATAGACTTGATCGGCGGCCTTGGACAGCCGGCCGCCCGCTTGCGGTCCCGGCGCCCCGTCCGACGGCCTTGGCTCACCGACTCGTTGCGCGGCCTGCGATGTCGTCGCCCCCTGCCTGAGCGAAGCGACTCAGGCTAACCGTTGCGCAACGGCTTTGTGCTTAAAATTGCTGGGCTCCTGTTAGGTCGAACGGATCATCCGTCCACCATGGACCTCCGGCGGAGTTGACAGCTCGTTGCGGTAATATGGTAAGGTAAGACTGTGACCTAATTGGCACGGCCGGGTAAAAGCGGACCACCCCGCACGGCGGTGCGCTTTCGTCCAGTATGGCCGCCGGGTAGGTTGAAATATGTGGGACGTTCTCCCTTCTTGGTGGAGGGAGCAGCGTGGGGAAACGTATTTTTGCTGTATTCGGGGATGGGTTTGAAGGCCTTGATCAATCCGCGCGGGTCGACCGGCGGCGGGGGGTCTCCTGTGCGCAACAGCGCAGCGGACCCGAGCGGCTTTCATAGCCTTTGCCGTGGCTCGCGCGCGCTCCTAACTCTGGTGATCTTGGCGCTTCTGCCAGCTTGTTCCTTGCTCCCCGGAACAGGACCGACCAGCGACGCAGTGAACGACAACGCCACGGCCAGCGTGCGGTCGAACACGGCGCTTCCCTATGCGCTGGTCGACATCAGCCCCGAGACGATCGGCTTCCTGTCGCAGCCCAACATGGTCACGTTCCAGGGCGTGTTTCCGGACAAGCGGCCGAAGCCGGTGCAGGTCGCCGGCATCGGCGACGTGCTGAACGTTTCCATTTTCGAAGCCGCCCCAGGCGGACTGTTCACGCCGCCCACGGCCGCCGGCGCCCGCCCGGGCAACTTCGTGGATCTGCCGGCGCAGGCGGTAGACCAGCAAGGCAATATCCGCGTTCCCTATGCGGGCGAGATCGCCGCCGCCGGCCGGACTCTGCCGCAGATCGAGCAGGACATCGTCTTCCGGCTCCAGAAGCGCGCCCTCGAGCCGCAGGTCGTCGTCAGCCTGAACCAGCAGCATTCCAGCGTGGTCAGCGTGCTCGGCGACGTCAATACGCCGGGCGTGCTGGCCCTCAACAGCGTGGGCGAACGCCTGCTGGCGGTGATTGCACGTGCGGGCGGCCCGAAGCACGAGGCCATCGAAAGCTACGTGACCCTGCAGCGGGACGGCAAACGTGTGCGCGTGCTGCTCAGCCGCGTGGTGCAGGATCCGCGCGAGAACATCTTCATCCGCCCGAACGACGTCGTCTACATCACGCGGGAATCCCCCACCTTCACGGCCCTCGGCGCCCTCAATCAGAACGTCTTCGGCTTCAATTCCGAGATTTCGTTCGATACAGAGACGCTGACGCTGGCCCAGGCGATCGGCAAGGCGGGCGGCCTGAACGATCAGCAATCGGATCCAGCCGAGGTCTTCCTCTATCGCTACGAGGAACGCCCGCTGCTGCAGAAGCTCGGCATCGATACCAGCCGTTTCATCTACGACCGCATTCCGACCATCTACCACGTCAACCTGCGCGACCCCTCCGGCATGCTGCTGGCCTCGGGCTTCCAGATGCGCAGCAAGGACGTGATGTACGTCGCCAACGCCAAGGTCGTCGATTACTACAAGCTGCTGACCCTGATCAACAACACGGCGACAACCACGTCCAACACGGCCACGGCGGTGATCAACGTCAACACGGCGACGAAGACCAGGTGGTGAAGCACACCGACGGGCCGGTAGCGGCCTGAACAGGCGCCGGAACGTCGAGGGTGCGGCTGGACCAGAGCCCGCCGCGCCGCTCGATGTTGCGGTATCGGACGGCGATCGCGTGACAAGCCGTTACAATCCGGCCAATCACCGCGACCAAACGACACCGGCGGTGCATCCGCCCGCGACATCCAACGCACAGTATCCCTCTGCAGGCGACGCGATCGCCGGCGCGAACGAATTGGGAGACTGACGTGAAGACATCCATCGCGACCTTTTTGCTCGTGGCAGTCCTTTCGGCGGCAGCCGCGGTCGACGCGAATGCCTGGACCCGCAGCGGCTCGGTCGCCGGACCGCGCGGCACCACCTCATTTGGCGGCTCCGGCAGCTGCTCCGGCGGCGCCTGCGCCTGGCAGGGTGGCGGCACAGGTCCCGCCGGCCGCAGCTGGTCGCGCTCCGGCTCCGCGAGCTGCAGTGACGGCAGCTGCACCCGGCAGGGCCAGGGCACGGGACCGCGCGGCAACTCCTACAGTTACAGCCGCACCGTCACGCGCTGAACGGACGCCGTAGCGTTGCTGCTCGCGGCCTCCCTGAAGCATCGATGTCGCCGGTCCGCCTGCCTCTCCGGGGCGGACCGGCGCGCCGCCTCCATTCGATGAGGCCGGATGCGCGCCATGCCCATCTTCTCTTCCCTACCGCCGTCGACGCGCATGATCGTGCTGCTGACGGCGCTCGGCTTCATGACGCTGGAATATGGGCTCGGCCGGCTAGCAGGCCGCGAGACTCACGACCTGCGCGAGACCGCAGCCTCGTTCGCCATCGCGATCGGACAGCATCTGATCCGCGCAATGGTCGCGCTCGTCGCGGCCTTTCCCTTCACCATCGCCTATCGCCACAGGATCTTCGATTTCGACGCGAGCCGGCCGCTCGCCCTGCTCGCATTGTTTCTCGCCAGCGAGTTCGTCTACTACTGGCACCATCGCGCCTCGCATCGGGTTCGCTGGCTGTGGGCCACGCATGCCGTGCACCACTCTTCGACGCATCTGAACCTGACCGCCGCCATTCGTCTCGGCTGGACGAGCGAGGTCTCCGGTCATGTCCTGTTCTATCTGCCGCTGGCGCTGCTCGGCTTCCATCCGCTCGCCATCATCGGCATGCTCGGCGTCAATCTGCTCTACCAGTTCTTCATCCATACCGAGCTCGCGCCGCATCTCGGTCCACTCGAATATGTGCTGAACACGCCGCGACATCACCGCGTCCACCACGCAGCCAACGAGTCCTGTCTCGATCGCAACTATGGCGGCGTGCTCATCATTTTCGACCGGCTGTTCGGTAGCTTCGCCGAGGCCCCGGCCGGCGAAACCTTGCGCTACGGCCTCGTCGGCGTTGCGCCGAGCTTCAATCCGTTGCGGATCGCATTTGGCGAATGGATTGCGATCGCCCGCGACCTCGCGGCAGCCCGGAGCTGGGCGATGCGGCTGCGCGTGCTGGCCGCCGCGCCCGGACAGAAGCCCCACCGCGGGGAGTCACCCGACAGCCGAGAAGGATGCTCATGACGTCACATCTCCGATCGTTCATGGCCGCCATGGCAGCGGCTCTGTTCGTCTCGACCACGGCGGTCGCCGCGGAGCGCGGCATCACCATCGACACAAGCGATGGTCCGCGTCATGCGATGGTGATGACCACGGGCAAGACGCCGCAGCCGACTGTGATCGTGCTCCATGGCGCGCTCGGCAGCGGCGCCGGCGCCGCGCGCACGACCGGTTTTGCCGAAGCCGCGAGAGCTCATGGCTTCGCCGCGGTCTTTCCCGATGGCCTCGACCGGCAATGGAACGACGGCCGCTCCGGCGGTCCCGATGATGTCGGCTTCATCCGCGCCTTGGTGCGGCACCTCGTCGCCGACGGTACGGCCGCCCCCCGGCGCATCTATCTTGCCGGCATTTCGAATGGCGGCATGATGAGCTTCACCCTGGCCTGCAAGGCGCCGGAGCTGTTTGCCGGGATCGGCACGGTGATCGCCAACATGCCGGATGGCACCGCGCCCTGCGCCGCGCGGCCGGTGCCGGTGGTCATGATCAACGGCACGGCTGATCCGATGGTGCCCTATCGCGGCGGCGAGGTCGGGCTGCGCGGCGGGCGCGGCCGGGTGTGGAGCGCTGAAAAGACGGCGGAGTTCTTTGCGCGGCGCGACGGCTGCGGCGTGCGCCAGGCCGCGGCGCTGCCGCATCGGGATCTCGCCAGCGACACCTCCGTCACGCAACTCAGCTGGCGCGATTGCCAAGTGATCGGCGGCGTGTCGCTGTATCGCGTCGAAGGTGGCGGACATGCCCTGCCCGGCCGCCGCCCGCTGGCGCCGCGCCTGCTAGGCCCGAGCAATTTCGACATCGATGCCGCCGAGGTCATTCTCCGCGCGTTCGATCTCGCGCGCACGCTGTAGTCCGGCAAGTCCGCCCAGGCTCCGACCGTACGGAGACGGCGCGGCCACCAGTGCGCGCGCGAGCTCAGGCGGCGATCGTCGGCGTGGTGTTCGGCTCGCGCGGCAGCTCTGCCTCGCCGTGCGAGGGAAGATTCTCGCCGCGGATGCCGAGCGGCTGTCCGATCCACAACGCGTGCGCGGTGTGATCGGCCAACGGCTCCGTCGTATTCGGATGCACCAGCACGCTGAGGCGGCCATGATTGAGCATCAGCCATGGCACCAGCACTGGAAACACGTCGACCGCGAAGGCGACTTGATACATCGGCCGCTCGTGAGGCCCGACCAGCGCGTCATGCCAACGCCCGAGCGTCACAAGGAAGCGGTCGGCAATCCACTGCCGCAGCTGCGCGGCTTCGGCCCGAGTGACATCATCGAAATAGATGTGGGCATGAAAGCTCGCAATTGCGCTCAGGCGATACGGCTGCCCCGCCGAGGTCGTCTCCATCCGCGCCTCTCGATCATTTTCAATCGCGTTGGCCGCGCGGGCGAACCGATGCGGCATGGTCATCCTAGCATCGCTAGCCCGACCTCAGTCGCGGCGCGAGTCATCGGCGGCGGACTCTGGCCTCGAGAGCTCCGCGGGGCTCGAGCTTCGACCCCGGCAGCATGTCGCCGCCCGAGCTGACGCACCAAGACAAACGACAACGCCGCGCTGAGGTTTCAGCGCGGCGTTGTTGTTGTTGGGGAGTGAAGAGGGGATGTCCTTTGCAGGCCTGGCAGCGACCTACTCTCCCAGGGCTTGAGCCATAGTACCATTGGCGCTG